>CALWKO010000095.1 GCA_944381275.1 uncultured Clostridia bacterium | reverse complement strand
ACCAAATTGAACAAAGGCATCAATATTTAAACAACACCAAGTATTGCGAAGAACCTCCGCCCTTCATTCCCAATAAGTCACTTCAAGGCGGTTAAGGGGTGGAGCGCCCCGCGCTTCCGATTAAGGGTGCAGTGTGTTTTAACCAAATAGAACAAAGGCATCAATATTTAAACAACACCAAATATTGCAAAGAAACCCCGCCCTTCATTCCCAATAAGTCACTTCAAGGCGGTTAGGGGGTGGAGCGCCCCGCGCTCCCTATTTGAAGTAGCGTTTTATGGCGCCTATGTCCCTGTAGGGCAGGTCGTCGGCGGAGGGGTCGTGTTTTTTATCGATATTGACGGTTTTCATATATCTGCGGTAGATGAGGTTTATGGCGGCGGCGAAGAGGAATAGGGGCTCGCGCTCTTCCGGGTATCCGTCGAACAGGGAGAATCTGGTTACCGCGGTGTATTCATCGTCATCCACGGCTTGCCACTCTATGTCGCCGATGAGCATATCGGTGTTGATAACCTCGTTTTCACGCAGCCGCTTTATATAGCTCATCTCGTAAAAGCCGGTATAGCCGAACTCGTTATCCGTCATCATGTAGTATTCCGAGCGGTTGTTTTTCAGGCGAAATTCAAAGTTTTCATCGGCGGAAACGGTGCATATGCGCTCGTCGGTGAGGGAGGAAAACACGTCCATCTCCAGCACGGATGAAGGCGAAAATTTCATGTAATAATCGCCGTCTTCCAGCATGGTATAAACGTCCCCGTCCCGCCCAAGGCGCATAGCCCTGTCGTGAAAAGACGCGGAGGAGATGAAGATATCGTTCGGGTTGAGCGCCATGGCGTTAGAGAGGAAATACACGCCGTACGCCTCTTCTTTCGGGCAGCGCCTGATCATCTTCAAAAGGTCGAATTCCAGCGCCTTATACATCGCGCGCTGATTGAGAAAAATCTTCTTCACCTCGTCCCAATAGCGGAGCAGAAAGCGGAACATTTCACATACTTCCGCGGCGTCTTGCGGCGTTTCGGTGTGGTTCAAAAGGTCAAAAGCGTTGTGGCGGATGAGCGCAAAATCCAAATTATCGGTATCTTGATAATCAAATTCGCCCAAGATATTATGAACAGCTTCTATAAATCTCCTGCTTACAAATTTTTCCGTCATAACGCGCTCCGCATAAGTTAATTAAAGTTTACCATAGTGCAGAGCAATTTTCAACCTTTTTTACTTGAAAAATTTTTAACTCGCTTGCCGCGGCGGTTACAGCTGCGCCATCGATTTTTACTTCGCCGAATCCCGCCAAACCGCCTTCACGCAAGCATTCTGTGAAAGTGTTGTCTATCGTTATACTCCCGGATATGACGACGCCGTTTGTCGCCTGCCCGAACAAGCCGCCAGCAACGCCGCCGCTTATTACCGCCTGCGTATTTGCAGTTATAACGGACGTGTTGGACGCGTTGCCCAGCAGCCCTCCGCAATATTGCACACCGCCGCCTGCGGTTATGGTGACTTTGCTGTTTAAATCACAGAGCGCAACTGTTTGATCCACGCCCATCGATCTGCCCGCTATGCCGCCTATCGCGCTCCTATCACTTGCGGCGCCGCATACTATCGTCACCTGCGCGGACGTGTTCTTTATTGCTCCGCTCGTTATGCCGCACACTCCGCCCACGCTTACCTGTTCTTGCGAAGTGACATTTATGCTCCCTTCCACAGAGCAATCTTCTATCGTGCCTCCGTTTAACGCGCATATCGCGCCGTACGCGCTTTCGGAATCCGCCGATATCTCCGCATTATCTGCGCTCACTTGCACATTTAAATTGCGTATCGTGCCCTTATTTTCCTTGAACAAAGGCTTGTTGCCTAGGTGCGCCGTTCTGCCGCCGCCGTCGAAAATGCCCGTGAACGTTATTCCCGCGTTTGCTATCTTTGTAAAATCTATCTCGCCCGTAACGGTGAATTGCGCAAACGGATTTGCAATCAAAATATCTATGTCGTCATCGCCGGCAAGGTTTATTTGCGTATCGCTTGTTATCTCCCTCCATTTCGCATACAAAACAAAGCTCTCCGTCACCGCGGAGGGCTCGTATTTTTGTACAAAATTCCCGTCTGTGTACCATCCTTCAAAAATATACCCCTTCGCACTCGGCGCGGGAAGAGTGATGCTTTCGCCGTATTTTGCAGACGCCGGCGCAATTTCCCCGCCTATGCCGCTTTCAAAAGTCACCGTATATTCGTATTTTTCGCATGTGATTTCAAGTAAAATATCTTCCTCGACCAACCTGTCGTAAAATTCTTCATCCTCGTAATCGCCGCTTATGTAATGCCCCTCCGGCAGCAGCCCTTCCACATATTCCAAAGTAACCTTATCTGAAACGATCGAACCTTCTTCCGCCGTAATTTCCTCGCTTATTTCCACCCCTGCACCGCTTATTTTGATTGAAATCGTGAAAAGTTTTGCGTAAATCGCCTTAATCGTCATATCCTTCACCGCCGCGTCGGACGGCATCTCCCACCCCTTGAACACATATCCTTCATATCTCTTAGGCTCGGGCGGAGTTATCGTTTCCCCTTCCTTCACGTTCAAAGTCGCTACAACTTCGCCTTCCATGCCCGTAAATACTATCTCGTAAAACACTTCTTCGGGCAATTCTTCCGTATCTTCTTCGGGGAGTTCTTCTTCGAGGGGTTCTTCGTTTGAAGTGGTGACATCGGTCTGCTCCGCGCCGTCGTTGCATGCCGCCATTGCGAATATCGCCGTTAAAATCATCGCCGCCGCGACAATGAGCATCCACAACTTTTTATTCACAATTTTCCCTCTTTTCTTGTTATGTATAATCTATCGTTATTATATCATACGTGTGTGGATAATGCAACCTTTTGACGACATTTGGCGAAAAATTTTTATAATTATACATTACGTCTTAAATAATTAATTTGTTCTTTATTTTGACATGTAATTTTCCGCACAACAATACAAAACATTTCTTCCATTCAAATCAACGTCTGCGTTCGTGCAACGTCACGCTTCCCGCAATGAAAAACGAGCCGCTCCTTGCGGCTCGTTTGTTTTTATGCCGAACGGCTTTTGTTATAAAGACGATTTTTTGCGGCGTGCTGCAAAAAACCAAACCGCCGCGCCGATACATGCGGCGCCCGCCGTGCTGCCGATGACGATACCCGCGATCGCGCCGCCCGAAAGTCCTTCTGGGTTTTCGGGAGTTATCTCGCCGCCGGGCTTGACGTCGCTCTGTTTGTCCGCAAAGACTGCGGTCAGGACCGTATCTTCGCTTGCGGTGAAGGTATAAGCCGCTTCTGCGCTGATTATTGTTTCGCCGCCGTCAATGCTCCAGCCTCTAAACTCTTTGCCTTCGGGTGCTTCGCTTGCCACGACAGTCACGGAACCGTTTTCTTCAACAATAACCGTTGATCCTATTGCGCCCTCGATCGTGCCGCCAGTCACCGTTATCGTAAATTCGGG
>CALWKO010000094.1 GCA_944381275.1 uncultured Clostridia bacterium | reverse complement strand
TTGCCCAATGAAAATTTATATGCCCCCAATTATAACAATTATAAGTTGCCTTTGAAAGATGGGTTACCGCAGTACCATCTTGACGATTTGTATATTTATGATATCAAGAAACTTACCTCGGCAGAAACAAGATATTGCAACGAGCTGTTTTTGGACAGAATAAATACGCACTTAGGCTTTTCTTCCCTGCGAAAAGCCGTTAGGAGCATAGTACAGTATAAGAGAGATAATTCTTATCCTTATACTCCCCGCATTGACTATACCAATTTATATAAGATAATTGAAGAAAGATATGGCGGTAATTTAAATGTTTGAATTCTTAAAACAATTAGACGAAAGACTGTATGTACGCTATCAAACTTTGGAGCGCAACATAAAAGCTGCAAGCAATTCGTTTTACGATTCGTTTCTCGACTTGCAGGAGCAATTCATAAAGTTTGTAATTGCGCGGTTTAATATAGATGCGTCGGTAAGGGAAACCTGTGGGGCGCTTTTAAAACGAGATGATGTGAGCGCCGTTTTTAAAGGCCAGTTGCATATTGATGACTATACTTTCAACAAAATGAAAGATTACACGCTTAAAGTCAATGCGCATAAGCATAAGGGGGAAAAGTGTATTCAGGTGGAAACGGTAGTTTCTTATATGCGTGTGATATACAATGCGTTTTCTGCTTATTGCGATTATAAGGGGATTGAATACGAGAACTTTGACGGCAATTATTTTATAAATCTGTTTGGTGTATTTGAAAGGGAGAATGTTGAGCTGAAAGCGCAGGCTGACTCCTTAAAGGAAGAATTGGCGTCGTCTGTTGAACAACATAAGCTTAAAGAGAGAGATATAGAGGAATACCGCAATTTAATTTCACAGGCACAATTGGAAAAGTTGTCTTTGGAGGAGCAGAATGTTGAACTCCAAAGGATGATAAGCAAATTAAAGGATATAAAGATCAGTTCGATGGAGGAAAAACTCAACAAAACAATTGATCTGCTATTAGAACTTAAACCAGCCATTGAGGAAAACAGAATAATCGTAAAGGCGGTGGGCAGTCAGGTGGGCGGGCTTATAAACGGCGACAGAAACGTTGACGCTTGGATAGAAGCTGAAAGGAAAAAGAGGAGTGATAAGTAATGGTAGAACAGAGTAATATCTTTAAAAAGCTCGACGAAATAAAGAGCGGAATAGACGAGATAAAAGCACCCGTGCAGGATGAGGCGAAGTTAAAGGAATTTATTGCAAATGCCGAGCGGGTATATGTGTACTGCGGTCAGAAATCGGAGTACACATACGACAAAAAATCCGTATATGTGAGCCGCATAGTTACCGTTATCCTTTTGTTGATCAATGTAATTGTTATGGCGTTTCCTATAATAATTTACAGAGATAACGCAAATATATTTTGTATTCCGTTTGCTGTGGTTGCGGTATTTAATGTTCCATACGGTGCCTTTACTATCGTTAAACTTTTATACGTAAAAGGCGAAGGGTATGAAGTTGCTTATGACAAAATAAAAGTTCCGTGGATGTTTTACTTATATGACGTCAATGGTATTATTTGTGATGAAAAAGTTAAGTTGCCATATAGATATTGAAAATGCTTACTTTATATGTTAATATATTTGCGGGACTTACCGTAATGATGTTGAAACTGCCCGAAATCCTTTTTAGCGGGTTGGTATTTGGCTGCGTCGCAGTGCTGGCTTTGTTTTTTATATTTTTAGAGTTAAAGAAAATGAATGGATATATCTTGTATTTCCGCGACAAGAATAACATTATTCCTTATAGCCAACTGTCAAAATTTATGAGCGACAACAATTTAAAATAGAGCAAGAGCCCGTCATTTATGGCGGGCTCTTGATTTTGAAGAAAAGATAGATAATGTTTCTACAAGTGCTTCATTAAATATTTGAAAAGATTTTTTTGTGGGATATTTGCCATGAGATTCTGCTTCTCTTTTCTGTAAGTAGTGTTCTCTTAAAATTTTCCACATTTCTGCTCCTTTTATTTTAGACAGATTATTGGTGTAATCACGCATATCGGGCAACTCATTCCATGTGTAGATATTTTCATTGCGTTTTATTATTAGGGGAGGGTTTGAATTAGCATCAATAATTACTATATCATAGCTAAATGCTATTTTACTGTCAGTATCAACCTTCTTAATTGTAATGGCGGTGGTAGAGTTTTCGCAAGATTTAAAACCTTGCGGCAAGTTTTCATTAAATGAAGCTATGAGTTTTTCCTTAATTAGTTTTGGCGATAGCTGCTGTTTGTTTTTCTGCAAGAATATTTGGTAGTCGCAGTCGAAAGGCTTATTCGGATAAGCTATTATCATATTCCGCTTTGCACTGCCTACCAGGTTGTAAGAAAAAGTAACGCCTTCACTTCGTATATTTTTCTGTACCTTATGAATAACATCTGTAAAAATCAGTTTACATTTGCTTTCCTTAATCGCTTTCTTTGATATGTACTCCAACATTTGTTAGCTCCAAGTAAAATTTATTTAAATATTTTTGCTCATCTCTGCCGTTAAGCTTGTTTATGTCGCTTGAAAAGCCTTGGCGATATTCTTTCGGCAGTAATTTAATAAAAGCATTCAGTTGTTTTTCCAAAGACTTAAAATTATCTTTTGCTTCCTTCAAATTATGTGCCTGTCCAAACAGCAACATAGAGTGGTGCATGGTGTGGTTACGTAATTTATTTAACTGCTGTTTCTGAACATTATCAATTTCAATTATAGTTTTTTCATAACACACCTGAAGTAATGCCTCAAAATCTATATTTAATTTATAGTACAGACTAGAGGGTGCATCAAGGGAACGTGCTTTCAGATTATTAAGCAAAGTTTTTATTTTTTTGGGATAATGTATATATTTACTGCTCACATTGGCATCATATCTATCGGTTAGTTGTGCCTTCAGGTATTCTTCTGCGGTGGCAAAGTAAATATACAATTTGTCGCGTAGATTTTTGTCATATCTTATAAGCGAACTCAGTTCGTAATACGTCACAAGACCGTTGTTTGCTTCGTTTAAAATATCGTAAATTTGTTTGTGTAAACATTCTCCTTTTAATTGTATGTATTTTTTGAATTCATTGCTCTCGTATTCATTTTTAAAAATAAGTTTTTCAAACATAGATTTTATCCTTTGTATTGATACATTTATTATAATTTTGAAATAAAATCTTGTCAATAATATTATTTTATGTTATAATGAAATCGTTCTTTAATTGAACCTTCCGGAGCATTGCCATAGGCTAAGCAAAGGAGGCGGATATTATGGAACATAATAACCAAGACCTTGGCTTAGTTGCCGGGGCAAAATTAAAATGTCTTTTGAAAGAAAGGGGTATGACGCAGGAAGATTTTGCGGATGAGTTCGGCGTTGACGTCAGAACCATCCGCAGATGGGTAAAGGGCGGCATGTACGACCTCCGCCAGCTTCAACAGATTGCCGACTTTTTTGAAATTGACGTTTTTGCTATCCTCTCTTAACGGGAGGATAGACTTTTATACGTCGGAAGAACAGGACAAATCATGTCCTGTTCTTTTCTTTTGTTTTGTGCGATAATTAAATCACAAAAACAAAGGAGACGCCGATATGAAATATTTTATCGTAACAACCAAATGCGGACATGTAGGCAAGTGGAGCTGTATATGGATTGACTTTGCGGTGCCGGCGGAAAGTGCTTCGGAAGCCGCCCAAAAAGCTAAAACATATAAAAGGGTCAAAAGGCATCATAAAAATGTAATTGCACGTGTCGTGGAAGTTGCATTTGATGAGTTTATGTTGCAAATATCAAAAAACAGCCTTGATCCATATTTACACTGTAAAAACATTCAGGATCAACGGTTGATAGAGGATATAAATGAAAGGATGCAACCCGATACATGGAATATAGAACGCCACTTTACCAAGCGGACTAAAAAGAAGAACAAAGAGTATATAGCAAAAAAGAATAGGATCGCCGAAAGAGAATGGACAAAGCAAATTGAGGAGTACGAGGAGGATGCGGCATGAAAATAGTTATAAATTCTATTCGCTTCAATCGCAGCCTAGTGGACGGCCCCGGAGTGAGGACGGTACTTTTTATGCAGGGGTGCGATATACGTTGCGCGGGATGTCAGAACTCTTCTGCGTGGGAAATCGCCGACGGCATACAG
>CALWKO010000093.1 GCA_944381275.1 uncultured Clostridia bacterium | reverse complement strand
AGGTTGGCTCTCGCCCAATGAATACCTCGCAAATTTTTATGCCAATGGTGTAACAAATGATTGACAAACCTACAATACATAAAACGTACAATAGCCGCAATGTGTTGACATTCTTCCATTAATTATGCTAGTATATTAGCGATTAAAATTTCATGCGCTCACGCGTGCAATGGGAATATAAATGGAAGAAGAGGAAAAGAAGGCAGCGGAAGAAGGTACTGCTCCCGCTCCCGAAAAGAAGAAGTTTTCGTTTTTCAAGAAAGGTGAAAAAAAGCGCCCCAAGGGCGCCCTTACCGCGGCTTTTGCCGGCAGACTGCTCGATAAAAAGTGGGTGGTGGTGGGCGTTATCGCCGTACTGCTCGTCCTCTCCTTCATCGGGCTTTTGTTCGTGCAAAAGAACGGCGACGTCACCTCTTATCTAAAAGACGACACCAACACCATGATAGGCAAAAAGGTGCTGGAAGAGGCTTACTCCATTCAAGGCGACCTAAACGTTGCCATCTCCTACCTCAGCAAAGATCAGGTGCAGACCATCTACGATTCCATCACGGGTGACCGCACCTTGAATTCCATGTACGTCACCAAGAACGAGGACGGCGAAGAGCGCACCTCCGGCATAATAAGCAAGAGCGTGTGGATAGGCACCTTCGACATGATCCTGGAGCTGGGCGACGGCGGCTTGGACATAGGCGGCATTATCCACGTGGACGGCATCGACCCCGTGGTGGCGGAGCAGATATATTCGAGCGCGGAGGGCAACTACGTCAAGCAGACGGAGCTGGGCAACGGCACCGTGGTCACCACGTATATCCTCTCCTTCTACTTAAAGAGCGCTTCCAGCGATAACGTCACGATAGAGGCCCTCAACAGGATAGAAGAGATTATAAACGACAACATCAATCAGCAAAAATCCGCGGGACTGATAAGCGAAACCATCTCCGCGGAATCGTGCTACTACTTCGGCGGCACTGCGCAGAATGCGCGCGTTTTGGTAGACAGCTCGGTCAACGACATGCCCATCTTCGTGGCGATAGCCGTGGTGGCGGTGTTCATCATACTGCTGCTCACCACCCACTCCTACTTCGAACCGCTCATATTCCTGGCTACCCTGGGCATATCCATTTTGCTCAACATGGGCTCCAACATCATAGCGGGCAACCCGGTGGGCACCATATCCACGATAACTTCCTCCTGCTCCACCATACTGCAGCTCGCGCTGGCGATGGACTACGCCATCTTCTTAATGCATACGTATTACGAGGAATTGCGCGTAAAGCTCAACCCGCGCGACGCTATCATCTCCGCCCTGCCCAAAACGCTGGCTTCAATATCCGCCAGCGCGCTCACCACGATAGGCGGCTTTATCGCCCTCTTCTTCATGCAATTCGGCATGGGCTACGATCTGGGCTTCGTGCTCGCAAAAGGCGTGCTCCTTTCCCTGCTCACGGTCATCATTCTGCAACCCGTGCTCATACTCCTATTCAACAAGCCGATAATGAAATCTCAGCACTCGTGGGTGGTGGAACCCCACTTGGGCTTTGTTTCCAAAAACATAACCAAAAAGGGCGTGGCGATCGCGGTCATAGCCATATGCGCGATAATATGCCTGCCCTGCGCCTACTTCCAATCGCTCGCTCCCCTGGGGTATATCTCCACTACCGAAGCCACCGCCACGGAGGACATGACCACTCCGCAATACGTATTGCAAGGGTCTTCCAACCAAGTGATAGTGGTGGTGCCCTTCTCCCCCGTTGAAGGCGACACGGGCGACAACACGGACTATGTGGCAAAGCAGTACGAATTTTTGGACTATCTGCGCAACGATTTGGGCGCGGAAGAAGGCGAACACAAGGCGCAGGACATCCTCTCTTTGTGCACGATAATTACGGAAGACAGATATGACGAAATCGCCGCCAATCAAATAGTAATGACCTTTATCCAGGGCAACTTCGTCAGCAGTTACACCAACGATTCGGGGCAAACGCGCAACTATATGCTCTACACCATCAACCTGGACGGTCACCCGGAGGACACTGAATCATACGCCTCCATCGCCGCCATCCGCTCGTATGTGGCGCAATCCTTCGGCATTGCGGAAAACGAGGTGATAATCACCGGTTTGGCGCAGGGCGCAAGCGACCTTGCCGCCGTCACTCCGGACGACTTCATGCTGGTGAACATCCTCTCCGCGGTGATAATCTTCGTGATACTGCTCTTCACCTTCCGCTCCTTTATAACCTCGCTCATTCTGCTTGCGGTAATAGAAGCGGGCATCTTCTTCAACCTGGCGATAGTATACTTCGTGTCACTGCTCGCCCCCTATGCCCCCGGCATACTCTCGGTATTTTCAGGGCAGATAAACTTTATGGCATACCTCATCGTTTCCGCCATAGAGCTGGGCGCAACGGTGGACTACGCAATACTCTTCACCTCCAAGCTGAACGAAGAAAAAGAAAAGGGCTGCCGCCCCGAGCGCGCAATCCGCAACGCCATCTACCGCTCCGCACCTTCCGTGACCACGTCGGCGGCGATATTGATAGCCGTCTGCCTGGCGGTGAACATGATTACGAGCAACATCATCGTGGGTCAGATAACCGAGCTCATCGCGCGCGGCACCTTCTTCAGCTACATCTTGGTGTTCACCCTGCTGCCCGCCATCATGCTCTTTAAGGAGAAAGCGCACGCCGCCATCTTAAAGCGCAAGGGCAAGGAGATAGTCTACAACGACGACGCGGAAGATTACAACGAAACGCGCCGCATTCAAAAGCGCGCCCGCCACGAGGAGATGATGCGCGCCAAGGCGGCGGAATTCGGCTTTGACTACGACCCCAATGCCCCTCTTATCGACATAAAGCAAATAAAGGCGGACATGGCGGAAAACAAGCAAAAACGCTTGCAAAAGAAGAATGCGGATAAGCAAGCCAAAGAGCTTGCCAAGCTGCAAAAAGCCGCCGATAAAGAGGGCGTAACTTTGGAAGAATACACCGCCGCCCACAACATCCCCATGCCCCATGCGGGAGAAGCCGAAAGCGCTTCTGCGGAAGATTCCCAAGGCGCACCGTCGGCAGCGAAAAACGACGCCTTAGAACAAGCGGCAAATACCGACGGCGAGGCACCCGCAGAAACACAATCTTCCGAACAAGTATCTTCTGAGGAATCTGAGGTGTCCGAAGCGGAAGAATCCTCCGCGCAGCCTCCCGCCGGCGAAGATAAATAGCAATGGGTAAAAAGCAAAGCCGAGGCTTTTACCTCGGCTTTTTTGCTGCTCTGAATATCACCCTTCCCTGCTTAACCTAATCGAAGTTATTTGCGCAAAATATGATGTGCGGCATCTCCTTGCCGCGGTAGTGCTTCACCACCTCCCCCACCGGGCGCATGCCGTTTCTTTCCGCAACGCGTATTGATGGCGAGTTATTCGTGCGTATTATGGAATATACTTTTTGTATTCCTAGGGCGGCGGACAACAACTTACACGCCCGTGCCGCCTCAATGGCGTAGCCCCTATGCCAAAACTCCTTTGCCATGGCGTAGCCTATCTCCCACACATCGCATTTTTCGCCAAAGCCGGCATTGCCCGCCGCTTCGCCGCCAAGCGGAGTATATCCCGATATGTCCTGTGCGGTTATTCCGCAATAGCCTATCACCTGCCCCGTTTTGCGCAGCACCGCCGCAAACACCCCTTCCTGCCCCTGCGCGTAGCGCGCGTACTGCCTTCCAAACCACTCCTTGCACTCGCTTTGAGTAAAGCCGTGCTCCCACGCGTACATCACTTTCGGGTCGGACAAAATCGCGGCAATATCCCCCTCGACTTCGGGCGTTATCCTCACCAAATTCAGCCGCGCGGTAACCACGCGAGGCGCTGTTTTCACCGATTTCACCTATTTTCCCCTTCGGGAACGTAAGGCACAATATCCTGATTATCCCTGCCCACAAGCCAATCCAAAGTCACGTCAAAAAATTCGGCGATTGCAATCAGATTCGCCAAGCTCGGATCCTTCCTGCCAGCTTCCCACGCGCCGATAATAGTCTTACTCACATCTAAAAGCCCTGCCATTTGCCTCATAGAATAGCCTGCCTCTACGCGAAGCCTATGAAAAATAATAGAGAAACTCGACGCATTCATTATATAAACCCCTCTTCATATCAAGTATTATAGCGCAAATATTCAATCTGCCTCTATTAACATTCTTACATAAAACGCGCCGTTAATCAAGCATTCTTCTGCAAATTTATCCGAATCAAGCAATATCGCAAAAAAACTTCAACCAATTACCCCTTTTAATAATTCCCGCAAAGAAATCTGCCACTCCGGCAACTATAGTTGCCACTTACATTGACTGTGTTTCTCATATACCTATTACTATTTGAACAGCGCATCACATGAGTGGCAACTATAGTTGCCACTCGCCTTTGCCTACTTGATTTTTATGTATATATGTTTGTTTTTTATTAGGTGGCAACTTTAGTTGCCACTTAAATTAACTTGTGTTTCCTATGCGCTTACTACTATTGGGCTAGCGCATCATATGAGTGTCAACTATAGTTGCCACCCAAATTTTGTCGATGCGCGCACTTATATGGTATCAAGCATTTTCCAAATGGCGACTATAGTTGCCACACCTGCTTTGCCAATGCCCAACGCGCGTACTTGTACATTGTCAAACATTTTTTATGTGGCAACTATAGTTGCCACCCCTACTTTACCAATACATATACTTGTACGGTGTCGAAAGTTTTTCTAAGTGGCAACTATAGTTGCCACTCGCCTTTGCCTACTTGATTTTTATGTATATATGTTTGTTTTTTATTAGGTGGCAACTTTAGTTGCCACTTGAATTAACTTGTGTTTCCTATGCGCTTACTACTATTGGGCTGGCGTATCATACGAGTTGCGGCAACTATAGTTGCCACCCCTGCTTTGCCAATGCGCGTACTTACATATGATGTCGAGCGTTTTCCCAAGTGGCAACTATAGTTGCCACACCTGCTTTGACAATGTTCATACTTGCATGGCATCAAGCCTTTCACAAAGTGGCAACTATAGTTGCCGCTTTGCTTAATATGCTTGATTTTGATATCTATATGTTTGTTTTTTGATGAGTGGCAACTTTAGTTGCCACTCGGATTAATCTACTCTATTTTTATGTCTGTGTGTTTGTTTTTTG
>CALWKO010000092.1 GCA_944381275.1 uncultured Clostridia bacterium | reverse complement strand
AATCACGTACAAGGAGTACGCTCATTGTCAAAAAGAGCACCTTTCCTAGTCTGACACGGCTTCTATGAAGTGCGTTCAAGGCGCGGCGTTAAAGCGGCGGCACAATTTGGAAGTAGCTCAGAATAACTAACATAATCCATATTATAAAACATTATCGAGTTGCCCAAATTGCGGCAACTCTTTTTTTCGAGGGCGCCGCATATAAGCACCCTTCAGCGTTGCCTTATTAAGCGGAAGAAAGAAGGGATGAAGGGTAGCGCGGTTTACAACCGCCGTTACCCTTCTTCCTTCCGCTTGCTGAGGGGAAACCCTTCCATTGAAAATAGCCTTATTTCCATGAATAGCATTTAACGATACCGCCGCGAACTCCGTCCGCGGCTAACTATTTTCTGCGTCACGGTTTCCCCTCTGCACGCGCCCGCCGCAGCCAAGCACACGCCACTCAAAAACTGCGAGAAAAAACCAAACCGAAAGCGCGGCGGCGCGGAGCCGTCCCCGCTGAACCGCTCGGGGATCGGCTGCCGCTTTTTCCGCCGCGCAAGGCTTTCTATTTTTTGGTTTTCATTCTCCGTATTTTGTCTTTTGATGGCGGTCGCTTTGTCTGCATTGCAAGCATTTGCCATTCCTCCGCATTGCCTTTTCGGGGGGCATGGTTTGGCAAATTCACTTGCTTCTGCGGTATTCCAAAGGAGAACAACCGTAAAATTCGCGAAATTTCCTGCAAAAATAGCCGTTGTTTTCAAAGCCGCACCGCTCGGCAATGCGTACAACGGAAATGTCTACAGAAGTCAAAAGCGAGGCGGCGCGCGTCAGGCGGTATTGTATGAGGTAGCTTACAGGTGAAATGTGTATCGTCTCCCTGAAGATCTGCAGGGCCGCGTTCTTGCTTATATACACTGCCGAGGCGATGTCTTGCAGAGTCAGCTTTTTGTAAAAATTTTTATGAATAAACTCCATCATCAGCCGCAGTCGCATAAAATTCAGCGACTCGCCGTTCTGCGGCCTCGAGCGCGGCAATACATTATACAGCTCTTTCCAAAGCGATAATAACGTACCTACGGTGTCGAGTTCGTTGCCGCTGTCTTTTTGAATGTTAAATATGGTAAGCAGCAGAGTAAGTATCTTATTGTCCTCATTATCGGGCTGCAAGAGCATATACTCCGCGCCCTCTTTGAGGACAGGCGCAATGTATTTTTGATAAATCCTGCCGTATTCATCCCCTAAAAGTGTTGGGAGAAATAGAATATTTGGCATAAATACGCTTTGCTTTGCCTCATAGCGGTGCAGAACGCCGCTGTTGATAAACAATCCGCACCCTTCTTTCAACACGAACGAGTCACCGCCGACATTGCAAAACACATCGCTTTTCGCGGCATACACCAGCTCAATTTCCCTATGATAGTGCCAGCCTATACAGTGTGCCGCAAATGCGAATACATCCTCTTCATAATAACAAAAGGCAAAGTCCGTATCGCCGTGTTCGCGCTGTTCGAGATAGCTTTCATCCGTAACGATGTTCTCCGTCTGCATGCAATTCTCCTTTTGTGATATTGTACCTTTACCCAACCCTGTTAGAACACTTTAAGCGGGTGTCTTCCGCTCATTTTTGCACGATATGTCGTTTGTTGTAGGAGGTACTACAACTGCGCAACATCTCGCACAAAACTGAACGAAATCCACCTCGCTAAAAGCGAGCATTTTACAAGTGATATTTAGCACGAGAAAATAACCACATATCCGCTATAATAGTTGTATATGTAAAATGTGTTCTAACAGGTTTGGGTAAAGGTACCATAATTATATGCTATAATGCAATTATTTCTTTGAAGTTATGTGATATAATATTGCTATATCGTTTAGGAGAGAAACATATGCAATTCAAATGGCTCAATGAAAGTAAGATAGAAAAGAAGGGCAACAGATGGGAGATCTACGCTCCGCCGCACACCGATTTTTTCTGTAATGCGTCGGGTGAGGAAGGAGAAGCTGCGGGCACGCTGTGTAATGCGCCCGTCTATTATGCGGAGCTCGAAGGAGACTTTGTGCTCAAAGTCAAGGTCTCGCACGACTGCGTATCTACATACGATGCGGCTGCGCTTTTGGTATACAAAGATGACGGCAACTGGGCGAAGTTTTGTTTTGAAAAGACAGACATCGGCCCCAACGCCGTCGTCAGCGTCGTCACCCGCGGGCAGTCTGATGACGCCAACGGCTGCAATATCGCGGGTAATAGCGTCTGGTTGCAGATTTGCCGCGTCGGCGACGCGTTTGCCTTTCACTTTTCGGAAGACGGCGAACACTATTTTATGACGCGCTTTTTTCACTTCCCTGCGGGCAAGATCGCGAAGGTCGGGCTGGTGGCGCAGTCGCCGACGGGCAGCGGCGGCGCGCGTATCTTTGAGCACCTCACAATAGAACATAAGACGGTCGAAAATATCCGTCAAGGGAGATAGCGCTATGACGGAATGGGAAATGATGCTTGCAGGTCTGCCGCAAAACGACCGCGCGCCTGAACTAGAAGCGAGAAGAATGGTTGCCAAGCGGCTGTTTCGCGCCTATAACAAGACGACTGAGGAAGAGAGCGCAGTACGCGAGAAAATTAAGAAACAGCTCTTCCGTCATGTGGGTAAAAATGTATTTATCGAGCCTGATTTTATCTGTGAGATGGGCAACAATATCTCCATCGGCGACGATACGTTCTTCAATTTCGGCTGCATTATCTTCGATATGGGAGAGGTGACGATCGGAAAGAATGTGATGTTCTGTCCGCGTGTGGGCATCTACACGACCAACCACGCTTTCGATCCCGCGGAGCGCATACAAAACATCGTAGTCTCCAAGCCCATATATATCGGTGATCGGGTATGGGTGGCTGCCGACGTCAAGATCTTACAGGGCGTTACCATCGGCGATGACAGCATCATCGGGGCAGGCAGTGTCGTCACGCACGATATTCCCGCAGGAGTGATAGCAGCCGGCAATCCCTGCCGCGTTCTGCGCAAGATCACGGAAGCCGACAAATGGACCGATGGCTGATTTGTAAATCCCGCAACGAATTATTTATTGTAGTAAGCACAAAAAACTGTGACTTATTTTTATGGACACTACTAAATCACCGATAAAAGTATTGGATTTTTGACATTGTAGTAAGAAAATCGAGCGCTGCTTGCAAAGGCGTTTTTTTGTTATATTTAAGAATAAAGGTGGTTTATGTTTTAAATTAAAAAGCAAATTCCTCTATTGTAGGTTTACAATACATTTGTTACACAAAGCCAAAGAAGAAAGAAGAGGAAGGATAAAGAGATAAATATTGGGT
>CALWKO010000091.1 GCA_944381275.1 uncultured Clostridia bacterium | reverse complement strand
ATACCGACAAAAAACATATATCAAATAAAATCAATTACATTTGTAAAATGTGTTCGGGCGAGGTTGGGTAAAGGTAACTAAGGAAGAATTTGAATATTTAAAAAACAAGAGGACTCGGATCGTTCCGAGTCCTGTTTTTTTTGCTTTGCCCCGCTCTGTTCGGGGTGCGCCCGAAGGTGGGTTGCCCTGCCGCGCGGGGCGGCAGGGGGTGTTGTGCGTTATGCGTTCTTGCTGCGCTTGATTGCGGTGATTACGATTGCCGCGATAAGGGCAAGGGCTATCACGCATTCGATGGCGATGATGAGCGGGAACAGCCAATTATTGCCGCTGCCGCCGTCGTCAACGATGGGGGTGGAAGGCGTGGTGGGCGGATCGGGGATTTCCGTGGTGGTGCCTGCCGCCACCGAG
This sequence comes from uncultured Clostridia bacterium, assembly GCA_944381275.1. GTDB lineage: Bacteria > Bacillota > Clostridia > Christensenellales > UBA3700 > Alloclostridium. The sequence goes on along the minus strand of CALWKO010000091.1, from coordinate 10,174 downwards.
ATGGTGAAGGTCATTTCGCCGCCGGAGAAGTTCTCGCCGAGGTTCACGCTGATGGTGTAATCGCCGGGCGCCCAGGAAGATACCCTGTCGATATCCACTTCGTTGCCTTGTGAGTCGGTAGCGGTAACGGTGTACTCGCCTTCCGCCACGCCGTTTTGCGCGATGTAGTTATTGATTGCGGTATCCACGCGCAAGTTCTCGCCCGTGGTGATTTCCACCGTGCCGCCGCTCTCCACCGTTTCGCCGCTGACGGTGATGCTGTCGCTTGCCGCCTTGGGAGCTATGGTGAAGGTCTGCCCCACGGCAGAGTTTGCCGCGATTTCGTAGTTGCCGTTGCCGTTGCCGCTGATTGCGTAGGTGATGGTATGCTCGCCCGCGGAGAGCACCGTTACGCCGGGCTCGTAAGGCTCGCCGTCCACCATGATGGTCACGGTGACGTTGTCGGAGCCGACAATATCTTCGGAGATGTCGGCAATCTCGATCACCACGCCCTCGCTCGTATAGGTGAGGCTCTCAAGGTCGGTGGGAGTGGTCACGTCGAGCTCCTTCTTTTCCACGGTCAAGGTGGTCGCCATTTGCTTGGAGTTACCGCTTACGCTCACGGTGTCGGCGAACTTGAAGTTATCGCTCGTCAAGGTGATGATGACGTTGTAAGCCGTCTCGCTCGCGATGAGGTAGATGGTTTCACCGGGGAGAGCCGCGGCGGCAGCGGTTTGATCGATTGCCACGGTCGCTTCCACAGGCGTGCCGTTGAAGGTTGCAACACTCCAGCCGTTGACGTTCTGCACGGCGACGCCGGTCGCTTCGGCGGTGTAAACTTCGCCGTAAATCGCGGAGAGGGTTGCTTCCGTCACGGTTACTTCCGCGGCGGCTATCGTGCCCGTCCAATCGCTAACCACATAACAATAATCCGCGTCGTCACTGTTGCTGACGGTGAAGGTCACGGTGTAGGAGCCGGCATTGAGCACCGCGCCGTCTGCGCTGCCGTTCACGGTTGCGACGGTGATCGTCAAGCCGCTTATATCCACGGACGAATCGCTCGGCTCATATTCGAAGGTGATCTCCTCACCGGTATAGGTACCGGAAGAAGGCGTTGCCGTTATGGTGATCGTCTCCTGTGCCGTTACGGTCACGGTGTAGGTTGCGGTGTTGTAGTTGGTGTTCGTTGCCGTTATGGTGAAGGTGTAGGTACCCGCATTCTCCCCGTCTGTCACGAGGTAGCCGGTGGTGCCATCGAACGTTGCATCCGTGGTCACCGTGTAGTCGGCTATCTTGCCGGCAACGCCGGTTACGGTTACCTTGTCCTTAATCGTCGCTTCGTAGCTATCTTCCGAGTAAGCCGCCAAGCTGTTCTCATCCTTTTCGGAGAAGGTCACGCTTGCGGGGGTGAGCGTAAGGTTCGCCTTGTCTATGGTGAAGGTTTTGGTCGAAGCGCTCGCTAATGTGTAGTTGCCCTCCTCGAAGGCGGCTATCGTGGCGGTGTAATCGCCCGCATTGATCGCCTTGCCGTCGGTGACGTTACCCGTAATGGCGGCGGTGAGTTCGAGCTCGTCGCCCTGTACCCAATTCACCTCGAAGGTGGGCGCTTGCGCGCTGCCGTTATAGGTGAAGGTTTCGCCCGTCCAGGTGATTTCCACCTGCTTGCGTGCGATGGTGAAGTCGGTGAAGTAATCCTGCTTCAAGACATAATTACCGCCGTCATCGAAAGCCTTAATGGTAACGGTGTAAGCGCCCGCATTGATTGCAGATTCTACTTCTTCTTCGCCAAAGGTGATGACAACGCGCTCGTCAAGGTTAAGTCCCTCTATTCCGTCTACGGTATAATCGGGCATTTGCGCGGTGCCGTTATAGGTGAAGGTAGCGTCCTTTTCCCAAGTAATGCTTGTAATTGTCTTGGGGTCAATGCGTACTTCTGCGGTAGCGGTTGCCTCGGAGATGGTGTAGTTACCTGCGTCCTCGCCTGCCAGCGCGAAGGTTACGGTGTATTTGCCCCTGTCGGCATTGGTGAAGTCGTCAATGCTTTCTGCGGGTTCACCCAGCTTGACAATGCTCTCGATTTCCACCGTTACAACGTCGTCGCCGAGCGCGGTCACGCTTGCGCCGAGGTCAACAGTATCACCATAGGAGAATACGAGTGCGGTGGTGGTCACGTCAAGTTCAGCCTTGGTCACCGTGAAGGTGAAGTATGCAGAAGCGTTAGCGAAGTTGATATTCTCGCCCCCTTCCGTCAACCTCAATTCAACGGTATAGGCGCCTGCATTTTTCACCGCGTCCGCCGTAACGGGATTGTCATAATCCGTTGTATCGGTGATGAGCACTTGCACGAGTGCCGCAGCGCCCGTTGCTTCCGTTTGAGTGCCTGCAAACACCGCGTTGGGAGTGATGGTCACGGCGTTGCCGTCGTATACCTTATTCTTAATGTTATCGTAGCCCGCAATGGACAAGCTCACATTCGCCTTGCCGATGGTGAATTCGCAGGTCGTATTGGTGAGCGTGTAGTTGGTGTTGGTCGTGCTTGCGGTGGCGGTATAGCTGCCCGCATTTATCGCCGCGCCGTCGGTGGTATCGCCGGTAATGGTTATGTTCAAGGCGACGTCTTCGTTCACACCCGTTGCACTTGCTTCGGGCTGCTGCGCGGAGCCATTGTAGGTGTACTCACCGACCGTCCAATTTACTTCAGCTTGTACAGGATTTACCACAACGGAGAGGCTATCTGTTCCGGTGAGGTTGTAGTTAGCCGCATCGTTGCCGCCCAGCACGAGGCTGAGATTGCTGTAAGTTGCCGCATTGGTGATTTCGGTTTCTACGGTTACATCCACGCCGTCGCCGTCAAGCACGTCTACCGGCCTAGCGGAGATTACATAGCCTTCCGAGCCGTTATAAGGCAGCATGAGCACGCCTTCTACCGCTTCGGTTTCCGCATAGAAGATTTCTGCGGTGATATCCTTCTTGGCGATGTACAAATCGGTTATCGTCTGCCCGGCAACGCTTTCGTAGTTGGGATCTTCGTCGGCAGCACTGCCAAGCGTGAGGGTTACGCTGTTACCTGCGTTCACATAGCCGCTGGTCAAGCTGGCATCCGCGGTAAAGGCAGCCTGCAAATCCTTAGATGTGCCGTCCGTGTAATATACCTTAATGTTCACGCTCTCGTTCACATTCAAGGTGCCGTAAGCGAGGCTGGAATAACCGTTAATTTCTACACTATCAATCGTTCCCGGCGTGATTTCAAAGGGGAAGGAGTTTTGCAACTTCGCGCCGCCTTCCGTTATAGTGTAAACGGCGGTTATTGTGTACTTGCCCGCATCCGAGAACTCGCCCTCGATTTCCGCTACGCTATACTCCCAAGTACCTTCGGGAGCATCGCTGCCGTCCGTGGTTGCCACCGAGAAGTAGCTTGCAAAATAGTCGGCGGTATACTTCGTATTCCTGTTATATTCGGCAGTCCTTGCCCCGTCGCCTATCGTTACGGAGAGCGAAGGTATTATGTTGATAAAATACGGAGGCATTGTGACTTCATAGTTTGTATTTACAGAAGCAACGTTCAGTAAACCGTTTTTAATTTCCGTACCGTAAGGCGTGCCTTTGTATTCGCTTTCACCCAGCATAAGCGTGAGCATATCAAGCAAGCCGTCAATGCCATCGCCGCCGCTTACGGTCACGGTGTAGACGGTTTCACCGGAAGTGAGCGTCCAGCCGTCTGCAGTCTTTTCAACTTCAACCGCGCCGCTTACATTCCACTCTAAAGGAGATTCAACGGGAGCGGAATCAGAGTCGCTTACCGTAAGGGAAAGCGCAATTTCCGCGGGGGCGATGGTAAAGCTTGTGGTTGCAGTTCCGTCAAGCGCGTAATTGTGCGCGTCCTCGCCTTCAAGATATGCGGTGACGGTGTAATCGCCCGCGTCGACTGCCCGATTATCGCTTACTTTTTCGCCCGTATAGGTGTAGCCTACCGACACGCTGTCGGGGTTTATCACTCCTTCAAGAGTGAACACGCCCGCGGCGGCGGTTCCCGCCGTGTAGGTAAGCCCGTTAAGACCGCTCCACGTGCCGCCTATCGTCTTGGGTGCAATGGTAAACTCAACGGTGGCGTCCTCTTCCAGCATATAGTTGCCGGTAACGCTGTCCTTCGCAACGGTGGCGGTGTAAGGGGACTCACTTGCGTTTGTCTGTTCGCCCGTTACGGTAAGGGTGAGGGTTTCACCTCCCACCAAATTTGTAGCGGTGGCGGTAGGCTTATGAACCGCGCCGTCATAAGTAAATTCGGTATCGCTCCAATCCACGCCGATAAGTTTTGCGGTGACGGTGTAAGTCAATTCAAGCTCTTGTGCCGTGTAGTTGCCTTCATTGACGGATACGGTCAGCTTGTAGCCTGCGGCGTTCTTGATTTCGCTTTCCGCCTCGGGAGCTATGGAGAGTATGCCGAGTTCAAAGGCGTCCTCACCGTTCTGCATACCCGCAACGGTTACGTTTTCGGGAGCGAGCAGAGATTGAGGATCGACGACTTCGCCGTCATAGACCTTGCTAAGGCTTGCGCCTTCCGCAGCGGTCAGGGTGAGCGTTGCTTTTTCTATGGTGAAGGTGTCCTTGTTGTTTGCGTAGACGATTGTGACATCCAGCCTATCGCCTTGTATGTAGACACTGTATTCACCGGCAGCTATTGCATTTGCGGGGTCGATTCTACCATCGAAGCCTTTCTGCACCTCTATTTCCAACTCGGTTTGAGGCACGGGGGTAGTATCGGAGCCGTCGTCATGGAAAGCCGTGATAACATTAAAGTTCTCAAAGCCGTTGCCGTCGTAGATCTTATCTATTCTTTGGAGATCCACTTCCACCGTTACATCGCGGTTGTTAAGGCTGAAACCGCCGTCGGAATGCCACGATTGCGCCGCCGTGAAGTTGGCTGCCAACGCCTCGTTGCCGGAGTAATCAACTTCAACATCGGCATATACGGTCGTAACTTCCCAAGTGATGGGTTGACCAACTTCGGGAGCAGTCAACGGAGTGTCTTCACCATCTTTCCATTCAATGGTTACGGGGAAGCCGGATACCGTGCTGACGGTGAAGAAGTTGCCGCCGTTCGCCTGATATGCGTCGTAATAGGTGGCGGATTTTTCATCCGCAACGTTGATCACGTCTTGCAATTTGTTGATTACAAGGGTAATTTCAGTCGTATTCCTACCTTCCGCAAAGGTGTAGTTGCTATCCTTTATGGTTACGGTCACGGCGCTTCCGCTTTCGTTTGCGGTGTAGTATGCAACATCTTTCCATGTTACGGTCGTGTTAAACGTGCTTACCGAAACAATGTTTGCCAAGGCTTGCTCGCCAACTGCGCCGCTTATCTTGCTGCTGATTGCATTAAGCAAGGAGCCTTCCTCAACGCGCACTTCGCCAAAGGTTGCCGTTGCAACGCCTTCCGCTACCGTCAGCGTTGCGGGGAGTATCTTGTACGTAACGGCAATGTTCTCCACTCCTTCGATGGTGTAGTTTTCTGCCGCGGCGCCTGCGAGGGCGATTACGGTGTAAGTAAAGCCATCTGCGGTGACGTCGATGTTATCGCCGCTCAATTCCACGGCGGCGGTGACGTCGTCATCGGTCACCTTGTTGGTGATCTCGGCGGTCATTTCGAATGCCGAGCCCGTGTATACAAGGCTTTCGAACGTGTTCCACTCGATTTTCACTTTGAGCTTGGCAATTTCAATTTGCGCGCTGTAATCCTCGCTGCCGCTGTTCAGCACAAAGTTGTCGCCCTCGTATGCTTCGCCTTCGGCGGTTTTCAATTGCAAGGTTACGGTGTAGGTGCCGGCGTTCTTCATTTCGCCGTCTGCTACAACAGCTGCGATGATGGGTGCGCCGTCGCAGGTGTTATTGGTGCCGGGGGTGATGACCAGCGAGCTAAATTGATCTAAGCCGTTATAGGTCAAGCCGCCCTCGGGTGCGGCAACGGTTGCCGTCCATTGCTCTGCCGTCACCGTATAGGTATAGGTGAGCTTGCTATCCGCTGCGATCGTGTATTGCGAATCTGCCGCCGCGGAGATGTTTACGGTGTAGGTGCCTACATCCAGCCTGCCCACGCCCACGGCGGTGGGCTCACCCTCGCCCTGCTTGGTGATGGTGATGTCGAAGTTGGCGGAAGTGAGATCCGCTTCCGCGTCGGTTGCGGTAAAGGTGCCGGTGAAGTTGCTCAAGAATTCGTCTTCCGTAACAAAGCCTTTGGCATAGGTCTTTTCTACCGTAGGTGCCGTCACGCTTATTGCCACTTCGGGCTGCTGAACTTCCCACTCTAAGGTCGCGGGGCTATAGGTGATATCATAGTTGCCTTCATCGGTAGGATCGGTGAACGTCAAGCTAGGCGTTACATTGATCACGGTGCCCGCAGGGGTGGTTACATCATATTCACCGCTGCCTGCGCCGCCCGCATTTTTCAAAGGCAGCGTTACCGTGAAGGTATACTCATCGCCGTCCAAAATGCCGCCGCCGTTATTGGTCACCTTTGCGGTAGCCTTAACCTTATCGGGGTCGGTGCCTTGAATGATGTCGCCTATCTTCCAAGTGACGGTGACCGCCTTTTTCTCGATAGTCAAGGTCGCGGTCTTTGCCTCGGGCACGTTGTAGTTCGTGGACGTGGTGGCAAAAGTCGCCGTTATCTTAACAGAGCCCACGTTGGTGATATTAACATCGCCGCTTTCCGCCGAGTAAGTTACGGTTACTTGTATGTCGTCCACACCGGTTGGCAATTCGCCGCTCACGGTAAGGGTGTGCGATGCGCCGTCGTAGGTGATACTGTCGTTTTCAAAGGTCACGCCCGTCATATCGTAATTTGCTTTTTCGATAGTCAAGGTCGCGGTCTGTGCCGCGGGCGTGTTGTAGTTCGTGGACGTGGTGGCAAAAGTCGCCTTTATGTCAACGGAGCCAACATTGGTGATATTGACTTCACCGCCGTTTACTGCCGTGTATTCTACGGTTACCTTTATGCCGTCCTCACCGGTAGGCAGCGAATCTTCGCTCACCGTAAGGGTGTGCGATTCGCCGTCATAAGGAATGGTCGAATCCGTAAAGGTCACGCCAACCATATTGTAATCGGCTTTGGCGATAGACCATCTGGTTCCCGCCGTCTGCGAGCCGGTGGTGTTGCTGTCCTTGCTGGATATGCTTACGGTGTAGTCATAGCCGGCATTTGTTTGCGTGTTGCCGGTAATGGTTACAAGGTCGGTGATGTCCGCTTCGCCCGCCTTTACGGTTACGGTTGCGGTTTGCTCGGAGCCGTTATATACAAGCCCGCTAGCTTCCACCGTGATGGTGGCTTTTTCCAAGTTGTAGGCGGTTATTTCAAATTCGGCGGTGGTTGCCGACAAAGCGTAGTTGTCGTTGGTGTCGCCCTGTATTTCAAGTGTAGCGTGATAGGTGCCGGCTGCCACATAGTTGCCGTTGCCGACAAGGTTATCTGCGGGATCGTTATCCCAAGAAGCTATTGCAACGCTCACCGTGCCGCTATCGGCCGGCAAAATGCCGCTCGTTACAAAACTTGCGCCTGTGGGCAGATTGGACGAGTTGTAAATGGTGAAGTTGCGGGCTATATTCGTCGAGTTCAGCGTTATGCGCGAGATGGTGAGGGTCAAATCGTTGCCGGCGCCCGTAAGGCCGAGGTCGTAATAAGAATCGTCCGGGTTGCCCTCTACGCTCACCGTGTAGGTGCCCGCATTTACGCCGTTTTCTACCGCTTCGCTGTTAAATGTAAGGCTTACGGTAAGCGCGCTATCGTAAGTATCGTCGCCTACAAGGCCGTCCACTTGCAATGTGGCGGTGTGCTCGTTGCCGTCGTAGGTGATTGTGTCAAGTTCCGTATCGTCCCACACAACGCCGGTAACGGAGAGTTCCGCGGGTTTAACTTGATACTTGAAGTAATTATCCGCCGCAACGGTGTAGTTATTGTTGGTGCTCGTTACGGTTATGTAATAGGTGTCCTTTGCGGGGAGCTTTGCCCATTCACCGGCTTGAACAGGCTCACCGGGGGCATATGTTGCCTCTTCTCCGGTCTGTTCATGCGCCACGGCGGTAATAGTGAAGCCGATTTCATCTGTGCCGTACACGTTTTCTACGTAATCGCTAACATTTGCCCAAGTGAGCAAGTTTTGCAAATCGGCTTGCGAGGTTACATAATTGGTACCGCCATAGATGGCTACAATATGCCCTACCGCAAGGTCGCTATCTGCCGCGGAGATGGTGATTTCCTTCTTTTGCACTTCAACCGTGTTTTCGCCTGCGGTTAAGTTCAAGGTGTAGTTGTCTGCAATAATGCCGTTATCTTCGGTTATGTCAAAGTCGACTCCGAAAATGGTGACAATATCGCCCGCTTGGGTAGTGCCCTGCTCATAGTCAGAGTTAAAACCTTTTGCGACGATGTAGCGCTCCGTCAAACCGCCGGGGATAGTGTCCTCGGTCAGATTTATAACAATATGTGATGCATCAAGTGTAGAATCGGAATCGCCATAGGTGATTTCAAGTCCTCTTACCGACCAAGTGCCCGTAACTTCAAGGGGCGTGATGGTGTAAGTAAGTTCCTGTGTATTTCCGCCTTGATCGTCGAAGACATATGTTTTGCCGTCGGCAGCAGTGGCGGAGTCCGTCAAGGTTATGGTGACTTGATAGCTACTGCCCACATTGGTTTCGCCCGTGTCGCCGTCTGCGCCGTAGGTGATGGTGTAATTATTCGGGTCTATGGTTACAGAGGTGCCCGTGCCATCGGCAAGAGTAAAGGCGACGTTTGCCTTATAAGGGCTGCCGTCATATACCTTGCTAGGATTTTGCAATGTTGCCGTTATCACCGTATAAGGGTTGTACGGGGAAAGGGTCAAGTTTTCGCCGCTTATGCCCACCGCGGTCGATTTGGCGACATTGACCACTTTGTCGCTGCCGTCGTCGGCGGACGTTACGGCAGGGGCTGCGCCATCCAACTGCAATTGAGTAACGCCGTTCCAATTGCTTGCGCTAGCCACCAAGGTGAGATTTTCGCTCGCGCTGTCGCCGGGCATAAAGTACGCCTTTACGGCGGAGCCGCTTACGCCTGTTACGGTGTTATTGATGGTTTTAACCGTGGTATCATTGCCGATAGGGATAATCGCGTTACCGCCGTTATGCTTTGCAGTATTAATGTCATCACTAATCGTACCGGCATTTTCGGTAAAGAAGATGTTACTATAAGTTACATATTGATGATAGTTAACATTATTACTCGTGCTTCCTTTGCTCCAATTGTTGTTGGAGAAAATGCCGTACATGGCATAATCGGTGCCGCCGTTATAAGTACCGGTAAGCGTGGGATTTGCATCGTAAATCAAGCCGTCTATGGTCACTTCGGCATTTGTGCCGCTGCTGCGTTCCAAAATGCCGAGTGCAGCATAATAAGGCGGCTCATTAGCGTTTGCAGCCCTACTGTTAAACGTACCGTTGCCGCGCACAATAATATTTTTAAACGTTATGGTATCTCCGGTGCCTATGGTGTCTATATTACCCGCGATACCGCCGGTATAGGTATAACTGCCGACTGCAGCAAGAGTGCCCTTCAATTCCAACGTGACATTGGTTAACGAGCTAACGCCGCTGATTCTACCCACAACGCCGCCCAAGGAATGGGCGGTATCGCTTGCCATATTTGTTCTGATAGCGGCTTCCGATTCGATGACCACTTGAACATTTTCAAGGCTTGCGCCTCCCGACATCGCGCCTACCAAGCCGCCTACGGATCCGCCCCTACCATTTACTGTGCCGATAGTCAAATCGCTAAGAATAACTACCCTTACATTCTTGATGGTGCCGCCGGTCATGTTACCGACCAAACCGCCAACAGCCGCGCCGGACGTTGTATTGTTTGCCGTGATGAAAATGGTGTGACCGTTGCCGTCAAAAGTGCCGCTGAAGTCGATTCCCGTAAAGCCGGTTACGACGATGTCGTCTTTTAAGTAATAGGTACCGGTACTGTCATTTGCACTACCGCCGGGTTGGAAATACGTGGCGAAGTTATCTTGGTTAATTTCGGTGCCCGAGTTTGTGGTATCAGAAGCCACATAGCCGTGATCATATTTGGTGAGCGCCGCATAGTCGGAGGGGTTGAATTTAGGAGTTGCCGTGATTGAAGCAAAGGTGCCGTCGGTTTTCCAATTGTTTGCACCAACAGGCA
>CALWKO010000090.1 GCA_944381275.1 uncultured Clostridia bacterium | reverse complement strand
ACTGTTCCGGAGCAAAGTCTTATTTGAAGACGGAACCAGAATCCGGATTTCCGTTGCGGACCACAACTGTATCAGATTATAATAGAGGGAAAAGAACAATATGAAATATGGAACAGTAAATTCTCTGAAATCGCCGAGATTTGCAGGCGTGAAAACATTTATGAGAATGCAGAACGCAAGAGTCGTTGAGGATGTTGATTTTGCGGTGGTTGGGATTCCTTTTGATACCTGTGCCACCTATCGGGGCGGTTCCAGGTTTGGCCCCGCGTCCGTCCGGGAAATGTCTTCTCTGGCGGCAAAACCCTATAACCCAAGCCTTGAAGTGGATATTTTTCAGGAGTGTTCCGGGGTGGACTACGGTGATCTGGGATCTGTCCCCGGTTATGTGGAGGAATCGTTTGAGATCATTCAGCAGGAGATGCAGGAGCTTTTTTCCCATGGAGTAATACCGATCGCCATAGGAGGAGATCACAGTGTGACTCTGCCGGAACTGAGAGCCTGCAGCGCGGTCTACGGGCCAGTGGCTCTGGTGCACTTTGATGCCCATTATGACACGATCTCTGAATATTTCGGCAAGCCCTACAGTCACGGAACTCCATTTTATCACGCGGCGAAAGAAGGACTGGTGGACACGTCCTGTTCCATCCAGCTGGGAATCCGGGAAGGTCTTTACGGCGCTGAGGATAAGGAAAATTCCTCGAAACTCGGATATCTGTCTCTGACTGCCTCCGAGATGCGCAGGAGTACCCTGGAGGAGATCATCCGTCTGATCCATGAGAGAACCAGAGGAAAGAAGGTATTCCTTACCTTTGATATCGACTTTCTGGATCCGGCGTTTGCTCCGGGAACAGGGACGCCGGTACCGGGAGGATTTTCCACCTGGGAAGCGCTGGAATTGGTGCGGGGGCTGAAGGATCTGGATATCGTTGGATACGACCTGGTGGAGGTAGCTCCTTCCTTTGACGACAGTGGGATCACATCTATTGCGGCGGCAGGATTGATTCAGGAATTTATGTCACATATTGCCTGGAGGAAAAAGTTTGGAAGTAAACTTCCAAATCTACCTTGATGACGCAGCAGGTGCGTCAGGAAAGAGGAAAGCATGGAAAACTTGGAATATCTGATGGAACAAAATCCCTGCCTGAAGAGGCTCAGTGAAGGGAAAGAAGTCGTATGGATGAATCCCGGAAAAATCCCTTTTGAGGAAGCAAAAAACACGTTTCCTCTGACTGAGGAAGATATCAGGGATGCGGAAGAGCGGCTGGTCCGGTTCGCTCCGCTGATCATGAAATATTTCCCGGAAACCAGAGAACAGGGTGGGATCATCGAATCCCCGCTCACAGAAATCTCCGGGATGAAAGAGGTTCTGGAAGGAAGGTACGGGAAACCGCTCAGAGGAAGACTGTTTTTGAAAGAAGACAGCAGCCTGGCGATTGCCGGTTCGGTGAAAGCGCGGGGCGGAATCTATGAGGTTTTGAAACATACGGAAGAACTGGCGCTGAGCCACGGACTTCTCCAGCCGGGGGAAAGCTATGCGGCTCTGGGCGATCAGGAAAAAAGGAAATTTTTCGGAGACTATACCATACAGGTAGGTTCCACGGGCAATCTCGGACTGAGCATCGGTATCATCAGCGCCGTTCTGGGATATCGTGTGATTGTACATATGTCCATGGACGCAAAACAGTGGAAAAAGGATCTTCTGCGAAGCTACGGTGTGGATGTGAGAGAGTATATGTCCGATTACGGGGAGGCGGTGAAGCAGGGAAGGCAGCTTTCTGAGCAGGATCAAAAGAGCTATTTTGTTGACGATGAAAACTCTCAGAATCTGTTTCTCGGATATGCGGTTGCAGGGAAACGGCTGCAGGCGCAGCTTCAGGAAAAAGGAATCACCGTGGACCGGGAGCATCCGCTCTTTGTCTATCTTCCCTGTGGGATCGGAGGAGCTCCGGGAGGCATCAGCTTTGGGCTGAAGCAGATCTACGGGGATCATGTCCACTGTTTCTTTGCGGAACCGGTACAGGCGCCCTGTATGCTTCTGGGAATGGCTACCGGGCTTCACAATGAAATCTCCGTGGAAGATGTAGGACTGACCGGAAAGACCCAGGCAGACGGTCTTGCCGTGGGACGGCCTTCCGCTTTTGTGGGAAAAGTGATGGGGCCGCTTCTCAGCGGTGAAGTTACCGTGGAAGATGAGAAATTGTACCGATATATGAAAGACCTTCTGGATTCCCAGGATATTTTTCTGGAGCCCAGTGCCTGTGCCGGATTTCAGGGGCCGGTAAGTCTTGCAGGAACGCAGGAATTTGAGCAGTATCTGAAGGAAAACGGACTGGAGAACTGTATGGAACAGGCGGTACATATCGTGTGGGCAACAGGAGGAAGCATGGTTCCGAAAGAGGTGCGGGAGGAATACTGCGCGGCGCTTGATGGAAAATAAACGGCACAATACTGCGCTGCTTTTGTAAATGACAATCTTCATAAAACGGATACCCTCAGAGTACAGGGAGAAAGGGATTTCTGTACTCTGAGGGTATTTGTTTTGGGCAGAATTGAGAAATATCTATTGCTCAAAGGGATGGCAGGAATTATAATTTGAAAGAAACGTTATTGCGGACAGGCTTCCTATCGGAAACGGTAACTTTCAGATCAGGAAAAGGCTGAGGTTAAAATCGGAGGAAAAAGATGTACACACTTGGGATTGATATAGGAACCACCTCTATCTGTATCGTGTTGTATGATGTGAAAAACAGAACGATTGCTTTCAGCAGAAATGTTTCAAACAGATTTCTGGCACAGGGGAGCTTTTGGCAGGATGCAGATGAGATTGTATCAAAAGTAAGCCGGCTGCTGGAAGAAATGGAAGAACTTCCGTTTGAGGC
>CALWKO010000089.1 GCA_944381275.1 uncultured Clostridia bacterium | reverse complement strand
ACCCAATATTTATCTCTTTATCCTTCCTCTTCTTTCTTCTTTGGCTTTGTGTAACAAATGTATTGTAAACCTACAATTCTATTGCGACCTGAAAAATCATTCCCTTGACTTTTCCTTCCGCTCTTTATATAATACTAATATATGCTTACACTTGAATATTGCGAAGATGAAAAATTAAAGGCGGCTTTGGCGGGCGAACTCTTCCCCGGCGAGGGGGTGGGCAGCGCCGTAGTTTTGCTGAGCGGCGGAGTTCCGTGCGGCTTGGCTGAGTACGCCTTGCAGGGCGAGATCGTGCGCATTAAAAAGTTGGGCGTATTAAAGGGCGAGCGCGGCAAGGGCTACGGCGATTTTTTCACGCGCGCGCTCATATTCAAGTTTATGCAGAGCGGCTTAGACATAGCCGTGGATTGCGTAAGCGACTATTTTGCAAACTTAGGGTTTACACCGGACGGAAAGGGCGGAATGCGCGTTTCGCCGGACAGGGTGGTTTTTCCGTCACAATGTCATCGGGAGGATAAAAAATGACCGACATCGAGATTGCTGCAAGCGTGCAGCCGCATCCTATCGTGAAGATAGCGCAAAAGCTGGGCATAGGCGAAGAAGATTTGGAGCTTTACGGCAAGTACAAGGCGAAGATCAGCGTAAAGCCCAATCCCAAAACGGATAATTTGGTGCTCGTCACCGCCATAAATCCCACGTCATTGGGCGAGGGCAAGACTACCACGTCCATCGGCCTTGCGGACGGCATGGCAAAGCTGGGCAAAAAGGTGTGCCTTGCGCTCAGGGAACCTTCGCTCGGTCCCGTGTTCGGCATAAAGGGCGGAGCTACGGGCGGCGGCTGGGCGCAGGTGGTGCCCATGGAGGACATCAATCTGCACTTCACGGGCGACCTTCACGCCATCACTTGCGCTAACAACCTCATCGCCGCCATTTTGGATAACTCCCTGCAGCAGGGCAATCCCCTGGATATAGACCCCACGCGCGTGGTGTGGAAGAGGTGCCTTGACATGAACGACCGCGCCCTCCGCAGCACGGTGATAGGCTTGGGCGGGCATTCCAACGGCGTGCCGCGCCAGGACGGATTCAACATCACGGCGGCTTCGGAGATAATGGCGGTATTGTGCCTTGCGCAGGATATGCACGATCTAAAGCGCAGGATAGGCAGCATCGTGGTGGCGTATAACCGCGCGGGCGAGCCGGTCACTTGCGCGGATCTGGGCGTGACGGACGCAGCCGCAATCGTGCTGAAAGACGCCATCAAACCCAACTTGGTGCAGACCTTGGAGGGGACTCCCGCCATCATCCACGGCGGACCTTTCGCCAACATCGCCCACGGCTGCAACAGCATCATCGCCACCAAAACGGCTATGACGCTCGCCGATTACGTGGTGACGGAAGCGGGCTTCGGCGCGGACTTGGGCGCGGAGAAATTTTTGGATATAAAGTGCCGCGTTGCGGGCTTAAAGCCCAAGGCGGTGGTGCTCGTGGCGACGGTGCGCGCGCTCAAATTCAACGGCGGCGCGGACAAAAACTCCCTCACGAGCGAAGATCTCGCAAGCCTTGGCAAGGGCATATGCAACCTGGTGGGGCATATACAAAACCTGCGCGACGTATACGGCGTAAACGTGGTGGTGGCGATAAACAAGTTCGTCACCGATACGGATAGCGAGATTAAATTCATAGAAGAAGAATGTATTCGCCAAGGCGCGGAATTTGCCGTGTGCGAATGCTGGGCAAAGGGCGGAGAAGGCAGCATAGAGCTTGCCAAGAAGGTGCTTAAAGCCATGGAAAAGGGCGCAAACCTCAACTTCGCCTACTCCCTCGATATGAGCATTAAGGAGAAGATAGAGGCGGTGGCAAAGCGCGTTTACGGCGCGGGCGCGGTGGAGTACACCGCCAAGGCGGAAAGCGCGATAAAGGCGGCGGAGAAGATAGGCAAAGCCTCGCTCCCCGTGTGCATAGCCAAAACGCAATACTCTTTTTCCGACGACATGAAAAAGCTGGGCAGACCCACCGGCTTCACCCTTACGGTGAACGACGTGGAAGTGCGCGGCGGAGCGGAGTTTTTGGTGGCGGTATGCGGCAGTATCATGCTTATGCCGGGGCTGGGCAAAAAGCCCGCGGCGCTGGGCATGAGTATAGACGATAACACTTACGAAATAAAAGGTTTATTCTAGGAGAGGACATGGAAGAGTTAAATTCCGGCAACTTTATTGAAGACATCGTGGAAGAAGAGCTGGCTTCGGGCAAGGTGAAGGAGGTCATCACCCGCTTTCCGCCCGAACCCAACGGCTATCTGCACATAGGGCATGCCAAAGCCATATGCATAGACTTCGGCATAGCCGCCAAGTACGGCGGAAAGTGCAATCTGCGCTACGACGACACCAACCCCAGCAAAGAGGACATCGAATACGTCAATTCGATAAAAGAGGACATCAAGTGGCTGGGCTTTAAGTGGAACGCCGAGCTTTACGCTTCCGACTACTTCGACCGCATGTACGACTGCGCGGCGGAGCTCATCAAGAAGGGGCTCGCCTATGTGTGCGACTACTCCGCGGAGGAGATCAGGGCAACGCGCGGCACCCTCACTTCCCCGGGTACCAACAGCCCGTGGAGAGATAGGAGCGTGGAGGAGAACCTGCGCTTGTTTGCGGAGATGAAGGCGGGCAAATACGCGGACGGGGAAAAGGTGCTCCGCGCCAAGATAGACATGGCTTCGCCCAACATCAACATGCGCGACCCCGTCATCTACCGCATCTTGCGCGCCACCCATCACCGCACGGGCGACAAGTGGTGCATCTATCCCATGTACGACTTCGCCCATCCCCTCGAGGACGCGTTCGAGGGCGTGACGCATTCCATCTGCACGCTGGAATTTGAAGATCACCGCCCCCTGTATGATTGGGTGAAGATCAATTGCGGCTTTATCCCCGGACCCAGGCAGATAGAATTCGCCCGCTTGAACATAAAGCGCACGATAATGTCCAAGCGCTACTTGAAAAAGCTCGTGGACGAGGGCAAGGTGGAGGGCTGGTCGGATCCGCGCATGCCCACCTTGAGCGGCATGAGGGAGAGGGGCTACCCGCCCGAAGCCATCCGCGCCTTCTGCGCCGCGGCGGGCGTGGCGAAAGCCAACAGCGAGCTGGAAGTTTCCATGCTCGAGCACTTCGTGCGCGACAACTTGAACATGAACGCAAAGCGCGCCATGGTGGTGCAAGACCCCATCCGCCTAACCATAGTGAATATGGAAGGCAGCGAAGAGTGCGAGGTGGAGGATAACCCCAACGCGGAAGTAAAGACGTACCACACCGTAAACTTCGGTAAAAATTTATATATCGACCGTTCGGACTTCGCCCCCGTCCCTCCGCCCAAGTATAAGAGGCTGGTGCCGGGCGGCATGGTCAGGCTTAAGGGCGCGTACATCTTGCAATACGTGTCCCACGAAACGGACAAGGACGGCAACGTCACGGAAGTCAAGTGCGAATTCATCCCGGAAAGCAAGCAGGGCGGCGCCAACGCCGGCATGAAGGTGAAGGGTGTCATCCAATGGGTGAACGCGGACGACTGCGTGGACGTGACCCTCAACGAGTTCGACTACCTGCTCTTGGACGGAGAGGGCGACTTCAACGACCGCCTCACCCCCAACAGCAAGGTGGTGCACACGGGCGCCAAGGCGGAAGGCATGCTGAAAGACGCCAAGCCTTACGACAGGTTCCAATTCATGCGTATGGGCTATTACAGCGCGGTGAAGGGGTACGGCAGCGGCAAGTACGAATTCAACATGATCACGGGGTTAAAGGACAGCTATGGCAAGTAAGCGCCAATTCAAACCTAAGCGATTGAGGGAAGTGTACTGCCACTCCCTCTCCCGCTACGCCAAGGACAACGGCTTGTCCTTGCACGCCATCGACTACACCGACGACGACAACGTCACCGGCTATAAGTGCGTGCTCGGCGTGGACAAGGAGGGCAAACCGTCTTACATCAAGGAGTTCTTCTCCGTGATGTGGGGCAACGACGAAGTAAACGTCTTTGTGGACTTGGCGGACAACCTCGCTTCTTTCACCCTTCAGGGTGAAGTGAAACACGCCGCGGAAAACGGCGTAGACGTATCCTACACCGTGCAGCGCGGCATGTTCGGCAGATTCCACTATAACGCCCTCATCACCCTGGGCGGCACCCGCTACTACTTTTACATCAAGACCATCCGCGGCGCTTCCTTCAAGCGCATTATGGATAAGTTCTGCAAGTAAACCTGCAAAAATAAGCAAAAAATCCCCGAAGACAGTCTTCGGGGTTTTATTATAATCCGATAGATTTGCCGCCTTAATATTTACAGATACATCACGGGGATGACTTTGTCTTTTTCCGTGAGCGAGGTCAAGCTGTCGTAAAGGCAGATAACGCCGCCGTTTCCGCGTTTCATACCGGGGATAGAGGAGATTTTTTCAAAGGCGGCGACGTCGTTTTTACGCGGGTCGGCGTGTTTTTTTATCTCTAAGGGGTAGAGAATCCCGCTGTCTTCTATTATAAGGTCTATTTCATTCTTATCCTTGTCGCGGTAAAAGTACAGCGGCAGGTCGGTTACGCCGCAGTTATAATAACTTTTAATGATTTCCGCAATGACGAAGTTTTCGAAAAAAGCCCCCGCCATGGCGCCGTTTTTCAGCACATCCGCGGTTGTCCACCTGGTAAGATAGGCGGCAAGTCCCGTATCCAAAAAGTAAAGTTTGGGCGTTTTTACGGCGCGTTTGGTGATATTGTTCGAATACGGCTGCAACAGATACACTATGTTTGAAGCCACCAATATGGAAAGCCATCTTTCCGCCGTGGGCTGGCTTATGCCTACGTCCTTGGCAAGAGAGGCGATGTTTAAAAGCTGCCCTACGCAAGCCGCCGCCGCTACCATAAACCGAGTGAATTTAAGCGTGTCGCCAATTTCTGAAATTTCGCGCACGTCCCTTTCGATATAGGAGTTTACGTAGCCGCTGTAAAACAGCCTCCAATCATAATCGGGATTTTGCACAAGTTCGGGCATACATCCGCGGTGGATGATCTCCCATACGCGGGCGTAATCCATGGGCACGAGGCTGTTTTTTCGTTCCGCAAAATATTCTTCCGTGGGGATAAACGGCTTGCTGAACGATATTCCCTGCCTTTCGCGCAAGGAAAACCCCAGCAGGGTTACAAGCCCCAATCGCCCCGCCAAAGACTCGCTCACCCCCTTCATCATCCGGAATTGCTGAGAGCCGCACAAAAAGAATTGCCCCTTCTTCTTGTCCTTGTCGAGGTATAGTTTTATCTGCTCGAAAAGTGCGGGCACCTTTTGAATTTCATCGATAAATATCGGGGGAGGGTTGTCCTTGAAAAAAGTGCCGCTCGCTTCTTCTGCGGCAACGCGCAAAATCGGGTCATCTAAGGTGACCCTGTTTTCGCCGAGCAAGAGCCTGTTTAACATGGTGGTTTTGCCCACCTGCCTGGGCCCCGCCACAAGCACCGCTCCGAACATGGAAGCCAGCTTTGCCACCGTGTCTTCCGCATGCCGCTTTACATAAGCGGGCGGCTCTTGTTTAGACCAATCTTCATTCATCGCAATTCTCCTCAATCAATTTTCGACCGATTTAATATCCGATATTATTTTAGCCGAATTTTTATAAAAAATCAATAGGCACGGCAAATTATTTCGACCAATTTAACATTGAATATTAAATCGGTCGAAAAAAAGGGCAAGAAAAATCCCCGAAGGCAGCCTTCGGGGTTTTGTTATAAAATATTATTTTATTATCCTATTACATTATAGCAGCGAACGTAGTCTATTATAAATTCCGACTTGAAGTCATTGCCGCCGTTGGAAGTTATCTCTCCGCCCCAGGTATAGACGTTTTCGGGGTTGGCGGGGTCCGCGCTGGTCATCTCGCCGGAGATCTCCACCGAAAGCCACAGATATTCCTGCGCGGTGGCGGGGCAGAAGGAAGTCTTCCATGTGCGCTCGCCGTCGATATAGAAGGTGTAGCCCTCCTCATTCCACTCCACGCCGTAGGTGTGGAATTCGTTGTATATGTCGCCCACATGGTAGTAGCCAGATTGCTTCACCTTGTGTTTGTCGCCGTAGCCTTGCGCGTGGATGGTGTGAAACACCGTTTCCTTATACCGGCTCGGATTGTAGGGGTCGTTGTAGTAGGCGCTCTCCACCACGTCTATCTCCGTGCCGTCGCCGCCCGCGACCATGTCGGTGGATGAGAGCCAAAACGCGCCCCAATGTCCCGCGCCCGCGGGCATCTTGCAGCGCACTTCCGCATAGCCGCTTTCCATGGTGAAGGTGTCACGCGTGTAAACGCTGCCCGTGTACCAGCCGGGGCCGAAGGCGCCGTCCTCTTTGTACTCGGTGGTGATAACCATCATGCCGTCCTTCACGCTCACCTGACCTATGTCCCAATATCCGCCGCGGCGCACGCCGTCGTCTTCCGAATGCCAATACTCCGTATTGAACGTGTCGAACTCGTCCTGCCAAATAAGCTCCAATTTGCCGTAGTCCACCTTGTGCAAACTGCTGGGGTATAGGCATGCCGTAAACGCCGCACAGCACACCACCATCAAGAGCACAAAAACAATAAATGCCGCCTTTTTCATAATCCCTCTTGCGCCATATCGCGCCGATGTTGATACAATAATCATAACATACAATTCTTAAATTGCGCTTTCGGCACGCATATTTTTATATCATGCCTCTTTATAAATCGCAAATCCTTCATTTTTCACCGATTTTTTCGTCAAGTTTTTTTGCTTAAGTCAAACAAAAACTTGACGGGAGGGGGGAGAGATATGATATACTAAAATTTAGAAACGACAAAGCGTTGCATTAAACAGCTTTTAGTAATGCGGAGGTAAGGCTATGAAAGGCAGAAGTATTGCGGTAGTTGCGCTTGTATTGGTGCTTGTCATTGCATGCGGAGTATTGGCAGCGTGCTCAAATGGGCCCGCCAACACCACGATAACATATTATGTGGACGGAGTGATAAGCAACATGGTTGCAGTCGGCAGCTCCGACATGGCAGAGCCGGACTATGTTCCATACAAAGAAGGCTACAATTTTGCGGGCTGGTATACGGATGAAGCATGTACCACTCCTTTCGATTTTTATGCCTATGCGGCGGACGAAAACAGAACGGACATTTCCGTATACGCCAAATTCGAAGAAGCCTTGCCCGAAGGTCCTAAAACCACCACTATTACCTATATGGTGGAGGGCAGCGTATATAATACCTATACCGCCGAGGGCATAACTGGTACAGATCCGGAATATGCGCCCACAAAAGACGGATATACTTTTACCGGTTGGTACTTAAACGAATCATTCACTACTCCCTTTGATTTTGGTGCATATATGGTAAGCACGGATAGAACGGATATAACCGTATATGCCAAGTTTGATGTAGTTTATACCACCATTACTTATATGGTGGACGGCAATATATACAGCACCTATACGGCAGAGGGCGTTACGAGCGCAGACCCGGCATACGTCCCCGTAAAGGCGGGATATACCTTTGCCGGTTGGTACATGGACGTAGCGTTCACCACACCCTTCGATTATTACGCATATATTGCAAACCAATGCGGTACGGATATAACGGTATATGCCAAGTTCGATATTATCTCCACAACTATAACTTATATGTCGGAAGGAAGCGTATATAACACCTACACCGCCGAGGGCATAACGGGCACAGATCCGCAATACGCCCCCACAAAAGCGGGATACGACTTTGCAGGCTGGTACACGGACGAAGCGTGTACAACTCCTTTTGATTTCGCCGCCTATATGGCAAATGAGGACAGGGAGGACATAACCGTATATGCTAAGTTCGACATAATCTCCACCACCATAACCTATATGGTGGACGGCAGCGTATATAATACCTATACCGCAGAGGGTATAACGGGCACAGACCCGGCATACGTTCCTGTAAAAGCAGGCTATATCTTCGACGGCTGGTACACAAATGCGGTATGCACCATCGCCTTCGACTTTGACGCATATATGGCAAATGAAAATAGAACGGATATCACCGTATACGCCAAGTTTAGGACGCTCTATAACATAACATATGTGGTCAACGGCGCGGACTCGGAGATAGAATCCACACAGGCGACAAGCGGTACCACAGTAGTGCTGCCCACGCCTGAAAGAGAGAACTATATCTTTATGGGTTGGTACGAAACGCAAAATCCGTCAAGCGTGAACGAAAGGGAAGAATCTTCCATAATCATGCCGGGCAGCGATCGTACATATTACGCCATGTGGGCGGATAAGCCGATAGAGGGCTATTCATTTACAATATACGATGACGGCGTGACGATAAGCGACTATGCGGGCAGCGCGACACAATTGGATATACCGTCTTATGTGCTCAATAAAGATGTTAACGCTATAGGCAATAATGCGTTTTATGGCAACTCTTCACTGATAAGCGTAACCATACCCGATAGCGTAACAAGCATAGGAAGTTCTGCATTCTCTTCTTGCACCTCGCTGACAAGCATAACCATAGGGGGCAGCGTAACAAGCATAGGATATAGCGCATTCCATAATTGCACCTCACTAACCGAAGTACATATAACAGATCTTGCTGCATGGTGTGAAATTGAGTTCAGCAGTTATGAAGTAAACCCTCTTTGTTATGCGAAAAATCTTTACTTAAACGGTAATCTTGTCACCGAGCTTGAAATACCGAATGGCGTCACAAGCATAGGAAGTTATGCATTCAGCGGATGCACCCCGCTGACAAGCGTAACTATCCCGGATAGCGTCACAAGCATAGGAAGTTGTGCATTCAGCGGATGCACCTCGCTTGCAAGCATGACCATAGGGGGTAGCGTAACAAGCATAGGAGTTTATGCATTCAGTGGTTGTACTTCTCTTATAAGCGTAACTATACCCGATAGCGTAACAAGCATAGGATGGTCAGCATTCTATAATTGCACCTCGCTTACAAGCGTAACCATAGGGGACAGCGTAACAAGCATAGGATATGATGCATTCCGTGGTTGCACCTCGCTTACAAGCGTAATCATAGGGGATAGCGTAACAAGCATAGGAAGTTCTACATTCCGTGGTTGCACCTCGCTAATGAGCATAACCATCCCGGAGAGTGTCACAAGCATAGGAGGTTCTGCATTCGAAGATTGCACCTCGCTTGAAAGTATAACGATACCGTTTGTAGGAGCTAAGCTTAACGAAACTAGTAATACTCACTTTGGCTATATATTCGGGGCGTCATCCTACTCACATAATGACGACTATGTTCCTTCAAGTTTGAAGAGTGTAACCATAACGGGAGGAAGTAGCATAGGGGAACGTGCATTTGAAGATTGCACCTGGCTAACAAGCATAACCATAGGAGGTAGTGTAACAAGCATAGAAGGTTATGCATTCAGTGGCTGCACATCACTTATAAGCATAACCATCCTGGATAGCGTGACAAGCATAGGAAGTTCTGCATTCGAAGATTGCAGCTCTCTAACAAGCATAACCATCCCGGATAGCGTAACGAGAATAGGGAGTTCTGCATTCTATGGTTGCACCTCGCTTGAAAGCATGACAATACCTTTTGTAGGAGCTACGCTTAACGGAACCGGTATTACTCACTTTGGCTATATATTCGGGGCGTCTTCCTCTTCAGATAATGACGACTATGTTCCTTCAAGTTTGAAGAGTGTAACCATAACGGGAGGGGGTAGCATAGGAGGCCATGCATTTTGGTGTTGCACCTCGTTAACACGCATAACCATAGGGGGCAGCGTAACAAGCATAGGAAGTAGAGCATTCTATAATTGCACCTCACTAACCGAAGTACATATAACAGACCTTGCTGCATGGTGTGAAATTGAGTTCAGCAGTTATGAAGCAAACCCTCTTTATTATGCGAAAAATCTTTACTTAAATGGTAATCTTGTAACTGAGCTAAAAATACCGACGGAGATAACGGAAGTTAAGGCTTATAGTTTTGCGGGCTTTGGCGGTACAAGCATCACCATCCCGAATAGCGTAACAAGCATAGGCGAGTATGCATTCTATAGTTGCACCTCGCTCACAAGCATAACCATCCCCGATAGCGTAACCAGCATAGGAGGTTCTGCATTCTATGGTTGCACCTCGCTTGAAAGAATAACGATACCTTTTGTGGGTGCTGAGCTTAACGGAACTAGCAATACCCACTTTGGCTATATATTCGGGGCGTCTTTCTACTCATATAGTGAAAGCTATGTTCCTTCAAGCTTGAAAAGCGTAATCATAACCGGCGAAAGCAATATAGCAGGTTCTGCATTCTATAATTGCACCGCGATCACAAGCATAACCATAGGAGGTAGTGTAACAAGCATAGGAAGTAGAGCATTCTATAATTGCACCTCACTAACCGAAGTACATATAACAGACCTTGCCGCATGGTGTGCAATAGAGTTTGGCGATTCTGTGGCCAATCCTCTATATTACGCAAAAAATCTCTACTTAAATGGAGAACTTGTAACCGAGCTTGAAATACCGGAGGGGATAACGGAAATTAAGGCTTATAGTTTTGCGGGCTTTGGCGGTACAAGCATAACCATAGGGAGTAGCGTAGCAAGCATAGGAAATTCTGCATTCTCAGGTTGTACCTCGCTTACACGCATAACCATCCCGAATAGCGTAACAAGCATAGGAGATTATACATTCAGTGATTGCACCTCGCTAAAGAGCATAACCATACCCGATAGCGTAACCGGCATAGAAGATTTTGCATTTAGTGATTGCACCTCGCTGACAAGCATAACCATCCCGGATAGCGTAACAAGCATAGGTAGTTCTGCATTCTCAGGTTGTACCACGCTAACAAGCATAACCATCCCCGACAGTGTAACAAGCATAGGGCAGTATGCATTCTACGATTGCACCTCGATTGTCATATATTGCGAAGCGACAAACAAGCCCAGCGGTTGGGATACTAGCTGGAATATCTCCTGTCCTGTGGTGTGGAATTGCAATAATAATGAGGTATCAGTAACCACCGGATATAGATATTTTGTTGCTGATGACGGTCTTCGATATGGAGTACAAGATGGTATTGCAAATATAGTAGGGCAATCTAAAAGTTTAAGCGGATCAATAGAAATACCTGCAAGTATTACATATAAAGATGTGGCATATAGTGTAACAAGCATAGGAGGTTATGCATTCGATAATTGCACCTCGCTAACAAGCATAACCATCCCGGATAGCGTAACAAGCATAGGTACTTCTGCATTCTCAGGTTGTACCTCGCTTACAAGCATAACCATCCCGGATAGCGTAACAAGCATAGGAGATTATACATTCAGTGATTGCACCTCGCTAACAAGCATAACTATCCCCGAGAGCGTAACAAGCATAGAAGGTTATACATTCTATGGTTGTACTTCTCTTATAAGAGTAACTATACCCGACAGCGTAACAAGCATAAACTGGTTTGCATTTAGAGATTGCACCTCACTAACCGAAGTACATATATCGGATATTGCTGCATGGTGTGCAATGGAGTTTGGAACGTACGCAAATCCTCTTGCACATGCGGGAAATCTTTACTTAAACGGTAATCTTGTCACCGAGCTTGAAATACCGAATGGCGTAACAAGCATAGGGAATCATGCATTCGAAGGATGCACCTCGCTTGCAAGCATTACCATCCCGGATAGCGTAACAAGCATAGGAAGTTATGCATTCGAAGGATGCACCTCGCTTGCAAGCATGACCATAGGGGACAGTGTAACAAGCATAGGATTGTCTGCATTCTCCGGTTGCACCTCGCTTACAAGCGTAACCATCCCGAATAGCGTATCAAGCATAGGATATTCTGCATTTAGTGGTTGCACCTCGCTTACAAGCATAACCATCCCGGATAGCGTAACAAGCATAGGAGGTTCTGCATTCTCAGGTTGCACTTCTCTTATAAGCGTAACTATACCCGATAGCGTAACAAGCATAGAAGATAGTGCATTCTATGGTTGCACCTCGCTAACAAGCATAACCATACCCGATAGCGTAACAAGCATAGAAAATGGGGCATTCTATTATTGCAGCTCGCTTACCGAAGTACATATATCGGATATTGCGGCATGGTGCGCAATAGAGTTTGGAAATGTTTCTGCAAATCCTCTTGCATATGCGGGAAATCTTTACTTAAACGGCAATCTTGTCGCCGAGCTTGTAATACCCGATAGCGTAACAAGCATAGGAAGGTATGCATTCTATGGTTGTACCTCGCTTGAAAGTATGACGATACCTTTTGTGGGCGCGACGCTTGACGGAGCCGATAATACTCACTTTGGCTATATATTCGGGGCGTCTTCCTATTCATCTAATGATGGTTATGTTCCCGCAAGTTTAAAGAGTGTAACCATAACGGGTGGAAGTAGCATAGGAGAAAGAGCATTCTATGATTGTAGCTCGCTTGAAAGCATATCCATTCCGGATAGCGTAACAAGCATAGGAGAGAGTGCATTTTCTGGTTGCACCTCGCTTATCATATATTGCGAAGCGGCAAGTAAGCCTAGCGGTTGGGATAGCGATTGGAATTCCGCCGATCGTCCCGTGGTGTGGGATTGCAATAATACAGACGTGGCAGATGACGGAAATATCTATTTTGTCGATGAATATGGTTTCTGTTATGCATTGAAGGACGGAGTAGTTAGTTTAGTAAGGCGATCGAAAGGCTTAAGCGGAGCGATAGAGATACCTGCAAGCATTACATATAAAGATGTGGCATATAGCGTAACAAGCATAGGAAGTTCTGCATTTGATGGTTGCACCTCGCTTACAAGCGTAACCATCCCGGATAGCGTAACAAGCATAGGAAGTAGTGCATTCCGCGGTTGCACCTCGCTTGAAAGTATTACTATACCTTTTGTAGGTGCTGAGCTTAACGGAACTAGCAATACTCACTTTGGTTATATATTCGGGGCGTCATACTATAACGATAATGACGACTATGTTCCTTCAAGTTTGAAGAGCGTAACCATAACGGGAGGAAGCGAGATAGTACATGATGCATTCAGCGGTTGCACCTCGCTTACAAGCATAACCATCCCGAATAGCGTAACAAGCATAGGATATGATGCATTCAGCGGTTGCACCTCGCTTACAAGCATAACCATCCCGGATAGCGTAACAAGCATAGGAGGTCGTGCATTCGATGGTTGCACCTCGCTGACAAGCATAACTATCCCTGATAGTGTAACAAGCATAGGAGAGTTGGCATTCAATAATTGCACCTCGCTTACAAGCATAACTATCCCTGATAGTGTAACAAGCATAATATGGTATGCATTCGAGAATTGCACCTCGCTAACCATATATTGCGAAGCGGCAAGTAAGCCTAACGGTTGGAATACTAATTGGAATTATAGTAATTGCCCTGTGGTGTGGGATTGCAATAATAATGAAGAAGCAAATGACGGAAATATCTATTATATTGCAGAAAACGGCATACGCTATGCATTAAAAGATGGTATTGCAACCATAGTAAGGCAATCTAGCAGTTTAAGCGGAGCAATAGAAATACCTATAAGCGTTACCTATAAAGATATGGTATATAGCGTAACAAGCATAGTAGATTTTGCATTCTATAATTGTACCTCGCTAACAAGCATAACCATACCTGAAAGCGTAACAAGCATAGGAGGATATACATTCTATAACTGCTCCTCGCTAACAAGCATAATCATACCCGACAGTGTAACAAGTATAGGAAGTTCTACATTCTATAATTGCAGCTCGCTTACAAGCATAATTATAACTGCAAGCGTAACAAGCATAGGAAGTTGTGCATTTAGCGGTTGCACCGCATTGACGGACATAAACTTCCATGGAACCAAAGCACAATGGGAGGCGATAAGTAAGGGTTATTTATGGAATTTAATCACCGGCGCCTACACCATCCATTGCACAGACGGGGACATAGCAAAGCAATAACCTTTCGGCAATTTTGCCGAATCACCCTACACGGGCGCGGCGAGAGCTGCGCCCTTTTATGTTCGAAAATGGAGCAATCAAGTATACTTTCCGAATGTGAGCTTCAATAGAATATAAAAACGCCGCTTTAACGTTGCGCCTTGAACGCACTTCATAGAACCGTCGCTAGGCTAGGAAAGTGTGCAATTTTGAGGTTGAGCGTACTCCCTGTACGTGACGCCTCGAAATTGTGCGCTTGACAACGCATAGGGGCGGTTATATGGAGTGCCCTCGACATATTGAAACCAAGTAAAAAATAAGATCCGAAGAAGAGTTGCTCACTTCGGACCTTATAGGGTTACAGTTAATGTTTTTTACTTGGTTTCAAATACATCTTTTTTAGCCTTTACCGGGGGGCGGGAAGGATATACTCCCGTAAAGCACCCCTTGCAGAAGTGCACCTTTGAATTGGGCGCGATTTGCTCCAAGGTGTTCACGTCGAGGAAGCCGAGGGAATCGGCGTCTATCTTCTTGAGCAGCTGCTCGTCCGTGTACTTGCAGCAGGCGAGCTGATCGGAATCGGGCACGTCCGTGCCGAAGAAGCAGGGGAAGAGGAATTTGGGCGAAGCTATGCGCACATGCACTTCAACTGCGCCCGCTTTTTTCAGCAGTTTTACTATGTTTGCGATCGTGGTGCCGCGCACGATGGAGTCGTCCACCATTATCACGCGCTTGCCCTGCACGTTGCTTTTGAGCACGTTCAATTTAAGGGCGACGCTGCGTTCGCGCTGAGATTGCGAAGGCTGAATAAACGTCCTGCCGATGTACCTGTTTTTCACAAGTCCCAAGCCGAAGGGAATGCCGCTTGCCATGCTGTAACCTATCGCGCTGGAAAGTCCGCTGTCCGGCACGCCGATGACCAAGTCCGCGTCCACGGGGTGCTGCTTTGCCAGCAGCTGACCGGTGAGCACGCGAGATTCGTTCACTGACTGCCCGTCGATAACGCTGTCCGGACGGGCGAAATAGATGTGCTCGAATATGCAAGAGGCGGTCTTTTCCGAGCAGAAGCGCTCGTCGGAAGTGAACTTGCCGTGGTGCAGGGTGATTATCTCGCCCGGCTTCACGTCACGCACGAACTCCGCGCCAACGGTGTCCAGCGCGCAAGTTTCAGAAGCAAAGACGTAATCTTCGCCTATCCTGCCCATGCAAAGAGGGCGCACGCCGAAAGGATCGCGCACGGCGATGAGCTTGGTGGGGCTCATTACCAAGAGGGAGAAAGAACCCTTCAATTTGGGAATTACCTGCGCAATGGCTTCCTCCACGCTGGGGCAGTTGATGCGCGCCCTTGCTATGAGGTATGCGATTATCTCGGTATCGTTGGTGGAGTGGAAGAGGGCGCCGGAATTTTCCAATTCCCTGCGCAGCTCGTCCGCGTTGAAGATGTTGCCGTTGTGGGCGATTGCCAGCGTGCCTTTCACATAGGAAACAAAGAGCGGCTGCGCGTTTTCACGCGTGTTGCTGCCGATGGTGGAATAGCGCACGTGACCTATCGAGATGTTGCCGGGCATGGCGGAAAGATCCGCGTCGGAAAATACGTCCGCAACCAAACCCAAATCCTTTTTGCAGGTGGTGACCCTATCCTTGTTCACGGCGATGCCGCAGGCTTCCTGACCGCGATGCTGGAGGGCGAAAAGCCCGTAGTAGACTGTTTTTGCGATGTTGGGTCTATCCTCGGTGGAATAGTAGCCGAACACGCCGCATTCTTCTTTAAGTGCCATAAAAGTGTCCTCCGAAAAACAATAAGATTATAGCACGCACAAAAGAAGATGTAAAGTAAAAGGAGGGGTGGGATGATTTTTTCAAGGCGCTGTTATCAAAAAAGCGAGCGTAAGCGACTTGAAAAAATCGTGATATTTTTTTGGGGATAAAAGATGAAAAATAAGCAAGCTATATCTACCCCAAAAAAAGTGATATTTTTGGCTAGCGAGATTATAAAGCCTTGATGTGAAGCAATGAGCATTAAGGCTTTTTCTCTTCGCAATACTTTACTCACGCCAAAAGTGAAATGCGCCCTCAAACCGCCAAGGCGACGAGAGGGCGCGTGATATTTTTGGAGATACAGTTTGCCGCAAGCGACAAACGCTCTCCAAAAGTTGCGGCTCCGCAAAGCGGATTTACAACTACTCTTCCTTATTGCGAAAGTTATCCACTCTACCACTAGATGTAAGGGGTGCGTGGAGATTTGCGGGGCAAATCTCCACGCGCCCTCTCGTCGCTCTGCGGTTTGAGGGGCATAGTTGTGCTCGCCTTACTTTTCAGGTATCGATAGTTTTCAAGCGGATAAGTAATAAATGCTTTTTTAGGTATCGCAACATAATCTGCTGCCGCACAAAGAAATTTGACAGGCAAATTTCCACTTTTGGCATTTATAAAGCGGTGTATTTATTAAAGAAAAAAGTGTAAATGCGCCTGCGGCACCTTAACTTTTGGACAGCGCCGCTTGCGGCTGTATGTCCAAAAATATCACGCGCCCTCTCGTCGCCTTGGCGGTTTGAGGGCGCATTTCACTTTTTGGCACATGTTAAGTTATTCATGGCATAATAGCATATCTGCCAAAAAATATCACTTTTTTCCTTCTTGTAAAAGTGGCGTATTCATTTTTAGTATATGAAGGAAAAAAATCTCACGATTTTTATGGGGCGCTATCGCTCGCAAATATTCAATTTGCGCCCCATAAAAATCATATTTTCCTCTCTACCCCCAGCAACCTTGCCGCTTCCAGCAGGCATTGCACGTCCTCTTCCTCCTGCACGCCCTGCGTGTTGGGCGCAACGTTCACCACAAGGGTGTTTCCCGCGCCCGTGAGCAGGCGGTATTTTTCCGCTATGAACTGCGCGCCCACCAGGCGGTCTTTTGTGTACTTGGGGTCCCAAAACCAATTGCTCATGTTGCGGATGCATATGGTGGCTTCAAAGGGCAGGTAATAGGTGCTGCCGCCGTGCGTGTAAAGCTTGGGGTCGTCCTCGCGCGGGAAGTGCGGGTCCCAAAGGCGGAAGTCGGAGGGGAAGTAACGGATGTTCATGCCTTCTTTATAGTGTTCGGGGCGGAAGCGCGCGGGCACGAGCTTGCGCCACGTCTTGCCTATCGTCTGATTCACCGCCACCGCGCACCCCGGCTGAAGGCGGTGCGCCAAATCGTAAAGGCGGGGGATGTTCCACTGCTTGGGGTATTTGTCCCACTCTCCGTCCAGCCAAAGCTCGGCTATCTCGCCGTATTTGCCGCCCAAAAGCTCGGTGAGGTGGGTGCACATATATTCCACATACCTCTCGTGATCCTTATAGCACTTCTCGTGCCTGTCCCACAGCGAATAATAAAGCCCCAATTTTATGCCGTACTTTTTGCATGCGCGCGCAACTTCCGCCACAACGTCGGTGGGGCAGGGGGATTTGTTCACGCAATAATCGGTGGTATCCGTGTCCCAAAGGCAAAAGCCGTCGTGGTGCTTGGTGATGAGGATAACATAGTTCATACCCGCCCTATAAGCGTTTTTTATCCAATTTTCCGCGTCTATCGCGGCGGGACGGTAGCCGTTTATGTCCAACTTTCCGTCCGACCATTCGGTATCATAAAAGGTGTTTATGCCGAAGTGGATAAACATGCCGTACTTGCGCTCCATCATGGCGCGCTGCACCTCATTGGGCGTCCTCGACGGGGTGAGAGTTATCATATTTTTCCTCCTTATTTTTCCCTGCGGGAGCAAATCGCACCGCAAGCATAAGTATAAATTGCACTGCTAGGGCGGCTGCCAAAGAGTAAGTGCCTTCCATGCCCTTTGCGGATACCGCAATCAAATTATAACTTGAAAACAAAATAAATGCAATAGCGAAAATGCCGAAATTTTCAAAAAAAGCGGCGAGCAACAAAACGTCGCAAATGCTAACGCGCGCTTTGCCGCAAGTTGCACTTGACGCGCTTTAATTCTTGCCGGGAGTTATACGCCGGGGGGTATTTTTTTCTGACATAAAATAAAAAAATGTTCTTTACATGAGGCGCGCGGAGTGTTATAATAATACTGCAAGAAATCTTCTACT
The DNA here is from genome assembly GCA_944381275.1 of uncultured Clostridia bacterium. Lineage (GTDB taxonomy): Bacteria > Bacillota > Clostridia > Christensenellales > UBA3700 > Alloclostridium. Next base: position 9,796 of record CALWKO010000089.1, on the reverse strand, counting down.
TCAATAAAAGGAGTTTTTTAATCATGAACAAAAAGACCGTAAAAGACGTAGACGTAAAGGGCAAGCGTTGCCTGGTCAGGTGCGATTTTAACGTACCTATGAAGAACGGCGTCATCACCGACGACAACCGTATTATGGGCGCTCTGCCCACCATCAAATACTTGATGGAGCACGGCGCAAAGGTCATTCTTTGCTCCCACCTGGGCAAGCCCCACGGCATTTTCAGCGAGAATATCAAGCTGAACAAGAAGGAGAAGAAGGCCATCGACGCCCTTCCCGAAGATCAGCGCGGCGAAGCCACCGCAAAAGCGATCACCAAGGCGATGGCGGAAGATCCCGTAAAGTTCACGTTGAAGCCGGTTGCAGATAGGCTCAACGAGCTTTTGGGCGGCAAAGTCACCTTTGCCAAGGACGTTGTGGGTCCCGACGCGCAGGAGAAAGTTGCCGCTTGCAAGGAAGGGGAATGCGTGCTCTTGGAAAACACCCGTTTCCATTCGGAAGAAGAAGCGTGCGACAAGGAATTCTGCCGTAAGCTCGCTCAATTCTGCGACATCTTTGTAAACGACGCATTCGGTACCGCTCACCGCTCCCACGCTTCCACCGCGGGCATTGTGGAGTACGGCTTTGTAAAGACCGCCGTCTGCGGCTTCCTCATCGAAAAAGAGCTTTCCGTTATGGCTGACGCTCTGGAACATCCCGTCCGTCCCTTCGTGGCGGTGCTGGGCGGCGCCAAGGTTGCGGACAAGCTGAACGTCATCTCCAACCTGCTTGAAAAGTGCGACAGCCTCATCATCGGCGGCGGCATGGCTTACACCTTCATCAAAGCCACCGGCGGCGACGTGGGAACTTCCCTCGTGGACGATTCCAAGATAGATTACTGCAAGGACATGCTCGCTAAGGCGGAAAAGCTGGGCAAGAAGATATATCTGCCCGTAGATACCAAGTATGCGAGCGCATTCCCCGATCCCATCGACGCGAAGATAGAGTTGGGCGTATGCGAAGCGGGCGCGATCCCCGCAGACAAGATGGGACTGGACATCGGTCCCAAGACGTGCGAAAAGTTCGCAGAAGTCATCAAAACCGCAAAGACGGTCATTTGGAACGGTCCCATGGGCGTGTTTGAAAATCCTCAGCTCGCCGAAGGTACGATAGAAGTTGCCAAGGCTATGGCGGATGCCAAGGGTGCGACAACCATCATCGGCGGCGGCGACTCCGCGGCGGCGGTCAAGCAGCTCGGCTTTGCGGACAAGATGACCCACATCTCCACGGGCGGCGGCGCTTCGCTGGAGCTGTTCGAAGGCAAGGTGCTCCCCGGCATCGCCTGCCTTAACGACAAGGACTAATTTATAAGAGGTAAATATAATATGAGAAGACCTATAATTGCAGGCAACTGGAAGATGAACAACACCAAGGCGCAGACATATGCGCTGCTGAACGACCTCATCCCCCTCGTAAAGGATGCGGAAGCGGAAGTTGTCATCTGCGTGCCCTATACCTCCATTTGGGCGGCAGGGGAAGCCATTAAAGGCACCAACATCCACCTGGGCGCGGAAAACGTGCACTGGGCAGAGAAAGGCGCTTTCACCGGCGAGATCTCCGCGGATATGCTCAAGGAGCAGGGCGTGGAATACGTCATCATCGGCCACAGCGAGCGCCGTCAATACTTCGGCGAAACCGACCAAACGGTCAACATGCGCGTAAAGGCCGCCCTTGCTCACGGACTTAAACCCATCATCTGCGTGGGCGAAACGTTGGAAGAGCGCGAGAGCGGCAAGGTGGAAGAAGTGCTCGTGCGCCAGACCACCGAAGCCTTTAAGGATATCGACAAGAGCGAGCTGGAAAATATCGTCATCGCCTACGAACCCGTTTGGGCTATCGGCACCGGCAAGACCGCTACCGCGCAGGACGCCAACGACACCATCGCCATCATCCGCAACACCATGGCAAAACTCTATTGCAAGGAGTGCGCGGAAGAAAAAGTGCGCATCCAGTACGGCGGCTCCATGAACCCCAAGAACGCCAAAGAGCTTATGGCTATGCCTCAAATCGACGGCGGACTTATCGGCGGAGCTTCTCTCAAAGCCCTCGACTTCTCGCAGGTAGTTAAGTACAACGGCTAATTTAAATTACGCAAAAAATATCGGTTGCGAAGTTTCGCAGCCGATTTTTTTGCAAATTAGCCGAGCGAGGGCACTCCATATAACCGCCCCTATGCGTTGCCTTATTAAGCGAAAGAGAAAAAGGATAAAGGTTCGAAAGTTTATAACTTTTCTGACCTTTTCCTCTTCCGCTTGCTGAGGGGAAACCCTTCCATTGAAAATAGCCTTGTTTCCATGAATAGCTTTAAACTATACCGCCGCGAACTCCGTCCGCGGCTAACTATTTTCTGCGTCACGGTTTTCCCCTCTGCACGCGCCCGCCACTCCGTGCCGCTTGGTCGGGTAGCGCGCTTTATCACGGCGCGTGCATTCACCCTTTCCGTCCCATCGCGCCGCAAATCGGCACTCGGGCGAGAGGCAGTCGCCTCTCTCAAGGATACGCTTGCCAAAAGTGCGATTTTGGCGCGCTTTATTTGTAGCTGATAAAAGCGGTAAAATCACGTACAAGGAGTACGCTCAACCTTAAAATTGCACACTTTCCTAGCCTAGCATTGAATCTATGAAGTGCGTTCGTGGCGCGGCGTTAACAAGGTGTTTTATTGAAAATAATCGCGAAGATATTTTAATAGAAGATAGTTAAAATTATTGCAAGGCGGTTACCCGCACCTAACCTCAGTAGAACACATTTTGCATATATTATTGATTTAATCGAATACATGTTAATTTATGTGTGCTATTACGCCACCGCAAAATGCTCGCTTTTAGCGAGGTGAATTTCGTTCAGTTTTGTGCGAGATGGCGCGCAGTTGTAGTCCCTCCTACAACAAACGACATATCGCGCAAAAATGAGCGGAAGGCACCCGCTTAAAGTGTTCTACTGGGGTTGGGTGCGGGTAAGGGGTGGAGCGTCCCACGCTCCTTTTGCATGCCGAATTTCAGCAGTATTTCGTCTTATTTGCAATTTTTTCACATAATAAGTACTTATTTTGTGATTTTATTGACAAAATGCCTCTATTATGCTACTATGTTACGGGAGGATATTGTGATATGGAAAGAAAGATTACCGCAAAATTGGTAGAGTGGAAAAATTCCGTCAATCGTAAGCCGCTTATCATATTCGGAGCAAGGCAAGTGGGTAAAACATATTCTTTGCTCTCCTTTGCCAAGCAGTATTATGATGAGGTGGCATACTTTAACTGCGAAACAAATCCTCGGTTGGCGGAGCTTTTTGGCGGCGATTTGAACACGGATAGGGTTATTATCGGGCTCAGCGCCTTATCCGGCAAGAATATTACAAAAGGCAGAACGCTCATCATCTTCGACGAAGCGCAAGCCATACCCGCGGTGATCACGTCGCTCAAATATTTTTACGAGCAAAATCCGGACTATCACATAGCCGCGGCGGGAAGTTTGCTCGGGGTGGCGACCAATAGGCAGAGCGCGTCTTTCCCTGTGGGTAAGGTGGATGAACTCACCATGTTTCCGCTCGATTTCGGTGAATTTTTGTCCGCAATAGGCGAGGACAGGTTAAAGGAAATAATAGAAGAAAGGTTCATTTCAAACGAAAAATTGGAAGATGTATTGCACCAAAAGGCGATCGATCTGTATAGGGTATATCTCTTGGTGGGGGGAATGCCCGAAAGCGTGAAAGAATATATCGAAAAGCGCGATTTCGATTTTGTACGCGTTAGGCAGATGAATATAATAAACGACTATACCACCGACATGTCCAAATATGTATCTAAGACGGAGGCGGTGAGGAACGAAGCGGTGTATAACAGTATCCCCTCGCAGCTCGCTCGTGAGAATAAAAAATTTCAATATCGGCTGATAGGGGAAAATGCAAGGAGCCGCACTTACGAAGACGCCGTGCATTGGCTGATAAAATCGGGCATAGTATTGGTCTGTTACAGGGCAAGAGAGGGCAAAACGCCCGTGGAGTTTTACAAGGACAATCTGAGTTATAAGATATATATGTCCGATGTGGGATTGCTTTCGGCAAAGCTGATGCTGCCTTATAATACGGTGCTTTCCGATGTCAACTTCGGAGGGGAAGCAAAGGGCGCTATTGCGGAAAACTATGTCGCTCAGCAATTGGCGGCGTGCGGAATAAGGCTTTATTATTGGGAAGCTAAGGAAAAAGGCGAAGTGGATTTTCTCATCCAAACGGAAGAAGGCGTTATCCCGATAGAATGCAAGGCGGGGGAAAATGTGCGCTCTATGAGCTTGACCAGATCTTATATTCCCAAATACAGCCCCGCATGGAGCATAAGGATATCCGCAAAAAACTTCGGCTTTGAAAATAACGTAAAATCCGTACCGCTCTATGCCGTATGGTGTATAGGAAAACACTTGGCGTGACGAGCCGCTCGCATAAAACTCATAACGTCAAAAAGGGGTGAAGAGCTCTGCTCCCGCTTGACTACTTTGCAAAGTAGTGATAAAATATCTAATTGGAAATAAACATTTCGCCCTTAGGGGCAAAAGAGAGGTATTTATGAGTTTTACCGGTCTTATAATCATGGATGGCTACGGCGTGAATCATTTTGCGCCCTTCAATGCGGTGTCGCCCGAAACGGCGCCCAATGTGCTCAAGCTGTTCGCGGATAACCCCGCCACCGTGCTCGACGCCAGCGGCCTTGCCGTGGGTCTTCCGGACGGGCAGATGGGCAACAGTGAGGTAGGTCATCTCAACATCGGCGCGGGCAGGATCATCTACCAAGAGCTCACGCGCATAACCAAATCCATTCAGGACGGCGATTTCTTCACCAATCCCGCCTTGGTCAAGGCGATGGAGAGCGCCAAAAACGGCGGCAAAAAACTGCACGTCATGGGACTTGTGTCCGACGGCGGCGTGCACTCCCACAACACCCACCTCTACGCGCTCGTGAAGATGGCAAAGCAAATGGGTCTTGACAACGTGTATATTCACTGCTTTATGGACGGCAGGGACGTGCCCCCGGAGAGCGGCAAGGGCTACATCGAGGAACTGCAAGCACAGCTCGATCAGATGGGCTTCGGCAAGATAGCCACGATAAGCGGCAGATTCTACGCCATGGACCGCGACAACATCTGGGACAGGGTGGAAAAGGCTTACTCCGCGCTTGCCGACGGCGAGGGCATTTTGGAATCCGATCCCGTGCAAGCCATGCAGAACAGCTACGATAAGGGCGTTACGGACGAATTTGTCATCCCCACCGTCATCACGGAGGGCGGCAAACCCGTCGCCACGGTGGACGAAGGGGACAGCATCATCTTCTTCAACTTCCGTCCCGACAGGGCAAGGCAGATCACCCGCTCCTTCATCTATCCCGACTTCGACAAGTTCACGCGTAAGAAGGGCTTTTTGAACCCTTGCTACGTGTCCTTCACGCAATACGACGTTACCTTCAACGACAGACTGGACGTGGCGTTCAAACCGGAGACGTATGCCAACACGCTGGGCGAATACCTTTCTAAAAACGGCATAAAGCAGTTCAGAATAGCGGAAACGCAAAAGTACGCGCACGTCACCTTCTTCTTCAACGGCGGCGTGGAAGCTCCCAACCCCGGCGAGGACAGGATCTTGATCGACTCCCCCAAGATAGCCACCTTCGACATGAAGCCGGAGATGAGCGCTTACGAAGTCGCCGACCGCGCCTGCAAGGAGATCAAATCGGGCAAGTACGACGTGATGATCCTCAACTTCGCAAACGGCGACATGGTGGGGCATACCGGCGTGCTGGAAGCCGCGCGCAAGGCGGTTAAAGTGGTGGACGAATGCGTTCAGCAGGTGGTGGATGCCATCCTCTCCGTGGGCGGCAAGGCTCTCATCACCGCCGACCACGGCAACTGCGACTACATGTACGAACCGGACGGCACCCCCTTCACCGCACACACCACCAACCGCGTGCCTCTCATCGCCGTGGGCGACGACAGCATCTGCTTCTTGGAAAACAACGGCAAACTGTGCGACATAGCTCCCACTTTGCTCGATATGATAGGTCTGCCCAAACCCAAGGAGATGACGGGCAGGAATCTTATTAGGCATAAGGTGAAGTGATGATTTTTTACCTTCATATGCAAATGTTTAATATGCCGCTTTTATTAGAAAGTAAAAAGTGATATTTTTCGGCTAGCGAAATAAAAAAGCCTTGAAGCAACCATACAAGGGAGCGCAAGGCTTTTTCTCTTCGCAGAAGCGATTGATCACGCCAAAAGTGGAGATTGCCCGTCAAATTTCTTTGTGCGGCAGAGAATAACGCTTTGATACCTGATACATAACTAATTTTCCGCGTATGAACCAGCGATACCCGACAAAGCAGGGCAAGCGCAACTATTTGGTATATTATAATTACTTTAATCTTTGTAAAAATTTAAGTACTTTGGCTTGTTTTATCAAATTAACTTTGAAAATGCCTTTACATTTCACCGCCAGATAATATATAATTAACGCATATCCAATGGGGGATACGCTTATGAGAGCTGAGCTTTTTTACGCGGCTTGCATTTTGTATGTCCCAAAATAAATCCTTACGGGGGTATGCTTATGAAAAAAGAAGATGCACAAGCCGGCGGACAATATGTCTATGATTACATCAAGGGCATAATCGACAAAACGGGTCCCAGGCTGCCCGGCACGGAAGAAGAACGTCAAGGCGCGCTTCTCACCGCCGAAATAATGGAGGGCATCAGCGGCAATAAAGCCGTTGTGGAGGAATTCGACCTTCACCCCAACGCGTCCATAGGTGCAATTCCCGTGGTGGGATTTTTGGGACTTATCAGCTTTGCGGTCTATTATCTTTCGCCCATAGCCACCCTAATACTGTCAACTTTAACGCTTTTGTTCGCAATAGCGCAGATATTTACATACAGCGGCTGGTTCGACTTCCTCTTTCCCAAGAGGAAATCGCAAAACGTATATACCACGATAGAGCCCAAGGACGGGGAAGAAGTCAAATATACCATCTGTTTTTCCGCGCATATGGACTCCTGCTGGTGCTGGAATCACTCCTTGCGCAACCCCAAGACCGCCATTCCCAAGATAGTTATAGGCATTGTGGGATTTGTGCTGCTCATAGTCATGTCCGCAATCGCCGTGGGCATAGGCATGTATTCCTTCCAAACCATGTCCGAACTCGCCGCAAAGGGCGGCAACCTGGACGGCATGGACGTCTTCAAAATCGTGATGTACGTGCTGCCCGTGATCACCGTTATCGGCAGCTATTGGCTGGCGGATTATCTCACTTGGGATAAGAAAAAGGCTTCCCCCGGCGCCATGGATAACCTCTCCGGCATGGGTATCTTCCTTGCGTATGCCAAGTATGTGAAGGAACATCCCGAAGTGCAGCCGGAAGGGTGCAGGTTCATGTTCGCCGCCATGGGCGCGGAAGAAGCCAGCTTGAAAGGCTCGTTCGCCTTCTGCAAAAAGCATAAGGACGACGGCTTGCTGAAAAACATGTACCACATCAACCTCGATTCCTTCCGCGACGACAAGTACTTCGCCGCCGTAATCGGCGACCTTTGGCTGGGCAGCAGGTTCGACAGGGACCTCATCAACCTTTCAAAGGAAGCCATGGCGGAAGCGCTCGGCGACGACGTCACCCCCAAGTGCCCGGGCGAGATGTTCAACCCCGTGGGCGGCTGCGACTCCACTCCCTTCTGCCGTGCGGGCGTCAAAACGGTGACCCTGGTCGCGCAAAATCCCACCCTCACCGACTACTACCACACCTGCAAGGATACCGTAGATGGGCTGAGCATGTATTCGCTGGAAAAGGGCTTTGAAACGGTGGTGCACCTGGTGCCCAAGATAGACGAGCTGGCGAAGAAGCAGGGACTTAAATGATTTTTTCAAGGCGCTGTTATCAAAAAATAAGCGGAAGCGCCCTGAAAAAATCGCGAAATCTTTTACCCTCATAAAATTTTATATGTCTTCGTACTATTCTTGAGGGTAAAAGGCGAAATCTTGCGGCGGATATGCAGTTATTCTACGAAATACTTAACATTCGCCGCAAGGCGGAAATTTGCCCGTCAAATTTCTTTGTGCGGCACCGAGCCAAGCAGCGATACCCGCAACCTATCTAATATCCGCATAAAAAACTAGCGATACCAAAAAAAACAGGTAGCACAAAAAGCTCCCCTCAAACCGCCAAGGCGGACGAGAAAGCGGGCGGAGATTTGCCCCGCAAATCTCTTTGCGCGGCGTAGAGATAAGTAACGATACCCGACCAAGTAATCAGTCTTCCGCTTAAAATATATCAATACCCGATAAAGTCAGGGAGCGCAAGTATCCATGGATATACAGTTGCGGAGCAACGCTATCCATGGGCGAAGGTGCCGCAGGCGCATTGGAATATGATTTTTTCAGGACACTATTATCAAGAAGGCATACAGAAGTGTTCTGAAAAAATCGCGAAATCTTTTTGGGGATATAGTTTTATAATATTTAATACTATTCTTTCCCCAAAAAGGCGAAATCCACTCTACGAGTGGGCGGAAATTTGCCCGTCAAATTTCTTTGTGCGGCACCGAGCCAAGCAGCGATACCCGCAACCTATCTAATATCCGCATAAAAAACTAGCGATACCCGAAAAGCCATGCAGCACAAAAAGCTGCCCTCAAACCGCCAAGGCGACGAGAGGGCGGGCGAAATCCATGGATATACAGTTGCGGAGCAACGCTATCCATGGGCGAAGGTGCCGCAGGCGCATTTACACTTGCTTGGTCTTTTATCGAAAGTATTCTTTCTACCCCATAAGATTGCGAAGAAATTAAGTTGCGCTCTTAGGATAAAAGCTCTTGCGAAGATATAAAGAAGTGCAATAAAGCGCGGCAAATGCCGAGCGTTACCATTGGAGAGGCTTGCCCTCTCGTAGAGCCGTGCGCGAACAAGGCGGAGCTTGCGCAAGTGCGAAGAAACAAGGTTACACATTAATGTTAAAAGCCTTTGCGCAGTGAGAAAGTAATGTAATAAAGCGCGGCAAAATCGCACTTTTGCCAAGCGTAACCTTGAGAGAGGCGACTGCCTCTCAAATCAGAAAGGGTGGCGGGGTGACCCCGCTGTCTTTAAGCCCTGAAGTAAGATGGTCTTTGCTATATGCTTTTCGTCTTTGAACTGCGTTTTTAGTTGCGGGCAACGCAAAGTGCGCTACCTTGCTATCTTTCCCGCAAAAAGAGGGGAAACCGCGGCTCAAGCGGAGCGAATGGCGGGGTTTCCTCTCAGCAAGCGGAAGAGGAAAAGGTACCTAACGCAGTTAGCGTAGATACCTTTATCCTTTTTCTCTTCCGCTTATCAAATAGAGCGCGGCAAAATCGCACTTTTGCCAAGCGTAACCTTGAGAGAGGCGACTGCCTCTCGCCCAAGTGCCGACTTGCGGCACGACGGGACGGAAAGGGTGAATGCACGCGCCGAGATAAAGCGCGCTGCCCGACCAAGCGGCACGGAGTGGCGGGCGCGTGCAGAGGGGAAAACCGATTCGCAGAAAATAGTTAGCGGGCGGCGGAGCCGACTGCGGTATAGAAACAGTCCGTTTGAAAGCGGTCAGCTATTTTCAATGAATGGGTTGCCCCTCGATAAGCAAAAAAGGAAAGGGCAACTAACGCTGTAAAGCGAATTTGCCCTATCCCTTTTCTTTTTTGCTTATATATGTAGGTTTGTCAATCATTTGTTACACCATTGGCATAAAAATTTGCGAGGTATTCATTGGGCGAGAGCCAAC
>CALWKO010000088.1 GCA_944381275.1 uncultured Clostridia bacterium | reverse complement strand
CGAGAAAGCGGGCGAAATCCTCGAACATACAGCCGCGAGCGGCGCTGTTCGAGGGCGGCGGCTCCGCAAGCGGATTTTCACTTAGTTGGTTTTATAGCAAAAGCTATAACTCTACCACAGCAGACTATTAGTTGGAACGAAGAGATAAGGGCGGAGATTTGCCTCGCAAATCTCTTTGCGCGGCGTAGAGATATGCCAAGATACCCGACCAAGTAATCAGCCTTCCTTATATAAAATAGCGATACCCGATAAAGTCAGGGAGCGCAAAAATCTTTTGAGGGCTATATTCAAATCAGCACTGTTCTTTCCCCAAAAAGGCAAAATCCACTCTACGAGTGGGCGGAAATTTGCCCGTCAAATTTCTTTGTGCGGCACCGAGCCAAGCAGCGATACCCGCAACCTATCTAATATCCGCATAAAAAACTAGCGATACCCGAAAAGCCATGCAGCACAAAAAGCTGCCCTCAAACCCACCGCTACGCGGCGGACGAGAAAGAGGGCGGAGATTTGCCCTGCAAATCTCTTTGCGCGGCGTAGAGATAAGTAACGATATCCGACCAAGTAATCAGTCTTCCTTATATAAAATAGCGATACCCGATAAAGTCAGGGAGCACAAGTATCCATGGATATACTGTTGCGGAGCAACGCTATCCATGGGCGAAGGTGCCGCAGGCGCATTTGCACTTTTTTCTTTAATAAATACACCGCTTTATAAGAGCCAAAAGTGGAAATTTGCTCGTCAAATTTCTTTGTGCGGCTGCAGATTATGCTGCGATACCAGAAAAGTATTTATTATTTATCCGCATGAAAACTTTCGATACCTGAAAAGCAAGGCGAGCACAATTATTTTTGCGCGTACAGTTGCAAGCGGATTTACAACAACTTTTTCTTATTGAAAAAATAATCTCTCTATCCTTATGTTTGGATTACAGGGGATAGCATCATCCCACGAAAAGTTTTATCCCAAAACGGGATATTATATCACTTATGATAATTAAAGAATTATGTGTACAGCTCATATTTTTGCTTTTCTTGGTTTTCTAAGAAAGCTATAATCATTACAAAAAGTTTTATCCTTAATTCCCGCGTTTTAACCACAATAGTTACAACATTTTGATTGTAGAATAATATATATTCTTTCGCACTATAAATAAAAAACCTTGTTAACGTCGCGCCACAAAAGCACTTCATAGAAGCCGTGTCAGACTAGGAAAGGTGCTCTTTTTGACAATGAGCGTACTCCCTGTACGTGATTTGCCAAAAAGAGTGCCTTGACAACGTATCACGCGGCTTATATGAAGTGCCCCGCTACCAAAGGCGCGGGGCTTAAAAACTCTAAGTATTAACTTACTCAATAACGGATGGGGAGCAACAGATAAACATAACGCTCACCCTCGCTTTCGTTGATGGGTTCAATTATGAACGGCGCCGTCGGCGAATTGAGGGAGATATTTACAAACTCTCCGTCGCAATTTTTCAGCACGTCGAGGATGAATTTGCAGTTCAAAAGCATGGTTACGTCCTTGCCGTTGCTGTAAATTTTTATCATGTCGTTTATCTCGCCTATGCTGGAAGAAGCGAGCACGTTCATAATGCTGTCCTTCACTTCCACCTTTACCATGCTGGACTTGTCGTAACGGGTCATGACGGCGGCCCTGTCTAAACTTGCCTGCAGCTGCTTGATGTTCACCGTAAGCTTGGTTTCGTAAGAGGTGGGGATGGTGCGCGCATAATCGAGGAACTTACCTGAAAGCAGGTTGGAAGTAACCTTGGTATGTTCTCCTATACTCACGGAAAAACGCTTGGAAGAGAAGTATAAGGTGACGCTTTCTTCTTCGTTTTCCATAAGCTTTGCAACTTCGTTGAGCGTCTTTACGGGAACAACCGCCTGGATGCTGTCGTATTCCGCGGGAAGGGCATAGCTTGCCACAGCCATCCTGTAACCGTCCAAAGCCACCACATTCATATTATTGCCCTTAATGTCGAAAAGGCAGCCCTTGAACTGCGGCCTGCTGTCGTCCGTGGCGGCGGAGAAGGAAGTCTTTTCCACAAGTCTCTTCAAATCCTTTTGAGGAATATTGAAACTTATGTCATATTCTTCATCCGCATTGGAAAGGGGTACAAAATCTTCCAGCCTGAACTTGCTCAAATGGGCGGTGTTGTCCATCGCCTTTATATGTATTACATCCTCTTCTATGCTGTATATGTCCACTTGGCAGCCGCTTTCGATGCGCTTTACTATCTCGTACATATATTTGCCGGGAACAAGCACATCTCCTTCTTCCTGCACTACCGCCTTTATGGTGTTTTCTATCTCATATTCCATATCGTTGGCGGTGAATACGACGGTGTCGCCGTGCGCGCTTATCTTTATTCCGTCGTTGTTTAAGCCTATCATCACCTTGGTGGGTAAAGCCCTGGTTACTTTGGAAAGTGCGTCTGTCAGATCGAGGACATCGCAAATTATCTTCATAATCTTACCTCTTTTACTTTATATCATATATTATATCATATATTCGGCAATAAAGCAAGGGGGAGGGGAAAGAATAATTTTTTAAGGGCAAAATAGCAATAATTCGAGATTTGAGGATGATTTTTGAGGGACGCCGGGATATTATTTTTTCAAGGCGCTGTTATAAAAAAAACAAGCGTAAACGCCTTGAAAAAATCGCGGAAATTTGCTTTTGACAACTATGACATTAAAACAAAGTGCGGTAAGCAAATTTCTTTGCGCGGCGTAGAGATATGTATCGATACCTGACCAAGTAATCAGCTTTCCTTATAAAAAATAGCGATACCCGAAAAGCCGCGTAGCGCAAAAAGCTTTTGAGGGATATTTCCATAATCAAATACTATTCTTTCCCCGAAAAGGCGAAATCTTGCGGCGGATATGCTATTTATTTATTCCATGAACTACCACTCGTTCGCCGCAAGGCGAAATCCGCCCTCAAACCGCCAAGGCGACGAGAGGGCGGGCGAAATCCTCGAACATACAGCCGTGAGCGGCGCTGTTCGAGGGCGAAGGCTCCGCAAGCGGGTTTACAACTACTTTTTCTTATAGCGAAGGTCATCTCTCTACCACAAAATAAACTATTAGTTGGAACGAAGAGATAAGGGTGAAGATTTGCCCGTCAAATTTCTTTGTGTAGCACCAAGCCAAGTAACGATGCCCTTAACCTATCTAATATCAGTATATAAAAACTATCAATACTCGAAAGCTGCACAATACACCCCCCTAATATTTCCATATAAATTAATTCCTTATTATGTTAGAGTGGTTATTTTAGCAATAAGACCAAACAAGTGCAAACCCGCCTGCGGCACCTTCGCCCATGGATAGCGTTGCTCCGCAACTGTATATCCATGGATTTCGCCCGCTTTCTCGTCCGCCGCGGAGCGGTGGGTTTGAGGGCAGCTTTTTGTGCTGCATGGCTTTTCGAGTATCGCTAGTTTTTTATGCGGATATTAGATAGGTTGCGGGTATCATTACTTGGCTCGATGCCGCACAAAGAAATTTGACGGGCAAATTTCCGCCTTGCGGCGAAGCAACGTCGCTTCGTAGAATAATGATATATCCGCCGCAAGATTTCGCCTTTTACCCTCTGATAAAAGCGGCGTATTAAATTTTAGTATATGAAGGAAAAAGATTTTTGCGCTCCCTGACTTTATCGGGTATCGCTATTTTTTATAAGGAAAACTGATTGCTTGGTCGAGTATCGTTGCACATCTCTACGCCGCGCAAAGAAATTTGCTTACCGCACTTTACTTTAATGTCATAGTTGTCAAAAGCAAATTTCCGCGATTTTTTCAAGTCGCTAACGCTTCGCAACAATTCTATTGTGACTTGAAAAAATCATATTCTTGCATCCCTCAAAAATCATATTTCCCCCATTTTTAAATAATTCAAGGTTTTCAATTGTGGACAACGGGGAAAACGCGTTCTTTTTTCGGGCAGTTATCCACAGAAAAAACCCGTCTTTATTGAAGGGTAATCAAACGTATAGCCATTAAAAATGAGGTTTTACACATATCAACGCTCCTTATCTTCATTATTATTATCCAACAAATAAGAAAAATAATAATAGAATACTATAAAAGCGGGTGCGTTGCAGATACTATTCTTATGAGCGAAAGGATAAAAAAAGGAGCCGGGGCAAGCTTTATTATAGCCCTGCTTTTATTGATAGGAAAAGTAATAGGCGCGGCATACAAAATACCTCTTGTGAACGTCCTGGGAGCGGAAGGGATAGGCAACTATCAGCTTATATTTCCAATATATGCGGCGGCGATAGCCTTCACTTCGGGCAGCAGCGGAATAATAATATCCCGCAACATGGCGGCAAGGCGGGCAAGCGGCGAGATAAAGGACGAGGTGGGGAGTTGTTTTTTATATACTCTATTACTCTCGTTTATAGCAGCGCTGATAATATGCCTTTTTTCCGGGATGATAGCGCGTTTGCAGGGCAATGAGGATATAAGATATTGCTATTTTATAATAGCTCCCGCCGTGGTGTTTGTGGGGGTGAGCGCCTGCTTTAAAGGGCTTTTTACCGGGGAAGGGAGGGTAACCTTTCCCGCGGTATGCCAACTCTTTGAGCAGGGGATAAAGGCGGCGGCAGGGCTTTTATTTGCCTATCTGTTTGGCAAAAAGTCGCTTATGGCGGGCGTTATGGGGGCGGTTGCCGGGGTGACGGTTTCAGAGCTTTTTTCCTTGGCGGTGTGTTTTATGTTTTATATCACAAGAAGGGAAAAATACCCGTTGATATTAAAGAGTAACGGCGGCTTTTTTAAGGAGAATAAATTTATCACCGCGCACGGAATATTACTGCCGCTTTCCTCGCTTGCCGACGGCATTTTGATAGTAAAATTGCTCACATTATACGGCTATAAAAACGCTTCGGCGATGTACGGCATAATGACGGGCAGTGTAAATACCGTTATAAATATGCCCATAGTGATAGCCCTTTCCGCGGCGGTAACGCTCATACCCGCCGTTTCTTATAGCTTTGCCATGTGCAACGCGGAAAGCATAAAAGAAAAGAGTTCAAAGTGCGTAAAATGCGTATTTTTCATAACCTGCGCGTGTTTTTTCGGGATATTTTTGCTTGCGGAAGACATAGTGAGTATACTCTTTTCCTCTCTATCTTCAAGTCAGCTCGACTTGGCGTCCACTTTGATGAGAATATCTTCAATAAACATAATAACGGCTTCACTTTCCGGAGTATATAATTCCGTACTTCAAGCGGTGGAAGGCGGGGATGTGTGCTTAAAATATACCGTCCTATTTTGCATTATTAGGGTGGCTGTTGAAATAGTTCTTATGTATAAACTGTCTATAATAGGAGCGGCTCTTTCCTGGGTGATATACTATGCGCTTTCAACTTTGGCGGGCGCGGTATATCATGCAAAACTTTTGGGAAAAGATAAACAGCTTGTTAAAAACAATGGTAAAATAATGCTCTGCGGTGTTATAATGAGTATTGCAATAGCGCCGCTCGCGCTCGTGGGCAACATCTATATAAGGGTGAGTTTGAGTATAATAGTTGGGGCGATGATATATTTTGCCTCTTCATTTATACTAAAAATCTTTGAAGGCGGAGATATAAAGCACTTTGCCCTCGGCAGAATATACGGCGGCAGTAAGAGGAGAGAAAAATGGCGGAACTCAAAATAAACGCTCAAGAGCTCATCTCGTTCGACGGATTTTATTATGATCACAGGATAAAGCTCGTCGTGGACGGGGTGAATAAGGACAATTATAATAAGGTATATAATAAATTATATGATATATGCGGCGACAATATATTTTGCGATCACATAAAATGCGGCAAGGAATACAACGAAGGATGCGATATATTGACCGTATATCCGCTCGATTTGATAAATAAAGAACGCTATTCCTTCAACGACCTTATGAGGATCATGTATATACTCACTGCGGAAAACGGCTGCGAGTGGGACAAGGCTCAGACGATGAAGAGCATCTGCCCAAACATGATAGAGGAAGCCTACGAACTTGTTTCCGCCATATATAACAACGATATAGAAAATATTGTAGAAGAGGCGGGAGACGTCATCTTGCAGGGCGTGTTCCATTGCGTTTTGGGTGAAAAGGACGGACTTTTCGATACCACGGACGTGATAAGCGGCCTATGCAAAAAGTTGATAACCCGCCATACCCACATCTTTGGCAGCGTAAAGGCAAACAACGCGGAAGAAGCTCTCGCCGCCTGGGAGAGCGCGAAAAATAAGGAGAAAAAATATAAAACCCCGTCTTCAAAGATGGATTCCCTGCCTTCACATCTTCCCGCGGACGAGCGCGCGGCAAAGGCTTTGAAATACGCTTCAAAAGTTGGCGTGGGTGAAAAAGATATTGCTAGGGCGGCTGCCAAAATAGAAGAGGATATAAAGAAGATAAAAGAAGGTAAGGGTGCGGAAGAGCTCATCTGGGATACCATAGTGCTTTTAAGGCTCATGGGAGTGGACGCAGAAGTAGCTTTGAACGACAGACTGAACGCCTTTATAAACAGCTTTAAGAAGTTGGAAGAAAAGTGCGGCGGCGATTTTGAAAAATTGAGCGAAGAAGAAAAGTTGAAGGCGGTTAAGGCGTGATAATAGGCGGTATAGAGATAAAGGGCGCAACTTTGGCGCCGCTTGCTGGATATACGGACGCCGGATTCAGGGCGGTGTGTTCGCTGTGCGGAGCGGGCGCGGTATATACCGAGATGATCTCCGCCAAGGGGCTTATTTACGAGAGTGAAAAGACTAAAGATCTGCTATATTCCACGCCTTACGAAAGAGTTTCCTGCGCGCAGATATTCGGCAGCGATCCTTACTTTATTAGGGAGGCGTGCGAACATAAAATTATGGACAAATTCGCACTCATCGATATAAATATGGGCTGCCCCGTTCCCAAGATAGTAAAAAACGGTGAAGGGAGCGCTCTTTTAAATAATCCCTCCCTTGCCCAAGAGGTGGTCAGGGCGGCGGTGAAGAGCGGAAGAAGGATAACGGTAAAGTGCAGAACGGGCTTTTCTTCATCAAAAAATTGCGCCGAATTTGTAAAGATGATGGAAGACGCCGGCGCGCTCGCCGTCACCGTTCACGGCAGAACAAGGGAGCAATATTATTCGGGAAAAGCCGATCTCGATCCGATAAAAGAGGCGGTTCAAGCGGTTAAAATTCCCGTCATCGCAAACGGGGATGTAAAGGATAGAAAAAGCGCGGAATACGCGCTGGAATATACGGGCGCGGCGGGCGTTGCCGTGGGCAGAGGCGCGCTGGGAAACCCCTTTGTTTTCGCACGAATTGCGGGGAATGAACCGCCCATGTCCGTTCAGCAGGCGATAGAAATACACATAGATATTCTGCTTGAAATATACCCCGAACACAAGGTGGTGAACGACATGAAAAAGCACTTTGCCTTTTACACCAAGGGCATGCGCGGGGGAAAGGAATTAAAGATGAAAGCCTTTAAAGCTAAAAGCGTAAAAGAGTTGAAGGAGATAGCAAATTACTTATGATAAACGTAGTACTTTTACAACCGGAAATACCCAACAACACGGGCAACATCGTGCGCACCTGCGCCGCCACGGGAGCTGTTTTGCATGTGATAGGACCGTGCGGTTTTTCTTGGGAAGACAAATATTTAAAGCGCAGCGGACTCGACTATTGGGATATATCCGAGGTGAGAAGATATGAAAATATTCAAGAATTCTTGCTCAAAAACTTCAATTACAGCGGAGAAGAAAATATGGACAAAGCGGTTAAAATAGCTTACACTTCCGCCGGCGTTCAAACGCTTTTTTCCAGCACCAAAGGCAGGATAATTCATTCGGATATCAAGTTTGAAAAAGACTGTTTCGTCTTCTTCGGCAAAGAA
This sequence comes from uncultured Clostridia bacterium, assembly GCA_944381275.1. Lineage (GTDB taxonomy): Bacteria > Bacillota > Clostridia > Christensenellales > UBA3700 > Alloclostridium. Next base: position 279 of record CALWKO010000088.1, on the reverse strand, counting down.
ACTCGCGGACTCCCCGAACCTCTTTTGGAAGATAACTATTCCTCCACCTTCCGCATCCCCATGCGCGCCCAAGCCAGATCGCTCAATCTTGCGAATTCGGTAGCAATTGTAATCTATGAGTATCTTAGGCAGTATGGCTATCATGACCTTCTTACAGAAGGTCATTTAAGCCAACGAGGGCGCCGCATATAAGCACCCTTCTGCGTTGCCTTATTAAGCGGAAGAAAGAAGGGATGAAGGGTAGCGCGGTTTACAACCGCCGTTACCCTTCTTCCTTCC
>CALWKO010000087.1 GCA_944381275.1 uncultured Clostridia bacterium | reverse complement strand
CCGCTGCCGTGGCAGTCGGAACATTCGTCGTCGCGGTAGAACTTGACCGTCTTTTTCACGCCGAAGTACGCTTCGTTAAAGGTGAGCGTGACTTGCAGAGTGATGTCGTCGCCGTCCACGGGGGAGTTGGGATTGCGCCGCCCTCCTCCGCCGAAGCTGCCGAAGATGGAGCTTAAAATATCGTCGAATCCGCCGCCCGCGCCGAAGCCGGAGTTAAAGCCGCCTCCGCCCTGACCGCCGAATCCGCCGAAGCCCTGGGGACCGTCCTCACTGCCGTACTGGTCGTAATTGGCGCGCTTGGTCTTGTCGCTGAGCACCTCGTAGGCGTGATTTATCTCCTTGAACTTCTCTTCCGCCGCCTTCTTTTCCTGTTCGGTGGCGGAGGCGTATCTGTCGGGGTGATACTTGAGCGCCATCTTGCGATAAGCGCTCTTTATCTCCTCTTCGGAGGCGTTTTTATTTACTCCGAGTGTTTCGTAAAGGTCCTTTGCCATATCAATCGTTGTCGATTATAGTGTCGTCGCCGCCGTTATTGCCGTCGCCGTTGCCGTCGCCGTTTGCGCCGTTGGCGCCGTTCTGCTGCTCCGCCTGCTGAGCCTGGTAGAGCTTGGTGAATACGGGCGCGGTCTCCTTGCCCATGTCGTCTATCACCTTCCTCACGCCCTCGGCGTCGGCGGCTTTGCCCACTTCTTCCTTGGCTTTCTTCACGGCTTCTTCAAGCGTCTTCTTATCTTCTTCGCTTATCTTGTCGCCGGCTTCTTCCATAGCCTTTTCGGTGGCGTAGATCATCTGGTCGGCGTCGTTGCGCGCGTCCACCATCTCCTTGCGCTTCTTGTCCTCTTCCGCGTACTTCTCCGCTTCCTTCACGGCTTTATCTATTTGATCGTCGGAAAGGTTGGTGGAGGAGGTTATGGTCACGCTCTGCTGCTTGCCCGTGCCCTTATCCACAGCCTTTACGTTGACTATGCCGTTGGCGTCGATGTCGAAGGTGACTTCTATTTGAGGAATGCCGCGGGGTGCCGGAGGGATACCGTCAAGCTGGAACCTGCCCAGCTCTTTGTTGTCGTCCGCCATGGGGCGTTCGCCCTGCAATACCCTTATATCCACAGCCGTCTGGTTGTTCGAAGCGGTGGAGAATATCTGCGACTTCGAAGTAGGTATGGTGGTGTTGCGGTCGATGAGCTTGGTGAACACGCCGCCCATCGTCTCTATGCCCAGCGAAAGCGGGGTGACGTCCAAAAGCAGCACGTCCTTAACGTCGCCTGCGAGCACGCCGCCCTGAATGGCAGCGCCGATAGCCACGCACTCATCGGGGTTGATGCCCTTGTAAGGCTCCTTGCCGGTGGTGTTCTTTACCGCTTCCACGACTGCGGGGATACGGGTGGAACCGCCCACGAGGATGACCTTGTCTATCTTGTCGATAGAGAGGTTTGCGTCCGCAAGCGCCTTCTTCATAGGCACTATCGTCCTGTTCACAAGGTCGGCGGTCATCGCGTCGAACTTGGCCCTGGTGAGGTCCATGTCGATGTGCAGAGGAGCGGAATCCTTCATGGTGATGAAAGGCAGGTTGATGTTCGTCTTGGTCATGCCGGAGAGGTCTATTTTAGCCTTTTCCGCCGCTTCCTTTATGCGCTGCATAGCCGCCGCATCCTTGCTCAGGTCCACGCCCTCTTTTGCCTTGAATTCGGAAACTATCCAATCCATTATCTTCCTGTCGAAGTCGTCGCCGCCCAGCATGGTGTCGCCGTTGGTGGAGAGCACTTCGAACACGCCGTCCTCTATCTCCAAAATGGAAACGTCGAACGTGCCGCCGCCCAGGTCGTAGATGAGCACTTTCTGCCCCTTGTTGTCGCCCTTATCCAAGCCGTAGGCGAGCGCCGCGGCGGTGGGCTCGTTGATTATCCTCATCACTTCCAAGCCGGCTATCTTGCCCGCGTCCTTGGTGGCTTGGCGCTGACTGTCGGAAAAATATGCGGGCACGGTGATGACCGCCTTGGTGACTTTTTCGCCCAAGTAGCTCTCCGCGTCCGCCTTGAGCTTGGAAAGGATCATTGCGCTTATCTCTTGGGGAGAGTAATCCTTGCCGTCTATTGTAACTTTATACGCCTGACCCATATGGCGCTTGATGGAACTCACCGTTCTGTCGGGATTGGCGACAGCCTGACGCTTTGCCGCGCTGCCCACAAGCCTTTCGCCGTCCTTGGCAAAAGCCACCACCGAAGGGGTGGTACGTGCGCCTTCCGCGTTGGGGATGACGACGGGATCACCGCCTTCAAGCACCGCCACGCAGGAGTTAGTTGTTCCCAGGTCGATACCTATAATCTTTGACATTTTCTATTTCTCCTTGTAATTTTCTTTATTTTCCCACCACGACCATAGGGTGACGGAGCACCTTATCGTCGCAGAGATAACCTTTTTTGAGCACTTGAAGGATCTTGCCCTCCTTGCCCTCTTCTTCGCGGGACATGACCGCTTCATGCTTTTTGGGATCGAAATCCTCGCCCATCGGGTCGTACTCCTTCACCCCTTCGCGTGCGAGCACGTCGGCAAACGCCTTTTTCACCAGCTCCACGCCCTGGCGCGCGCTGTCGTCCTTGATTGCGGCGATAGCCATATCCAAGTAGTCGAGCGTGGGCAAAATGCTGTCTATCATGTCCAGCTTGCCGCTGCGGTACATCACCTTGCCGTTTTCCGCGTTCCGCCTTTTGAAGTTTTCAAAATCGGCAAGAAGGCGCAGATACCTGTCGCTGAGGTTGTCGTAGTCGGCTTTGTCGACCACTTCTTTTTTTATCTCCACTTCCGCTTCTTCCTGCGGCTGCACTTTTTCGAACTCGTAAGTTTCCGCCCTTTCTTCCGGCTTCTTCTTAGCCATTTTTGTCCTCCTTTTTCTCTTCGTTCATCTTGCCTATCGTGGTTAGCACCTTGATCACTTTCTTGTAGTCCATGCGCTCTGGTCCTATCACACCCACATGCCCTATCTGTCTGCCGGAAACAAGGTAGCGCGCGCTGACCACAGCCATATTCTTCACGCCCTCTTCCGCGCCTATCTTGACGGTGATCTCCACGCCGTCGCCGCTGGTGAGCTCTTGCAATTTATCCTTTTGCGATATTACGGATAAAAAGCCCTTCACGTTCTCCACGTCGCGGTATTCGGGATAGGCGAATATCTTATCCGTGCCTTCCACATATACCTCTCCGCCCTCAACGTACTGCCTGAGCATGGCGATTATCTGATCGAAGAGCGCCTTGAACTCCTCCATGCCGGAGATTATCTCCCCGCCCGTGATGGACTTTATACTCCTGCCCGCCATGTTGGAATTGATGAGGGAAGAAGCCGCTTCCAAGTACCCTTCCTGCGTATTCGCCGGCAGATTTATCACGCTGTCGCGCAGCACTCCGCCGTCCGTTATTATAATGACGAGCGCCGTATTGTCGCCCAAGCCCACGAGTTTGACCTGCCTTACGATGATATCGTCCTTTCCTTCCAGCACCATTAAGGAAGTGTAGTTGGTCACGTCGCTGACCACCTTGACCGCCTCCTTGACGATGGACTCCACGCCCTCTATCCTCGCCTTGCCTTCGCTCGCCAGCTCGTCGATGTCGCCCGGGGTGACGTTTTGCATAAGGCTCTCCACATAAAAGCGATACGCCTTACTCGAAGGAACCCTGCCCGCGGAAACGTGCGGCTTTACCAAGTAGCCCATCTCCTCCAGCCCGGCAAGTTCGCTCCTTATCGTGGCGGTGGAAACGTCGGGCATATATTGCTGCTGGATCGCCGCCGACGAGATAGGCTCCGCCGAGGTGATGTAACTGTCCACCACC
>CALWKO010000086.1 GCA_944381275.1 uncultured Clostridia bacterium | reverse complement strand
TTATATGCCCCGTTTTAAGAGTAGATTTATTCGTTTCATTTTACCAAAAAAACGAAAAATTATCAACTATATATCCGCCGAAAAGCGCAATTCGGCAAAAATGTTTCACGCGCAAAACCGTCCTTTTGTTTTTTCGGGCTTTTTTGCTCTTTTCCGCCGCACAAGAAGCCTCTCCGCCATAGCGGAGAGGCTCAACCAAATCACTTTTAAACCGGATCATGCTCTATGAGCTTCGACAGACCGACTTCCCCAAGCGTAAAAAGTTCTTGTTTCATTTTAACATACTCGGGAGCCCTATCCGGCTCGGCAATGCCCATCGCATATTTCATATAATCATAAATTACATCTGCAACGAGCTTCCCGGGCAACTTTGTAAGCATTTTATGCAGAGAAGAAACCGTAAGCCACAGCCCCTTTACAGGCTTTTGCGTACCGGAGAGCGCCGGTTGTACATACTGCATGTTCAGGCGCATGAACTTGTACTTATCCCAAAAATACAGATACTTTTTTACCTGCGCGCGGCTGTGAGAAGGTGCGTCTATCTCACAGAATACATATTCCGGCCGCAGCTTCCCGTTTTCAAACGCGTCTTTGGAAATTGTTTCCAAAATGTGATGATACAGTGCAGAGCCGATTCCCGCAGACTGCAAATTCTGCCTGACGGCAATAAATTCGACAACAGCGCAATTCGTACGCTTGAAATAATCGAAGATAGCTCCTGCCATAATCGTACCGTGCTTGTTTTTGACGAGAACGATATGGTATTTATACGCTTCGGCGTCTGCTGCGTTTTGCAAATATTTAAGCAGGTTTTCAAATGACTCCCGCTCATTCACATCCGGAAAATTCCCCATATAAATATCCGCGTAAAAGCAGGCAAGATCGGTGATCGTGTTTTTTTCCGCCGCATCCGCTTCTTCAAAGCTGTATTCGGTATCCTGCGCAAAAAACTCATCGAACGCGGCAAACGCATTGGCAGGGCGGCGCTTCGGTTCGGGCAGCAACCGTGTACGGAAAGCCTGCGCATCCGCACTGTTTTCCGCAGTGCGCTCTGCATATTTCTGCAAAAATTTTACTTCAATATCTTTGTTCATTGCACATACGAACCTGTACTTTCTCCCTTCATATGCTCCGTTTCCGAACACAGATGCAAAATGCAAAAAGCACTTATTCAAAAGCGTTTCGATCAAAAACTGATACGTCGCCATATCCGTCAGGTTTGCATGCTCAAAGAACGCAAGGCTGGTTTTAGGTTGGAAGGCATATCTGCTCTCATCTTCAAGCTCAAACAAAAGCCAAACGTATGCAGTAGAATAATACTTTTTTGATTTGTACCCCTCGCGGACGTGAAAGTCATCTATGCGAAGAGAAAAAGAACTTTCCTCTCCTTCCAAACGCTCATAAAAATATGCTTCATCGGGAATGACCTTCTGCCGCATGCGCCGTAAGTACTCGCCTTTATTGAGCAGCGTAAGCTCGACGGACATCAGTTCGCCATACCGCCTGCCGACGTTTTTGCGGAAACATTTCGCGATCTGCGGCGCAATGCGACCGTCTGCGATAGCGGGAACGGAATTGCTTTCATCTCCGAAAGAGAGCTGACACAGCCCCGACCAATACGAATCATGCTTCAATTCATAACTCGGCCCCCACAAGAGCCAGGCAAACGTCATATACAACTCGTTAGAAAGAACTTTATCGTTGTCGCTTTCCTCCGTTTCTGTCATATATGCCGTGGAAACATACCTACGGATAAAATCCGCCCAATTCTCTTCATAGCGCGCAAGTAAGCCGGTCAACAAAAACGTGGGCGTCGCATACGCTTCCTCAATACGGATCCCGATCGCCCATTCGATCAAATCGCCCTTCATGCCAAATGCCTTTTTGACCTTTTCATCCTGAAAATAATCAAAATACACTTGCACTGCCCGCGAAAAATGCTCACCGATAAGCGGCGTACAATTTGAAAGCACATACACGGATTTCGAGGCGGAATCTGTGTAAAACGCTTTAAACCCGTTAATGATCGACCGCCATTCCGCAGTACTCACGCTGCGCCCACCCGTTTTAAGCAAAGAAAATTCAAGGAATGCACGTTTTTTCAGGGGCGAACGGCGGCAGAGTACCAAAACGCGCAATCGCGTGAAAAAGCGCATTCCGAGCGGAACAAGGATTTTTTTCAACGCCTTGGAATACTTATTCAGCATCAGCACAAAAAACGTAACGACCGATGCCGCCAGCGCCAAAAATTCAAGCACGCTCAAAACGATCTCTATGATATTCAGCAACACCGAAAAAAATACGCCCATTCTCCCTCCGGCGGACGCAGGCGCCTTGCGGCAACCGCGCCTTGTAAAAATCGCATTTTTATTATACCATCAGACGCACCACGGTGTCAATAGCTTTAAAAAATACACGGGAGCTCCCATACGGAACGCACCCGTGTACTGATTTACTTTTTCAGAACGATTTACTTTTCCTTCACGGCGGCGATGCCCGCGGCGAACGCACGTTTGTTCACCTCGCATACATGTGCCTTGCCGATAAACTTCT
>CALWKO010000085.1 GCA_944381275.1 uncultured Clostridia bacterium | reverse complement strand
TGCCCTCAATCGGCAAAGGACCGGTTTCCGCACAAGCGGAAAACACAAACAGAGCCGCTATTAAACAGATAGCAGCGGTCGCAACGATAACAAATCGCTTTTTGAACATAAAAAAACTCCTTCGGCTGAAGGAACTTTCTAAGAAAACATTAAAGATTTTGCTTCCTTACGCAAGTACTAACTTGACCAAGTTCAAAGGGACTCTCTCAGCCTCTTGCGAGGCACCCCCAGCCGCAAATCATGATATACTTCTTTATAGCCGTTGTCAAGCATTCGCGCACAATTTCGCCAAGCCTTTATAAAATGCGCCGTCGTTTATTTGTCTTTTACCTTGCCGGCGTGATATAATTGTGCCATGGAAATAGGAATTTCAACGGCGTCCTACTTTCCCAGACTGCTGACGGAGGACGCCATGGACGAGGTTGCCCGCGCGGGCGCAAAGGTGAGCGAGGTGTTCTTTGCCACTCACAGCGAATACACGCGCGACTTTGCCGCCGTGGTGAAGGAGCGCGCGGACAGGGGCGGCGTGAGGATAAATTCCGTGCACGCGCTGACCAACCAATTCGAGCCGGAACTCTTCGGCAAGGGCGTGCGTGCGCACGCGGACGCGATAACCACCTTTACCCGCGTGTGCGAAGCGGGTCAGGTGCTGGGCGCGAAGTATTACGTCTTTCACGGCGCAACGCGCTTGAAGCCGGCGGTGAAGTACGTGTTCGACTTCGGCTTTATCTCCTCGCGCGTGAACAAGATATGCGCCATCGCGCAAAGTCACGGCATAACGCTCACCTACGAGAACGTGCACTGGGCGTACTTTTCCGAGCCGAGCTATTTTGAAAAGCTCGCCCCGCTCTGCCCCGATTTGGGCGCCACGCTGGACATAAAGCAGGCGATGCAATCCAAGCTGGATTACTTCGACTTTTTAAAGGTGATGGGGAGCAGGCTCAAAACGGTGCACCTTTGCAACTATACGGGGAGCGGAAAGCTCGTTATGCCCCACTCCAAGGAGGGGATATTCGACTTCAAACTGCTCTTTAAGCGGCTGAAGGACGCCGGCTTTGACGGCGCTTGCCTCATAGAGGTATACTCTTCTTGTTACGAGGACTTCGGCGAGATAAAGGCGAGCCTGGATTACTTAAACGATATAAAAGAAAGCCTATAAGGCTAAATTGGAGGAATATATATGCGTTACAGCAGGAAAGAGATGAAAATCCGCGTTGACTACAACAACATGATGTCCGCCGTCCTGGGCAGGACTCACGGCATCACCGCTACCGATATAGAAATGGTCGCGGCACGCGCGGACAAGGCATTCAACACGGTAGTTGCGAATTCCGGAATCGGCATGATGGGTTGGACGAAACTCGCCGCCGGTCAGGATGACGTGGTAGAGGAGATCATCGCCACGGCAAAGCAGGTGCGCCGCGATTGCGAATACTTCGTGGTTTTGGGTATAGGCGGCTCCGCCCTCGGCCCCATCGCCGCATTCAGGGCGATAAAGCACCTTCATTACAACGACTTGAAAAAGAGCAAGCGCCGCGGCCCCAAGTTCTATGTGGAAGACAACGTCGATCCCGAGCGCATGGCTGCCCTTTTGGACGTGATCGAACCGGAGAAGACCATATTCAACGTGATAACCAAATCCGGCTCCACTTCCGAAACGATGACCCAATACCTCATCATCAACGACATACTCAAAAAAGCCCTCGGCGATAAGGCGAAGGATCACATCATCACCACCACTTCCCGCACCAAGGGCAACTTGATTAAACTTTCGCAAAAAGAAGGCTACAAGACCTTCTACATCCCGGACGGAGTGGGCGGCAGATTCAGCGAGCTTTGCCCCGTGGGACTTCTCCCCGCAGCCGTGCTGGGCATGGATATCCGCGGACTGCTCGCGGGCGCCAAATTCATGCAGGAGCTGTGCGACACCCCCAACATCAAGCGCAACCCCGCACTCATGACCGCCGCGCTCATGTATATCGCCATGACCAAGTACAACAAGAACATCTCCGTAATGATGCCCTATGCCGACAGCCTGCAATATATCGCCGACTGGTACGCTCAGCTGTGGGCGGAGAGCCTGGGCAAGAATAAGACGCTGGACGGCAAGGACTGCAACGTGGGTCAAACTCCCGTTAAGGCGCTGGGCGTTACAGATCAGCACTCCCAAGTTCAGCTCTACAACGAGGGCCCTTTTGACAAAGTCATCACCTTCATCGGCGTAGACAGCTACCGCACGGACGTAACCATCCCCGGCGGATGCGAGGACATCCCGGACGTCAACTTCCTCTCCGGCCACACGATGAGCGAGCTCATCAAAGCCGAGCAGAAAGCCACCGAGTACGCCGTGACCAAGGCGGGCAAGATGAACTACACCATCACCCTGCCCGTGGTGAACGAATTCACGCTGGGTCAGCTGCTCATGCTGTTTATGATGGAAACGGCATACTGCGGCGCGATGCTGAACATCGACGCCTTCAATCAGCCTGGCGTGGAAGAGGGCAAGAACGCCACCTACGCGCTGCTGGGCAGGAACGGTTACGAGGAGAAAAAGCAGGAGCTCGACTCCGCACCCGCAAAGCAGAGCAAATATATCATCTGACGAAAATTTTACTCTCCCCGAGGGTCCTTCCCTCGGGGATTTTTTTGCGCAAAATACGCCTGAACGCGCCGCTTTCCCGCCCTGTTCGCCCGCGATTATGCACAAAATCGCACTTTTGATATAAGTTTACATATATTATACATAAAACGTACAATAGCCGCAATGTAGGTTTACAATACATTTGTTACACAAAGCCAAAGAAGAAAGAAGAGGAAGGATAAAGAGATAAATATTGGGTG
>CALWKO010000084.1 GCA_944381275.1 uncultured Clostridia bacterium | reverse complement strand
ATTTCCTGGGTGAAGCGCCACGCGCTTCTTCGGAGTATTTCTTGGGTGAAGCGCCACGCGCTTCTTCGGAGTATTTCTTGGGTGAAGCGCCACGCGCTTCTTAAATTATAATATACGCTTCCGTATTATTTTGTATAACGCCCGCCGTTGCGAAGTGAAAAACCTATTAAATTATAAAAATGCTTCTGCGAGGTATTTCCTGGGTGAAGCGCCACGCGCTTCCCACGCGCTTCCCGCGCGCTTCCGCTTCAAAATTTTTTTTGAGAATGTTAGCCAAAATGCTTGTATGGATTGTATAGTATACAGAAACCCCCAAGGAGGACACTGAAATGAAAAGGAAAATTTTGATAGCAACGGTAACCGTTCTCATCCTTGCCATAGCCCTCACGGCAGTGCTCGTGGCTTGTAAGGACGGCGGCGATGACGGTGCCGCATCCGAGGAGGCTCAAGCGCAAAGGCAGCAGAGCATCTTCGCCCTGGCGGCGGTATCGGCAGGCGAACTCATCGGCGACGATCAAGTTGCGCAAGCGGCGCTTGCGGGCGACGTAACCGCTATCGAAGCGGAGCTGGACGAGTACATGGCTATGCTGGACAGCATCATCGGCGGCGATCAGCCCATAAAGTCCACCGTGGCTGCGAACACTAACGAAGAGTATTCTCAATATGCCATGGCTCAAACCATCACCGCGGAAACTGCGGGCGGAGTGAGCGAAACTTACACCATCTACTATAACGAAACGCATCAGCCCAACTACGACCGCGATGACGACGACGACCGCGACGAGCAGGAGGACAACTACCGCGTTACGGGCGTTATGGTGAACGGCGAAAATGTGTTCGACATCAGCGGCTGGAGGGAAGTATCCACCGAGCGCAACGAAACGGAAGAATCGCTTGAATTCACCGCCACCAATCAAGCCAACGGCATGCGCATGGTCTTCGAGCTGGAAAACGAGAACGAGAGCAACGAAACGGGCATGGAATTTGCCTACAGCATCTACGACGGCAGGAGCCTTGTGCGCGCCTTCGAAATCAGCTTCGAACAGGAAAGCGGCTGGATGGGCGAGGAAACGGAATTCGAACTGTTCACCCACGAAAACGGTCAGTCCATGGAATATGAGATAGAGAGCGAAACGGTCGCCGGGCAGGAGAGGATCAAGATCACTCGCCGCGCGGGCGGACCCGTGGAGCGTTACAGGGCTACCCGCAACGGCGACGGCACCTACTCCTACGAATACGTAGGCACGGGCACGCGCTGGTAATCAAGAGATCTCATTGAAAAAGCTCTCCGCAAGGGGAGCTTTTTTCAAGCGCTATTTTACCTTTACCCAACCTCGCCCGAACACTTTAAGCGGGTGCCTTCCGCCCATTTTTGCACGATATGTCGTTTGTTGTAGGAGGTACTACAACTGCGCGCCATCTCGCACAAAACTGAACGAAATCCACCTCGCTAAAAGCGAGCATTTTACAGGAAACTAGTAATACCGACAAAAAACATATATCAAATAAAATCAATTACATTTGTAAAATGTGTTCGGGTGAGGTTGGGTAAAGGTACAATTTCGTGTTGCACAAGATATATTGATATGTTATAATAAGCATAGCGAGCTTTCGCACTAACAAAAAGGCAGGAGAAATTATGAAACTCATACCCAGACCAATAGAGTACGCCGAAAAGGCGGGCACGGTCGGCTGGTCTTCCGCCACCGTTGTGGTGGGCGACTTCCCTCAAACTATTCGGCAGGCAAAGGAGCTGCTTGCAAAAAAGCCCGCGGGCAAGGAAAGCAGGCTCAATTTTACAAAAGATATGCGCCTTGCGCCGGAAGGCTATGCCATAAAATCCATCCCGGAGGGCATTCAGGTGCTCGCCTCCACCGAAGCGGGCGCGTTTTACGCGCTTATGAGCTTAGAGCAGATGGGTGAGGGCGGCGAGATGACTTGCTGCTATGTGAACGACGCGCCCAAGTACGGCTACCGCTCCTTCCAGCTCGATTGCGCACGCCACTTTTGGACGGTGGACAAGATAAAGCAAATTCTGCGCCTGCAAGCCGCCATAAAGATGAATACCTTCCATTGGCATCTTTCTGACGATCAAGGCTGGCGCGCGGAGATAAAAAAATACCCTCTGCTCACTCAAAAGGGCAGTATCCGTAAGGACACGCCCCTCTCCTTGGCCGGCTATAATCAGGGCAAGGAAGCGCACGACGGCAAGGAATACGGCAGGGGATTGTTCTATACCCAAGAGCAGATGAAGGAAATCGTCGAATACGCTGGGTCCCTGCATATCCAAGTGGTGCCGGAGATAGATATGCCCGGGCACATGGTGGCGGCTATCGCGTGCTATCCCGAGCTCTCCTGCACGGGCGAGGAGACGGAAGTTTCCAACCGCTGGGGCGTTATGGACAACATCTTATGCTGCGGCAATGAAAAAGTGTACGCCTTTGCCAAGGACATAATAGACGAACTTTGCGAGATCTTCCCCGCGCCTTACTTCCACATCGGCGGTGACGAAGTGCCCAAAACGCGCTGGAAGACATGCCCCAAGTGCCAAGCCAAAATAAAGGAGCTGGGCTTGCAGGACGAAAACGCCTTGCAAGGCTACTTCAATAACGAAATGGCAAAATACCTCCGCACCAAGGGCAAGCGCATGATCGGCTGGAACGAAGTGCTCGACGCCATGGATATCATGGATAAGGACGTCATCGCGCAATGGTGGGTATTCCGCGGCAGCAAAAAGCGCGAGCTCGGCTGGCTGGAGCAGGGCGGAAATCTCATCCTCTCCATTTGGGATTATGTGTACATGGATCACCCCTATAACGTGCGCCCTCTTTCCAAAACTTACAAAATGACCGCCGCTAAGGTGGGCATCAAGGATACAAAAGGCATTTTGGGCGTGGAGTGCCCGCAATGGTGCGAATACATCCGCGACGAAGAAAAACTCGACTTCCTCACCTTTGCCCGCATGATAACCTTGGCGGAAGTGGGATGGACCCCCGACTACCGCATGGATTATGCCGACTACGAAAGCAGGCTGGAACAGCTCCGCCCTTTCTTCGAAAGCCGCGGATACTACATCCCCCCTCAAAAGGTCTACCGCGGCAAAGCCCGCGACTTCAAAACCCTCACCTACGCCGGCAGATGGGCGATGTGGAGGAAGGATCCTTATTGGGAGCTGACTTATACAAACAGGTTAAGCAAAAAATAAAAAGGATAAAGGTCTGAAAATTTACAACTTTTCGGACCTTTTTATTTTTTGCTTGCCGAGGGGAAACCCCGCCATTCGCAAGCAAGACTACTCCACGAACAGCAATAACGCTCCGACGGCGCGGCTCCGCCGTGCCGCGGCATTGCTTGCTTGAGCCGCGGTTTCCCCTCTTTTTGCGGCACACT
>CALWKO010000083.1 GCA_944381275.1 uncultured Clostridia bacterium | reverse complement strand
GAGAGCACGCGCATATGCCTTACTTTGCTTGAAAAGACGGTAAAGGGCGGCGAAAGCGTGATAGACGTGGGCTGCGGCAGCGGGATTTTGGCGGCGGCGGCGCTCAAGCTGGGCGCGGACAGTGCGGACGCCTGCGACATAGATCCCGTGGCGGTCAAGGCGGCGGGGGAGAACGCGGCGCGCAACGGCGTGGACGTGCGCGTCATTTGCGGTTCGATAGGCGACTGCGCGCGCGGCAAGTACGACATTATCCTCGCCAACATCACCGCCGACGTGCTTATTTCCATGAAGGAAGATTTCAAGGAGCACATAAAGGGCGGCGGCGCGCTCATCATGTCCGGCGTGATAAATTCGCGCGGCGCGCAGGTGGAAGAAGCCATATCTTCCGCGGGATTCACCCTTGAAAAGAAGATTGTCGACGGCGAGTGGACGGGTTACTTATGGAGATAAAGAGGTTTTACGGGAGCGGCGATCCCGCCGCGGGCACACTTTATATCGAGGGGGAAGAGCTTTACCACCTCACAAAGGTGCTGCGCTACAAGCCGGGATATAAGGCGATAGTGTGCACGGGCGACGGGTATGACTACCTGTGCACCCTGCAAGAGATAGGCAATGACGCCGCCGCCTTGAAATTGGAAGAAAAAACGCCCTGCGAGGGAGATCCGCAATTTGAAGTCAGGCTCTTTCAATCCCAGCCCAAGTCCGCCAAGGCGGATTTCATCGTGCAAAAGGCGGTGGAGCTGGGCGCGAGCGAGATAATCTTTTTCACCTCCCGTTACAGCGCGGAGGAGAAGTTCAACCTGCGCCGCGCGGAGAAGATAGCCGCGGAAGCGTGCAAGCAGTGCGGCAGGAGCAGACTCGTGCCCGTCACCTTCGTGCAGGGCTTTGAAGAGGCGCTGAATATGTGCACGGCGGAGAGGGTGGTCATGCCCTACGAACGCGCCGAGCGCGGCAGCATGCATGCGGCGCTGGAAGGAAGCCGCGCGGACGTGGATCTGATAATAGGCAGCGAGGGCGGCTTTTGCAAGGAAGAAGCGGAGCTCGCCGCGGCGCGCGGAGCAAGGCTCATCTCCCTTGGCAAGCGGATATTGAGGTGCGAAACGGCTGCGGCGGTAGCCCTTGCCCTCGTGCAGTACGAAAGGGGGCAGCTCGGCGCATGAAGGCGGTTATCTACAACTTGGGCTGTAAGGTGAACAAATACGAGTGCGACTGCCTCGTCCGCATGCTGGAAGAGCGCGGCTGGGAAGTGAGCGAAAAGCTCGAGAGGGCGGATGTATACATAATAAACACCTGCGCCGTCACGAGTGAGGCGGAGCGCAAGTCCCGCCAATGTGTGGCGCGCTGCCGCAAGTTCAACAAGGACGCCAAGGTGGCGGTGATGGGCTGCGCTTCGCAGAACAATCCCGCGCCCTTCGAGGGCATGGAGGGGGTGACCTACGTCACGGGCGTAGCCGGCAAGGAGAGCGCGGCGGAGATGTTATTTGAAAAAGAGGTGAAAATTTCACCCCTGCCCATGATTTTCGACGGGCTCACCGACCCCAAACCCACGCGCACCCGCGCCTTTGTGAAGGTGCAGGACGGGTGCGACAACTTCTGTTCTTACTGCCTCATCCCCTACTTGCGCGGCAGGAGCCGTTCGCGCGGCATAGCCGAATGCGTGCGCGAGTGCGAAAAGCTGGCGGGCATCACCAAGGAGATAGTGCTCACCGGCATAGACCTTTCTTCTTACGGCAAGGGGAGCGGAGAAAGCCTTGCAAGCCTTATAACGGCGCTGGACGGCTTGCGCTGCCGCATACGTTTGGGGTCGCTGGAAGTGGGCGTGATAAGCGAGGAATTCTTGACCGCCTGCAAGAATCTTTACGACTTTTGCCCCCAATTTCACCTCTCCCTTCAAAGCGGAAGCGATAAGGTGCTCAAGGACATGAACAGGCACTACACGAGTGAAGAATACCTTGCCAAGGCGGAGCTGATAAGGCGATACTTTCCGCGTGCGGGCATAACCACCGACCTCATATGCGGCTTCCCCACGGAAGATGAGGCGGAATTTGAGCGTTCGCTGGAATTTTTAAAGCGCGTGCGCTTTTCCCGCGTGCACGTCTTCGGCTATTCCGTGCGCACGGGTACGGCGGCGGCAAAGCGCTATAAGCCGCTCGATCCCCATACCGTAAAGGCACGCGTTGCTCGTGCGGAAGAGGCGGCAAGCAGGCTCGCGGGCGAGTTTATCTCCTCCCTCCTCGGGCAAGAGCTGAGCGTACTGTTTGAGGAAGAGGACGGGGAGTATACAGTCGGTTGGAGCGGCGAATATATCCGCTGCTATTGCAAGGGCGGAGGGATTGACGAAGAAGTTCAAGTGCGCGCGATTTCCCCCTTTAAGGACGGGGTTTTGTGCGAAATAATAAAATAAGGAGAAGATTATGGAAAACTGCATTTTTTGCAAGATAATCAAGGGGGACATCCCCTCTTATAAGATCTATGAAGACGAGTACACTTACGCCTTTTTGGATATCGCCGACGATTACGAAGGGCACACCCTCGTGGTGCCCAAGGCGCATTGCGTAAACGTGCTCGATTGCCCGCAGGACGTGATGGCGCACGTGATGAACGCGGTGCAAATAATCTGCCGCCACTATGTGGACGACTGCGGATACGAGGGCGTGAACCTCGCCAATTGCTCGGGCGCGGAAGCCCAGCAGAGCGTCTTCCACTTTCATATGCACATCATTCCCCGCCGCCACGCGGACGGAGTGAACATGTTCCCCGGCAAAAAACAGCTGGGTCAGAACTTTGAAGAGATGGCAAAAAAGTTGGCTATAAAATAAAATTCCCGCCCAAAAGGCGGAAAATCGTTTGACAAAGGGGCGGGCAAGCCTTATAATGTAAAAGCAATTTGGTCCGAATGCGGAAAGGAGGTGAGTTTATGTCTACCGTTAAAGTTGGCGAAAACGAATCTGTGGATAGCGCCATCAGGCGTTTCAAGCGCAAGTGCTCGCGTGACGGCATCATCGGAGAACTCCGCAAGAGAGAGGCTTATGAAAAACCTAGCGTAAAGCGCAAGAAGAAAGCCGAGGCAGCTAGAAAGAGGATGTATAAGTCCTAATGTAGGCTTTCGCGCTTGTTAAAAGCCAAAAAGAATCCCACCGTTTGCGGTGGGATTTTTTTTGAGCGCGGGGCTTTTTTTTGCGGAGCAAAGAAAGCTCCTTTAACAAGCCGCAAGAAGAAAGCCGAGGCAGCTAGAAAGAGGATGTATAAGTCCTAATAGCGGAAGCTAACAAGTCAAAAAGAAATCCCACCGTTCGCGGTGGGATTTTTTATATAAAAATCCCTACCTTTCCCCAACCCTGTTAGAACACATTTTACGTATATAACTATTTATAGCGGATATGTGTTTATTTTCTCGTGC
>CALWKO010000082.1 GCA_944381275.1 uncultured Clostridia bacterium | reverse complement strand
GCGACGAGAGGGCGGGCGAAATCCATGGATATACAGTTGCAGAGCAACGCTATCCATGGGCGGTGGCTCCGCAAGCGGGTTCAAAACTACTTTTTTCTTATAGCGAATGTCATCGCTCTACCACAATAGACTATTAGTTGGACGAAGAGATAAGGGCGGAGATTTGCCCTGCAAATCTCTTTGCGCGGCGTAGAGATATGCAATGATACCCGACCAAGTAATCAGCCTTCCTTATATAAAGTAGCGATACCCTATAAAGTCAGGGAGCGCAAGTATCCATGGATATACAGTTGCGGAGCAACGCTATCCATGGGCGGAAATTTGCCCGTCAAATTTCTTTGTGCGGCACTGAGCCAAGCAGCGATACCCGCAACCTACCCAATATCCGCATAGAAAACTATCGATACCCGAAACACTACGCAGCACAAAAGGTGCCGCAGGCGCATTTACACTTGCTGGGTCTTTTATCGAAAATATTCTTTCTACCCCATAAGATTGCGAAGAAATCAATTTGCACTTTTATGATTAAAGCCCTAGCGAAGTGATGAAGTAGTGTAGATAAAGCGCGGCAAATGCCAAGCGTTGCCTTTGGAGAGGCTTGCCCTCTCGCGGAGCCGTGCGTGAGCAAGGCGGAGCTTGCGTAAGTGCGAAGAAACGCGGCGACACTTTAATTTTAAAAGCTGCTGCGAAGTGATAAAATAGTGTAATAGAGTGCGGCAAAATCGCACTTTTGTGGGGCGTATCCTTGAGAGAGGCGACTGCCTCTCGCGGAGCCGTGCGGAGCACAGAAGGGGTGGCGGGGTGACCCCGCTGTCTTTAAGCCCTGAAGAAGGTTGGTCTTTGTTATATACTTTTCGTCTTTGAACTGCGTTCTTAGTTGCGGCTAAGTAATGCGCGCTACCCTGCCCAAGTGTGCCGCAAAAAGAGGGGAAACCGCGGCTCAAGCAAGCAATGCCGCGGCACGGCGGAGCCGCGCCGTCGGAGCGTTATTGCTGTTCATGGAGAAATCTTGCTTGCGAATGGCGGGGTTGCCCTTCAATAAGCGGAAAATGAAAGGGTAACGGCGGTTGTAAACCGCGCTACCCTTCATCCCTTTTATTTTCCGCTTAATAAGCTGCGCCACGAAAGCACCGCAGAGAAGTGCCCTTATGCTAGGAAAGGCACAAAAATCGGAAATGAGCGTACTCAATTAATAAAACACCCTGTTAACGCTGCGCCACGAAAGCACTTCATAGAAGCCGTGTCAGACTAGGAAAGGTGCTCTTTTTGACAATGAGCGTACTCCTTGTACGTGATTTGCCAAAAAGAGTGCCTTGACAACGTATCACGCGGCTTATATGGAGTGCCCTCGATACGAACTTACTTGCTTGTAAGTTCGTACGCACTGATAAACAGAGCGTTTTCGAGGCGCTTACGCATCATAGAGCAAGTTATAGGCGTGACGCTGTCCATGCCGCCGCCGAATTTGATGTTGTTGGCGGCACAGCCGCCGCTGCAATAGTATTTGGCGAAGCAGTCGGCGCAGGCGCTCTTGCGGGTGACGATGTTGGTGGCGAAGTAGTCGGCTACGCCGGGGACGCCCTCTCCTCCCCACACGTCGCCCATGCAATATTCTTCCTGCTCGCAGAATTGGTGGCAGGGGTAGATCTTGCCCTCGGGCGATACGGCGACGTATTCGCACCCGCTGCCGCACCCGGTGAGGCGCTTGGTCATGCAGGGGGAAGTTTCAAGGTCGATAAAGTAGTGGAAGAAAGTGAAAGGCTTGCCGGCGTTGAATCTGTCAAGATAGTAGCGGGCGAGCTTGTCGTACTCCTCGAAAATTTGCGGCAGATCTTGCTCGCGTATCTCTATGCCGGGGAGGTCGGTCACCACGGGCTCTACGGATACGCTGTCAAATCCCGCTTCGACCATCGCCTTTACGTCATCTGCAAAATCCAGGTTGGCTTGGGTGAAAGTGCCGCGCACGTAATAAGACTTATTTCCGCGCAGTTTCGCCATATAGAGCGCATTTTTCCTGATTATATCGTAGACGTCCTTGCCGTTCGGCGTGGGGCGCATGCGGTTGTGAACGTCCTTCCTGCCGTCCAAGGAAAGGACGATGTTATACATGTTTTCGTCCAGCCACTTGGCTTTTTCTTCGTCCAAAAGCAGGCAGTTGGTGGTCATGGTGAAGGAGAATGTCTTGCCCGTTTCTTTTTCACGCGAGCGGGCGTATTCCACTATCTTTTGCACCGCGTCGTAGCACAAAAGCGGCTCGCCGCCGAAGAAGTCTACCTCTAAATTATGCCGCTTGCCGCTGTGGGCGATGAGCCAGTCTATCGCCTGTTTGCCCACCTCCGCCGTCATATGCGCGCGCGAAGTGGTGTGGTATGTGCCCTCGTCGGCAAAGCAATATTTGCACCTCAAATTGCAGTCGTAGCAGACGTTGAGGCACATCGCCTTTATCTCGCCCGTGCGCTTTTTTTCCGCATAGGTGGTGCATGGGGTGTTGAGGCAGCCTTCCGCTTCCAAATTCCTGAGCTCAGAAACTATGCCGTCGTATTCTTCCTTCGGAACAGCGCAAAGTTCGCCCTGCTCTTCTTCATTGAGCGGACGAACGTCATAAAGTTTGTTTACTATCAGAAAAGCGACCCTGTCAACATTGTGCAGACTGCCGCTTTCCACGTCCCAGACAAAGTAATACTCCTTGCCCGAGTAAGAAAATTTGAATGTGTGAACCATTAGATAAGAGGCTTGCGGACTACGTTCACCTTTTCACTGTTGTTCTTGCAGCTCTGATTGCCCACAGTGCAGCTCGTCTTGCAAGCGGACTGACAGCTGGATTGGCACTCGCCGCAGCCGATGTTGCCTTGCTTACGAATGGTCTTTTTAACAATGGAATTGATATGCATACTTGCACCTCCGATTAGTGTTTATTATATTGTAATATATATCGCACGAAAATGCAAGCCTTTTTATATCACGACTTTTTTACCGCCGCGCATATGCCGCCGCTGACGATGCCCGCCAAAATGCACGCCAAAGCGTCGTATAAGGTCATGCCGGAAGAGGTAAATCCGCCCGCCAAAAGCGCGGATAACAGATAGGTGATGAGCGCAAATATGCAGCCCGCCGCCGTGCCCTTGGCGATGAAATACCGCCCCGCCCTTACGCCGATGAGCATGCCCAGCAATATGGCGATCACGCGCACGGCGATATTCACTCCCGTGATCACCCCGTCCGACAAATCGGCGAACTTGGCGATAAGCGCAAGGATTATCACCCCGATAACGGAGATGAGCAGAGAGATGAGTACGCTCCTTAAAAGATCGAAGATGTCGCTTTTGTTTATTTTAGTCATAGCCTGTCCTCCTAATAGAGGATATGAGGGAGGGAAAAGAAATATGATTTTTATGGGGCGCAAAGTAATTGTTTGCGCAGCGTTAGCGCCCCATAAAAATCGTGAGATTTTTTACCTTCATATACTTAATTTTAATACGCCGCTTTTATCAGAAGGTA
This sequence comes from uncultured Clostridia bacterium, assembly GCA_944381275.1. Taxonomy (GTDB): domain Bacteria; phylum Bacillota; class Clostridia; order Christensenellales; family UBA3700; genus Alloclostridium. The sequence continues at coordinate 144 of CALWKO010000082.1, read as the reverse complement.
AAAAGTGATATTTTTTGGCAGATACGCCTTTTATCAATGAACAACTTAACGTGTGCCAAAAAGTGAAATGCGCCCTCAAACCGCGTAGCGACGAGAGGGCGCGTGATATTTTTGGACATACAGCCGCGAGCGGCGCTGTCCAAA
>CALWKO010000081.1 GCA_944381275.1 uncultured Clostridia bacterium | reverse complement strand
TCTTTTCGGCACCTTTCCGCAATGCGGCACATCGTGGTAGCGCTGCTACTACTTCGTGCCTCCTTGCGAAAATCTGCACAAAAATCCCTGCGCTGAAAGCGCCCTCTTGCGCCCGTTGCCGAGTATATCTGCGGCTTATATGGAGTGCCCGCGAAAAAAAGAGCCGCACAACCGGCGGCTCCTCAATTTTGCTTGAATTGAAAAGATTAGTTGTTTTGGCTTGCAACCTCAAGGTTGTGCAGCTCTTTCGATAACCTCGAAATCTTCCTGGAAGCGGTATTGTCCTTATACACCCCATCACTCTTCGCCCTGTCGATGAGGGAGATGGTCTCGGGGAGAAGTTTTTTGGCGAGCTCGACATCGCCGGCGGCGATGGCGGCGCGGAACTTCTTCACGCTGTTTCTTACGCGGGTACGCTTTGCAACGTTCCTCTCGTTTGCTTTTTCGTTGGTTATAACTCTCTTCTTCTGAGATTTGATTTGCGGCATTTTTACTCCTCCGATATGGATATCTTTACTGTTATTTGCTAGTCAATTTTAGCATATAAAAAAGGGAAAAGCAAGGAATTTACTCACAATTATTATATTTTTTTACTTTGCGGGCACACTTTTGGCATGGAATATCCTTCACTTTTATCCGAAGCCGCCGCAATGCGGGGGCAAAAAGAAGAAGAATTTGTGCGCCGCGGCTGCAAGATAACGCACGGGAGCATCCCCTCCCAAGGCGAATATTACACGGTTACGGAGGGGGAAAGCGAGGAGAATTTGATAAAGATCCTTGGCGAATACATCAAAAAAACGGCGGGAGACGGGGTGTCGAGCGCGCTTATCGTGGGCTTGGGCAATCGCGGCATGACGGCGGACGCGCTGGGGAACGAAGTGCTCTCCCGCCTCACCGCGGGCGGCAAGCCGCACTTTTATCTGCTCGCGCCGCAAGTGAGCGTGGTGACGGGCGTGGAGAGCGCGCAGATAGTGGAGAGCCTGAGCGAGCGCCTGCGCCCCGATTTGACCGTGCTGATAGACACCCTGTCCTCCTCGCGCTTCGAACGATTGGGCAGATGCTATCAGCTGGGCGATTTTCCGCTCATGCCGGGGAGCGGCGTGGGCAACGCCAAAAGCCTATCCCCCGCGGGCAGGACCATATCGCTGGGCGTGCCGCTGGTGATAAAGTTGGGCGATTTGGGGGTGCAAGGCTTGAAAAACTACGTCGTGACCCCCGCCGATATAGACGACCTGGTGGAGCATTGCGGCAAGATGATCGCCGCCGCCATAAATCGCGCGCTTGCCCACAGCAAATAGAAAGGCGCCGATGTCCGCTTTTTAACGGCATAATCGGCGCCCGCCCTAATAATGCAAAAAATTGTGTAAAGGCGGCAATTCCGCCCTACCCCTTACTCACTTTGGGTGGGCAAAGAGGCTTCGCTCCGCTGCATATTATACTCCACGTTTGTGTCCTTTTGGTACCAGGCGGAGGTTATCTCCTTTCTCTTTTTGCGGTCGGAGATCTGCGCGATTTCATCGCAGGCGTAAGTTACGCCGAGCGCGCGCAGAATTTGCGCAAAATCGTCCTTTGCCTTTAAGAACTTCTCCTCGTTCACGCCGCGCGTGTTCCAGGCGATCTCCGCCAGCGCTTCCGCGCGGGGGAAGAGCTGAAATTCACGCTTGTCGAGGGTGGGCGTCCACTCCGCCCAAAGGCAGCCTTCGTAACCCAAGATGTTTTTCTCGTACTTCTTGCCTATCCTTAACTGCTTGGGCGTGAAGGAGTAGGTGTTTTTCAGCGGATATTGCGCATAGGGCATGTCGAAATAAAAGGCTTCGTGCTTGCTCAATATCACTCTTCCGCCCTTTTTGATATGTTTTTTCACCTTCCTGTCCGGCAGAGCCGTCCAATATTGCACGACCACATCCTTATCCAAATTCTTGCCGCCGAGCACTTCGTTCCAGCCGATAAGCTGCTTGCCCTTGCCCTTCACATATTCGTACACCCTGTTTGTAAAGTAGCCCTGCAATTGCTTTTCCGTCTTCAAGCCCAGCTCTTTTTTGCGCTTTTGGCACAAGGGGCACTTCTTCCACTCCTCTTTGGGCGCTTCGTCGCCGCCGATGTGGATAAACGGACCGGGGAATAGCTCGCAGATCTCGTCGAGCACGCCGAATATAAACTCAAAAGTGCTCTCCTTGCCCATGCACGCGCTGCGGTTCCAGTCCTCCCAGCCTATGCTTTCGGGATACTTGCCGCCCATAAACCAGGCGGGCTTTATCCCCTCGACCTCGCGGCAGGCAAGCCACGGATACGCCGCAAACGCCGACGTGAAATGCGCCGGCATATCTATCTCCGGCACAATGGTTATCCCGCGCGCGGCGGCATACGCCACTATATCGCGCACATCGTCTTGCGTATAAAAACCTTCGTGCGGAGTGCCGTCGTCCGCAGTGCTCTGCCAACAGCCGATATTCGTCTTTTCACGCTTTGCGCCCACCTGCGTGAGCAGCGGATACTTCTTTATCTCCACGCGCCAGCCCTGATCGTCGGTGAGGTGCAGATGCAGCACGTTCAATTTGAGCAGCAGCATTAAATCGATTATCTTCTTCACCTCGTCCACGCTCGCAAAATAGCGCGCCACGTCCAGCAAAAGTCCGCGATAATGCACCTTGGGCTTGTCTTTTATGCGCACGGCGCGCATCCTGTTCTTACCCAAGTCCGCTCCCGAATGAATGCGCAAGGAAGAAAAGGCGTAGAGCACGCCGCTTGCGGAGGACGCCTTGACATAAACGCCGCCCGGCTTTACTTCCAACTCATAGCCTTCTTCCGCAATGCCCTTATCATAATCGACGTGCACGGCGGGCTCGCCCTCCCCCGCGGGGAAGAAGGGGCGCATTATCTCCGCCGCCTCGGCAAAGCGTTCGTCCGCCTGCCAACTGCCCACCTTGCGCCAATCCAGCCCGCCTTCCAACTCCTTGCAAAAATACGGATCAGGTATTATCCTCATAATTTTTCCTCCCGCCCGCGCGGCGTTCTGCCGAACGGGCATTGCCGATTTTTACGCGGCGCCGCCGCGCTTATACAAGATAATTATACCGCGAAACGCCCTGTCTTTCAATATTTTTAAATTTTTCTCCGCCCCTTCCGCACGTTTGTAAAATTTCGGAAAACGGCAAAAAGCCTATTGACACAACGATAATTAAGGGTTATACTGACATTGATGATGATTGGCAGCAACATCACAAGTTAGGGCGGGTGTTTTCCCCTCTACCGCAATTCAGCGCGGCTTTGACGAAGCCGATTTGAACATTTCACCTTTGTTTTCACTCAGGTAACGGCAATCTCGACGTTGTTTCTCGCGGACAACCGTCGACTTTTATCGCTTTTTTCAGGAGGTACGCCAAATTTAGTGTGCCCCAAGCGGCACAGACCTTTTTGCAAGATAAACGGCATGTTTATCGCACCGCGCCACGGCGCGCCGATCACAAAAATGAAGGAGAATTATATTTATGAGGAGCATAACCACCATCGATTTACAATACGCACACCGCTTTTACGGCTTTAAGGGCGAAGCGCAATATCTGCACGGCCACACGGGCGTGCTCACCATAGAGGTGGAAGACGACATCAACGAAGGCGTGAACATGGTCTTCCCCTGCAACGAGATTCAAAAAACCGCCTGGGCGGTGCTCAAAAACTTCGACCACGCGCTGCGGCTGGCGCAGAAAGTAATAGCGCAGGATTTCTTCCCGCGTCTGCTCCGGCAAAACAGAGATCGCG
>CALWKO010000080.1 GCA_944381275.1 uncultured Clostridia bacterium | reverse complement strand
GCGCGTGCATTCACCCTTTCCGTCCCATCGCTCCACTCCGTTCCGCTTGGGCGCGGCGCAGTCGCACCGCTCAAGGTAACGCTTGCCAAAAGCGCGGTTTTGCCGCGCTTTATTACACTGCTTTATCTCTCCGCAAGGACTTTGATTATAAAAGTGCAAGATGGTTTCTTCGTAACTTTATGGGGTAAAGAATACTTTCGCAATAAGACCAAGCAAGTGTAAATCCGCTATGCGGTGCCGCAACTTTTGGACAGCGCCGCTCTGCGGCTGTATGTCCAAAAATATCACGCGCCCTCTCGTCGCCTTGGCGGTTTGAGGGCGCATATCACTTTTTGGCACACGTTAAGCGGTTCATGGCATAATAGCATATCTGCCAAAAAATATCACTTTTTACCTTCTGATAAAAGCGGCGAATTAAATTATAGTATTTGAAGGTAAAAAATATCACGATTTTTGAGGGACGGCTACGGGTGTGCTCCGCAAAAAGTAATTTGCGTCCCTCAAAAATCATTTTATCGTCTCTATCATGCGATCGAGTTCGGCGACGACGTCGTCGATGAACACAGTAAGTGCCTTTTCGTCCTCGTCCTTGCACTTGACGGCGATGGTGAGGGTCATTTCGCCCTTATAGGTGCTGACCGCAAGTTGCAGATAGGGGATGGACTTGATGGCGCCCGTGATAAACAAATCGCAAGGCGTTTGCCCGTTGAATTCAAAGTCCTGCTCCTTAAGGAGCCCCAAGTTAGACATGCCCGTATAGGGGTTGTTGTAGCCTATGCCGATGGCGATTTCCGCGAGGCATTGAGGGAAGAGCGTGTACGCCAAGTTGAGCAGAGGGAGAGAATATAGCCCGAAGAAGTGATCTTCCTTTGCCTCGTCGGACTGCTTTTTGATGTCCTCGAACATCTTGAGGTAATCTTCCTTATAGCCGTGCGCGGTGCAGATCATAAAGCCGATATGATTGGAAAAACCGTAAGATTTGCCGCCCTTGATATGCCTGCGCAAATCCACCATGCAGGGCACGGACACGCTGCTTTCCTTATTTATGTTGCAGGCGCGGTAGAGGCAGCGCATATATGCCACGAGCAGCATATCGTTGAGCGTTACGCCCACGCTTTTTGAAACCGCCTTTAACGCGGCGAACTTTTCCTTGCCTATCACGCGGCGCAGAATGCGGGACTTGTCCACCTTGTGGTCGCGCTTGGTGTAAGGGAATTTGATTTGGTACTTTACCTGGCTGACGTTTTTGTAAAGGCCGAGCGCCTTCTTCTTCTCCTCCTCGTTATAGAGGGTGTAGCATTGGTAATGGCTCCTGTCCCCGTTTTTCACCTGCACGTCCGGTTCATTCCCCGCCACTATTTGATCGTACGCCTTGGCAACGAGCATGAGCATCTCCTTGGTATCGGGCCCGTCCATGCACATATGGTTGAGGACGACGACCAAAGTATCGCTGTTTTGTGTGCGGATTATCGCCGTTTGAATTTGCATCTTCGCCTTTACGGGGATTTCCTGCGTGAGGAACTCAAGCGCCGTATCGTACGCCTTTTGCTCGCTTTCCGCCTCCTTCAAAACGAGGATGTCGCCTTCGGTATAGTCGTAATTTATCTTCCAATAGGGGGTAATGGGGCTGTTGACAAAGGACGAGTGCAGCACGGTTATCCTGTCCACCACATACTTGAACGCCTTGGAAAGCGCGCCGAAATCGAGGTGCTGATCGAACTTCAAGTAAAAGTGGATCATGCGATCGTAATAATTGCGGAACAAAAATTGCATCCTGTCCCACATTTCCGCCTTCATCTTGCGGGGCATTGCTGATTGTGTATTGTTCATAAATTCTCCTTCTCTATAGGTGATACACACTATATACAAATCAATCATACCAAAATGACAACAATAAAACAAACTTTTTTCAAATATTTTCACACGTATGCCGTTTTTATCCATAAAATTCACATTTAACGATGTAAATTTTAAGCTATATATGAATTTTACCGCCCTTTTCCGCCGCTTTTTTGATATTGCGCAGGCGCGCCGCAAGGAAAATATATGAGATATTTTTTTACGCCGCTGCAAAGACGTTACATTTTGCTCCCCGCTCTATCCCTATACTTTTCAACGCCGTTGCAAAGACGCTGAGTCTTGCTTTCCCTTCCCACCCTCTTCAAGGCGGTTAAGTGGTGGAGCGCACTGCGCTCCCCTTGACGAGAGGGGACGGGGGTGGTAGAATGGAGGGGAGGAGAAAAAGGAGAAGGTTATGCCTGCGCTTTCGATAATGATAAAACCCGCGTCATCGGCTTGCAACATGCGTTGCAGGTATTGTTTTTATCACGACGTGGCGAACTTGCGCGAGCAGGCGGGCATGGGCATGATGAGCTTTGAAACGGCGAAGGCGGTGATAGATTCGGCGCTTGCATACTGCGGCGGCGAGGAGATAACCATAGCCTTTCAAGGCGGCGAGCCTCTGCTTGCGGGCGAAGAATTTTACAGGCGGTTTTTTGAGTATGCGGACAAAGTGCGCGGCGGCGTGAAGATAAATTACGGCGTGCAGACGAACGGCACGCTTATGACGGAAGATATGGCTCGGCTTTTTGCCGAGCGCGGCGTGCTGGTGGGGCTTTCTTTGGACGGCGGCGAAGAGGACAACGCCTTTAGAGTGAAGGCGGATTTTTCTCCCGCTTTCAAGGACGTGATGCGCGCTAGCGAGATTATGGACAAGGCGGGAGTGAGTTACAACATCTTATCCGTGGTCACGGGCAAACTTGCAGACAACATCGAGCGCGTTTACGCTTTTTTCAAAGAATGCGGCTTCAAATACCTGCAATTCATCCCCTGCCTGCGCCCGCTGGGGAGCAAGGAAGAAGGCGAACTTTACATGACTAACGAGCAATACGCGCACTTTTTGACCGCCCTCTTCCGCCTTTATGTGCGCGACATTGAGCGCGGCGATTATGTGAGCATTCGCCGCTTTGACAATTGGGTGCGCATGCTGCGCGGAGAGCAGTTTGAAGAGTGCGGCGTGGGCGGATTTTGCACCCGTCAGTTCGTGGTGGAGGCAAACGGCAACGTATACCCCTGCGACTTTTATTGCCTGGATAAGTGGCTGCTGGGCAACATACATACAACCTCGTTTGAGCAGATGGCGCGCAGCCCGCTTGCGCAAAACTTTATCGCCTCATCTTTTATCATGCCTTCGCGCTGCGCAAATTGCGAATACTTTGACCTCTGCCGCGGCGGCGGCTGTAAACGCGCGCGCACGAGCTATGATTATTGCTCGGCGTATAAAGAGTTTTTTACAAGCGCGAAGGAGGACTTCGCCCGCCTGACGGCGCGCTTTTAAGCGGATTTAATTTTTTAATCGTTTCAAATTATTGACATCTCCCCCCGCTCTGCGGCGGACGAGAAAGCGGGCGGAGATTTGCCTCGCAAATCTCTTTGCGCGGCGTATAGATATGCCAAGATACCCAACCAAGTAATCAGCCTTCCTTATATAAAATAGCGATACCCTATAAAGTCAGGGAGCGCAAGTATCCAAGGAGATACAGTTCGCCGCAAGCGGCAAACGCTCTCCATGGGCGGAAATTTGCCCGTCAAATTTCTTTGTGCGGCACTGAGCCAAGCAGCAATACCCGCAACCTACCCAATATCCGCATAGAAAACTATCGATACCCGAAACACTGCGCAGCACAAAAGGTGCCGCAGGCGCATTAGAATATGATTTTTGAGGGACGCAATTAACAATAAGCATACTTATGCGTCCCTCAAAA
>CALWKO010000079.1 GCA_944381275.1 uncultured Clostridia bacterium | reverse complement strand
GCGCGTGCAGAGGGGAAAACCGTGACGCAGAAAACAATTAGCGGGCGGCAGAGCCACCCGCGGTATAGATTACGCTTTTTCGTAGATATTAAGTTGTTTTCAATGGAAGGGTTTCCCCTCAGCAAGCGAAAAACGAAAAGGCAGATACCGTTGTAAACGGTACCGGCCTTATCCTTTTTGTTTTTCGCTTATTCGCTTCTTAATGCAATCACAGGGTCGCGTTTTGAAGCAATGTACGACGGTATCGATCCCGCTATCACGGTGAGCAGGGCGGAAACGCCGACCATGAGCAGCGCGTGCTGAGGCTGCAATATGCACAGGCTTGCGCCGGCGAGCATATCGCCGAGCAGGGCGGTTACGCCCAGGTTGAGCGGGATGGAGATGAGGTAAGCCAGCAGCGCGCCCAAGATGCCGGCGGCGAGGCCTATCATCAGCGATTCGGCGATGAACACGCGCGCCACGTCCGTCTTGCGTGCGCCGAGCGAGCGGAGAATGCCTATCTCCTTGGTGCGCTCCACCACGGAGATGTAAGTTATAATGCCTATCATCACGGAGGAAACTATCAGCGATACGGAGGTAAAGCAGATGAGCACGACCGAGATGACATTGACTATATTCGAGAGCATACCCGTTATCATGCCGGCGGTGTCGGTATAGTTTATGCCGTTTGCGTCGGCGGCGGCGAGGACGGCGTCCTTAACGCCGTAGTTGAGGGTATACACGTTGATTGCGATAGGCACGGTGCTGGCGCCCAGCGTGGATATTTTGGATTCGTAAAGGGGATATACGCCCGTCATGAAGTCGGTGAGGACGTCCATTATGATGGGGTCGTATATGTTGTTTACGTTGCCGGACATAGAGATGATGTACGACCAAATGTTGGAATAGAGGGCGTCGTCGCCGTCGGTGATGGTGACGTCGTGTTCGGGATTGGCTTTTTGCGCCTGCACCACTTGGGAGTCGTTTTCGTGGCTGTAGATCATCTCCATAAAGCCGTCGCCGTAGGCGATGCCGGAGGTCATGGAGGAGAGGGCGGTGCCCGTGTCGTTGAGCTTTTGAGGGCGGATGACGCCGCAAATGGTGAGCGTTTCTATTTCGTTTGAAGAAGTGTCGTTCCACAGCGTATCGTAATCGGTGCGCAGGGTGAATTTGCCGTTTTCGGCGGGGACGTATTTTTCGTCGTTATACACCATCTTTATCTGCTTGCCCAAAAATTCGGAGGCGGAGAGGGTGTTTTTGTATTCGCCGAGCGCCGCCATAATGGCTTCGGATACGGTGTTACTGCCCGAAACCACGAGCACCACTTCGGTGGGGGAGGTGGGCAGATGCCCTGCCAGGATGTCAAAGTAATCCTCTCCGGCGAGAGGCTGCAGACCGAGCGCGGTGGACACGTTGCCTATGCCGTTCACCTGGCCGAAGGGGTTGCCGGAGTCTTCTGAAGAGCTTCCTCCGCCCATGATTCCGCCCAAGCCGCCCGAATCGATGCCCTCGTAATCCGTGCTCACTTTGGATAGGAGCAGGGCGTCGTAACCGTAATCGTATACCACGGCGCTGGCGATGGGCTCTATTTCATTTTCCACCGTGGTCACAAATTCTTCGTCTATCGTGTTGGTGGCGACCATGTTCATAAGCTGATCCACTATCGAGCTGGTCGCGCCGGAGATCTCGTCGTTATCGGGGTAGGTGTTCTCGCCAAGTATGTCCTGGAAGGTGGTTTCGCCCGTGAGCAAGGGGGTGATGTCCGCGCTTATCGAACCTATCATAACGGGGTTGGCGGCGAGCATCTCTTCCCCCATCGAGTTTATGTAGCCGGTAAGACCGGTGGAAAGTCCGAGCACCAAGCACACGCATATAATGCCTATGCTGCCCGCGCCCACGGTCATCAAATTTCTGCCTATCTTGGAGCGGATGTTCTGGAAGGATAGGGCAACTGCGGTGAAAAAGCTCATGGACGTCTTTTTCAGGCGCGCCTTCTTCTGCTTGCGCAGCTGGCGCACCGCCTTGCGCGTGCCCTCTTCAAAGGCGTCGCCCTCCGGCTCCTTGAACGCGCTTACGCCCGATTCTTTCTCCGCCTGTACGCGCGCTTCTTCCTCCGCGCCCGAATCATAGGGCATGGTGTCGCCCGTTATCTTGCCGTCGGACATGCGGATTATGCGCGTGGAGTACTTTTCCGCAAGCTCGGGGTTGTGGGTGACCATGATCACCAGCCTGTCTTGAGCTATCTCCTTGAGCAGCTCCATCACGTTCACGCTCGTGGTGCTGTCAAGTGCGCCGGTGGGTTCGTCCGCCAGGATGATATCCGGGCTGTTGATGAGGGCGCGCGCTATCGAAACGCGCTGCATCTGCCCGCCCGAAAGCTGGTTGGGCTTTTTCTTCACCTGCGCCCCCAGACCCACCTTTTCAAGGGCTTCCTGCGCGCGCTTTTTCCTCTCCTTGGCGGGCACGCCGGAAAGGGTGAGCGCCAGCTCCACGTTCGCCAAGATGGATATTTGCGGAATAAGGTTGTAACTTTGAAAAATAAAGCCTATGCGCTGATTGCGATATAAGTCCCAGTCTACGGATTTGAATGTATCCGTGTCCTGCCCGTCGATGTTCAGCTGCCCGGAAGTGTACCTGTCCAAGCCGCCGATGATGTTCAAAAGGGTGGTTTTGCCGCAGCCGGAAGCGCCCAAGACGGAGACGAACTCACTCTTGCGGAACTCCACGGATATGCCGTCCAAAGCGCGGACGATGTTGTCGCCCGCACGGTAATCTTTTACGATTTCTGTCAGTTTAAGCATTTTCACCCCTGCGGCACAAGCGCATGTTCCGTAAAAGACCGCCGTTGTGCCCTGTAAATCAATTATACGCTCACGCGCGATATTATGTCAATATCAAATCTTAATTATAAATGTAATATTTTTGTCACCCGCCCCCGCGCACGGCGGAACGATTTTGGCGGAATCCTTCCATCCGCTTTTGCACGATATGCCGACTCGTTGTAGCGCTGCTACAACTTCGCGCCATCTCGCACAAAATCGAACGAAATTATCCTCGCCAAAATCGCTCCGCCGTGCGCGTGTGCGGGTGTAATTTTTTTTGGGGGGGGATTTGCAAGGAGGATATGATTTTTTCAAGTCGCAAAGTATTTGTTTACGAGGCGATAGCGACTTGAAAAAATCGTGATATTTTTTACCTTCATATACTAAATTTTAATACGCCGCTTTTACAAGAAGGTAAAAAGTGATATTTTTTGGCAGATATGCAATTTATCCATGAACAACTTAACGTGTGCCAAAAAGTGAAATGCGCCCTCAAACCGCGGAGCGACGAGAGGGCGCGTGATATTTTTGCGCGTACAGTTGCGAGCAACGCCGCGCAAAAGTTGCGGCTCCGCAGAGCGGGTTTACACTTGTTTGATTTTGTTGCGAAAGTAATTACTCTGCTGTAATAATTATTGACAATAAAGGAAATAGATGCGCTTACCCTGCTTTGTAGAGTATCACTGTTTCATATGCGGAAAGATTAGTTACGTATCAGGTATCGTTACTGTATCCGTCGCCGCGCAAAGAGATTTGCGGGGCAAATCTCCACGCGCCCATACATCTCCACCCAAACAAACAGTTTGTTGTGATAGAATGATAACTTTTACTATAAGAAAAAGTAGTTATAAATGCGCCTGCGGCACCGCAACTTTTGGAGAGCGTTTACCGCTTGCGGCAAACAGTATCTCCTTCAAATAGTTGCGCTTGCCTTGCTTGGTCGAGTATCGCTAGTTCATATGCGGAAAGAT
>CALWKO010000078.1 GCA_944381275.1 uncultured Clostridia bacterium | reverse complement strand
CAGCAAGCGGAAAATGAAAGGGTAACGGCGGTTGTAAACCGCGCTACCCTTCATCCCTTTTATTTTCCGCTTAATTTAAATATCCCTTGATTATGGTATCCTCCGCCTCCTTCTCGGTAAGCCCCAGCGTCATGAGCTTGGTGAGCTGTTCGCCGGCTATTTTGCCGACGGCGGCTTCGTGCACAAGGCTGGCTTCCGGGGAGACGGCGTCTATCCTGGGGGTGGAGAGGATGCGGGCGTTATCCAGCAGAATGCTGTCGCACTCCACATGCCCGAAGGAGCGGTTTTTGCCCACCATGTCGGAGATGAAGGATTGGTAGGAATTGCCCCTTGCCACGCTGCGGCTGACCACTTCGGCGGAGGAGTCCTTGCCCACGAGTTTCACCTTAAAGCGGGTTATGGCTTTTTCTTCGTTGTCGGTGAGCAATTTTTCGCGCACGGTGAATTTTCCGTTCGTGTAGACGGTGGCGGAGGTGAGCCTGTCGGTGTAAGTAACGCCGCCCAGCTGGGTGCTCTCCATGTAAAATTGCGCGTTTTTCTTCACATACACCTTGGTGATAGGCGTGAATTCCTTCTTGCCCTCGGGGTTGCCTTCGCCGTAATGGCGCTCGATATACTTCACGCTCGCGCCTTCTTCGATATAGAAGGTGTGGATGCCGTCGTGGCGGCTTTCCCCGCAGGTATCGTTATGAATGCCGCAGCCGGCGATGATCGTGACTTCCGCGCCCTTGCCGATGTAAAAGTCGTTATACACCTTGTCCAGCAGATCGCCGGCGGTGAGGATGACGGGAATGTGCACACTCTTGCCCTTGACTCCCGCCTTAACGATGATATCTATGCCGTCCTTGTCCGTTTTGGGGACGATCTCTATATCGGAAGTGGAGTTGCGTGAAAGGCATTTGCCGTCCTTCCTTATATTATAAGAACCTTCAGGAATGCCGTGCAGGTCCGCTATTTTCATTAAAAGATCCAAATCCAACTTTTCCATACTAAACTCCCTTGCGCGCCGCACATACTCCGCTCCTATCTTGAAGGGTGGGGAGCATTTCGTCACGCGTGCCCACAACGGGCGCGCTCTCTTTATCCAAAAGCACTATATTATCCGCTATCTCCATTATCTTTTGCTGGTGGGAAACGATGAGCACCGTCTTATCCCTGAGCGAGGCAAAGAGGTTGGTGAGGTCGGAAAAGCTCCACAGATCTATGCCCGCTTCCGGCTCGTCCAGGAGGAAGACTTCGCCGCCCTTGGCGATCGCCATGGCTAGTTCTATGCGCTTGGCTTCGCCGCCGGAAAGACTGCCGTCCAGCTCGCGGTCGATATAGTTGCGCGCGCAAAGTCCCACTTGCGAAAGATATTCGCAAAGCTGCCCCAAATTGCTCTGCTTGCCGCAGGCGATGTCGAGCAGTTTTTTCACCGTTATGCCCTTAAAGCGCACGGGCTGCTGAAAGGCGGTGGTAAAGCCCAGCTTGGCGCGCTCGGTCACGGAAAGGGCTGTAACGTCCTGCCCGTTATAGATAATCTGCCCGGAGGTGGGCTTTTCCAACCCGGTGATGAGCTTTATGAGCGTGGACTTGCCGCTCCCGTTCTGACCCGTGATCACGGTTATGCTTTTTTCCGGGAAAGAAAGAGAGATGTCGGAGAGGATCTTCACCCTTTTGCCGCCTTCTTCCTTCACGGAAAAATCTATGTGTTTAAGTTCAAGCATTGCTGTACCTCTTATTTTTCTACTTAACTATATAAGGGAAAACGCCGATTTTGTCAAGCGTTTTCAAATATATTATATATTTGGTTGCAAATGCCGAGTGTTGCATATGTCACATTTATAAAAATTTCGCACCTCCTTGAACGATTTAAGCGCAATTGATTCCGCTATTATTGCAATATATGTAAAATAGTAGTATAATTTTTTCATAGGTCCAACAATTTGCGGTCCTAAATTGTATATAAGGTGTATAGGGAATGGACATAGGCGGCTTGGTGCGTAAGATCCGCGAAGGCAACGGCGAGGCGTTCGCCGCGCTTTACGAGGAAACACGCAGATCGGTTTATTACACGGCATATTCGGTATGCCGCGATAAGTATGCCGCCGAAACCGTGATGCAGGATACCTTCGTCAAGTTTTACGAGAACATCGGCGCGGTGGACGACAAGCACAATCCCTATGCCTATCTGCTCACCATCAGCCGCAACCTGGCGCTGAACTTGGTGAAGAGGGAAAAGTCGCGCGTAAACGTGGAGCCGGAGAAGGTGGACTACGTAAAGCACGATTCCACCCTGAGCGACGACGGCGGTTTGACGGATCTTGCCGCGCGCGTGCTCACGGAGCGCGAATTCAGGGTGCTTATGCTGTGCGCGGTGCACAAGTACAAGAGGCACGAAGTGGGCAAGATGCTGGACATGCCCACGGCGACGGTGACGTGGACGTATAACAAGGCGATAAGCAAATTAAAGAAAAAATTGGAGGAGGAGCAATGAAGCGCGAAGATATCGAAAAGATATTGGCGGACGAAGCGGAAAAGCTGGACGGCAAGGAAAGCTTTGCCAAGATCACCGCGCGCATTTCCATGCCCGAATCCAAGGCGCGCAGCGGTGAGGCGGAGGTGATAGCCGTAACGCACCACAGGCGCAACGCGGCGATAATCGCCATAGCCGCCGTGCTCATCATCGCAATCATTGCAATAACGGTGGGTGTGGTGCTTGGCGCACCCGGCGTACAGACTCCCGCCGGGATAACCTATATCAGCATAAGCATAAACCCCGCCATATCCATGCAGGTGGACGAGAACAATAAAGTGACGGCGGTAACCGCGCTCAATGCGGACGCGCAAGTGCTGCTTTTGGGCATGAATCTGGTGGGCATGGACTATAACGACGCCTGCCTTGCCGTGGTGGGCGAAGCGGATAAAGAACAATACCTTGCAGACGGGCGGGATGTGAACGTAAACGCCGTGAACGACAACGCTCAGCGAGAAGATGAGGTGCGCATCTCTGTGGAAAACACCCTCAACGGCTATATGAGTCAGCATGGCTATTCCAACAAGGTGTTCGTCAATTACTATACTTCCGCCGCCATCGACGTTGCGGGCAGATACAACATATCCGCCGGCAAAGCGCAGCTTATTTTAGACGCGGAAGCCATCTCGAACATGACGATGGACGAACTTTACAATATGGACTATACTCAGCTGCTCATGCTGGTCATGGGCTCGGCAGCCGACGCTTCCGACGACTTCCAAAAGGAGCTGGACAGGAGGCTGGAAGAGCTGGAAGAGGAGTTCGAGCGCAAGAGCGAGGAGCTGGAAGAAAAGGTGGAGGAGATAGAAGAACTCTTTGAAGACGACGACGATTTCGAGCACATGACCGCCGCTCAGCGCGCACGGATAAAGCAGACTCTGCTCTCCATAGCCAACGACCCCGATGTGGGCAAGTACTTTGCCGAGATAATCCCCGCCGACGGAGATCAATTGGATATATTGATGCAGGATATGCCCGCCTACGCCAAGAAGATAGCCGACTTTGCCGACAATCTGGAAGAAGTGCTCGACGACCTCGAGGACGACTTCGAAGACAGGCTGGAGCAAATCAAGGACGAATATAAAAGGATATACCGCAACTAAGGTAAAACGGAAAAACATCCCGGGCGCACAAATAAACGTGCGCCCGAATTTTTATATTTTGCCAAATTATTTTATTAAGCGCTCCCCGCTGCGGAGTGTGTAACCCATTAAATTATAATATATGCCTCTTCGGAGTATTTCTTGGGTGAAGCGCCACGCGCTTCTTCGGAGTATTTCCTGGGTGAAGCGCCACGCGCTTCTTCGGAGTATTTCTTGGGTGAAGCGCCACGCGCTTCTTCGGAGTATTTC
>CALWKO010000077.1 GCA_944381275.1 uncultured Clostridia bacterium | reverse complement strand
AAATGCTTTTCAGGTATCGTAGCGTTATCCGCTGTCGCACAAAGAGATTTGCGAGGCAAATCTCCACTTTTGGCATTTATAAAGCGGTGTATTTATTAAAGAAAAAAGTGTAAACCCGCTTTGCGGAGCCGCAACTTTTGGAGAGCGTTTGCCGCTCGCGGCAAACTGTATCTCCAAAAATATCACGCGCCCTCTCGTCGCCTTGGCGGTTTGAGGGCGCATTTCACTTTTTGGCACACTAATAGTTGTTCATGGCATAATAGTGTATCTGCCAAAAAATATCACTTTTTACCTTCTGATAAAAGTGGCGTATTAAAATTTAGTATATGAAGGTAAAAAATCTCACGATTTTTGAGGGACGCTATCGCTCCGCAAAAAGTAATTTGCGTCCCTCAAAAATCATCTTACAAATTTGTCTTATGCAGCTCAAAATATGCCCTGGGGTGTGCGCACACGGGGCAGACTTCGGGAGCTTCCTTCCCTATATGTATATGTCCGCAGTTGCGGCATTCCCAGATCATGTCGCCGTCACGGGAGAAGACGAGTCCGCCTTCGATGTTCTCAATCAGTTTGCGATAGCGTTCCTCGTGGCGCTTTTCTATTTTTGCTACGCCTTCGAAGAGCTTTGCTATGTAATCGAAGCCTTCTTCCTTTGCCTCTTTTGCAAAGGTGGCGTACATATCCGTCCACTCGTAGTTTTCGCCGGCGGCGGCGTCTGCGAGGTTGGTGAGGGTATCCGGGATTCCACCGTGGAGCAGTTTGAACCACAGCTTTGCGTGCTCTTTTTCGTTGTTCGCCGTTTCTTCGAATATGGCGGCTATCTGCTCGTATCCGTCCTTTTTAGCCTTGGAAGCATAGTAGGTGTATTTGTTGCGGGCTTGCGATTCTCCCGCAAAAGCGGTTTGCAGATTTTTCTCTGTCTTTGTGCCTTTTAAATCTTTCATTTTGTCCTCCTGCCCACGTTAAATCGCTGCGGAATTTTCAGTCCTTTTGTTCTTCACCGCGGGTAATATTTTTATTGCCGTATTCATTATAATCCGTATTTTCCTTTTCGTCAATAGCGGATTTTTCCAAATGCAAAATTACGCCCACGATTCTGTGCTGTTCTACCTTAGTGACTTGAATTTTTATGTCGCCGTCGCGCGCTTCGGCGGTGGCGCCGTCCGCGGGGACGTAGCCGAGCACGTTGCACACATAGCCGCTCACCGTTTCGCAGCCTTCCTTGTATTCCTCGTTGAAGGTGATGCCCGTTATCTCCTCCGCCTCTTCCAGGGGCACGAGCCCGAGCAGCTCCCAGCCGCCGTCTTCCGTCTTTTTCACGGAGTATCCGTCCTTTTCGTCCTTGTCCGTCATGTCGCCCACGAGCAGCTCGAGCAGGTCGCGGATGGTGATGATGCCGTCCATGCCGCCGAACTCGTCAAGCACGATGGCTACGTGCTCGCGCGCCTTTTGCATCTTGAAAAACAAGGTGTTCGCCGGCATGCTCTCGTGCACGAAAAACACGGGGCGTACCGCCTGTTTCATGACGTTTTCGCGCGATTTGTCCTGCATGCGCAGATATACGCGCGTATCGAGCATACCCACCACTTCGTCCATGTCCTCGCCGCAAACGGGGTAGTAGCCGTGGCGGGTGCCGTAGATGGTCTTCTCCCACTCCTCGTCCGTTTCGTCCGTGAATACGGCGATTACGTCCTTGCGGTGAGTGCACGCTTCGCCCGCCGTCTTATCCTTGAAGTCAAAGACGTTTTGTATGAGCTCCGTCTCCGATTCGGCGATGTGACCCGCCTCGCTGCCCGCTTCCGCCATGAGCACTATCTCTTCTTCCGTAACGGGGTTATCCTCTTCGCCCGGCTTTATTCCGAACAGGCGGAGCAGCCCGTTGGATGTGGCGGTGAGCAGCCACACGAAGGGCGCAAACGCCACCGAAACCGCTTTGAGCACGCCGGAAATGCCCAGCGCCATCTTCTCCGCACGGCGCATAGCCACGCGCTTGGGGATTATCTCGCCGAATACGATGTTGAAGAAGGCGAGGATTATCGTGATCAAGATGACGCACAATATATTTATCGCGCTTTGAGCGGAGGCGGAGGTTACGCCCAGCCCGATTATCGCGCCCGCCAAAGGCTCGGCAAAGCTGTCCGCCGCGAACGCGCTGCCCAAAAGTCCCGCCAGGGTAATGGCCACCTGAATGGTGGAGAGCACCTTGGATTGGTCCTTTGTGAGGGAGAGCAGGCGTTTGGCGCGCTTGTTGCCTTCTTCCGCCATCTTCTTCATCTTGGTTTCGTTTACGGAGATAACCGCTATCTCCGCGCCTGCGAACACCGCGTTTAGCGCGATGAGCAGAATTTGCACCACTGCCGCAATGATCATGTTCATTTTTTTACCCTTAAAATGCAAAAAAGCACAATCCGTGAGTTATTCGGATAGTGCTTTTACTTTATTTTTCTCCTTGTTTTGTTACTTGGATCTGTACTGCTGCCGTCGTCCATAGAATAAGTATAACATAAATATGCGGTGTTGGCAAGGGAAAGGGATATGATTTTTGAGGGACGCAAATTACTTTTTGCGGAGCACACCCATAAAAATCGTGATATTTTTTTGGGGATAAAGAAAAAAGAGTAAGCGAGCTATATCTACCCCAAAAAAGTGATATTTTTGGCTTGCCAATCTATAAAGCCTTGAAGCGACCGAAAGGGAGCGCAAGGCTTTTTCTCTTCGCAGAAGCCTATTCACTCGCCAAAAGTGATATGCGCCCTCAAACCGCAGAGCGACGAGAGGGCGCGTGATATTTTTGCGCATACTGTTGCAAGCAACGCTGCGCAAAAGTTGCGGTGCCGCAGGCGCATTAGAATTTTATTTTAGATAAATACACCGCTTTATAAATGCCAAAAGTGGAAATTTGCCCCGCAAATCTCTTTGCGCGGCGACAGATAAAGCAACGATACCTGACACGTTATTAACCTTTCCGCATATGAACCAGCGATACCCGGCAAAGCGGGGCAAGTTTAACTATTTTACCATGTTATGATAGAGTAATTACTTTCGCTATAAGAAAAAGTAGTTGTAAATCCGCTTGCGGAGCCGCAACTTTTGGACAGCGCCGCTCGCGGCTGTATGTCCAAAAATATCACGCGCCCTCTCGTCGCTACGCGGTTTGAGGGCGCATATCACTTTTTGGCACACGTTAAGTTGTTCTTGGATAATTGCATATCTGCCAAAAAATATCACTTTTTACCTTCTTGTAAAAGCGGCGTATTTATTTTTAGTATATGAAGGTAAAAAATCTCACGATTTTTATGGGGCGCTATCGCTGCGCAAACAATTACTTTGCGCCCCATAAAAATCACATATCAAAGATATTCAACCCCACCTCTTTGCTGAAAACTCTTCCCGCTTCGCCGTTTATCGTGCGGACTACCACTTCGCAGGTGGCGGAGACGATTGCGCTGTTGAGGTGCCCGCCCATCACCTTGCCGTACTCGTTGCCGGCGGAGAGGTGAAGGTGCAGATAGGGCTTGCCGTCCATCCTCGTTATCGTGCCGGTGAGGGAGGTTATCTCGAAATTGCCGTGGAAGTCGTTCTTGCGGTAGACTTTTTCTTCCGGGAAGAACACTCCCGCGGTAAAGCTGTTCACCGCGCCCAAGCCGCTCACGCTCGCAAGGCGGATATTCTCCTTGTCGGCAAGGCGGGTGAGGGAAGTGATTATCTCCTCGCCCTTGTCGAGGCGCACTACATAGGTATCTTCAAATTTTTTGTATTCCATATTTTCTCCTTTTTCCGCCCAACCTTGGCAGAACACATTTTGCATATTAAAGTGTTCTACCGGGGCCCGGTACCCGCACTGGGCCTCAGTAGAACACATTTTGCACATATAATCGATTTTATCGAA
>CALWKO010000076.1 GCA_944381275.1 uncultured Clostridia bacterium | reverse complement strand
CGATCTTTCGCCCTCTTCCGTGCAGGTGGCGCGGGTGGTCACCTTCCAGCTCCCCCAGCTGTGTTCGCCCGTAGCGGGGATGGCCACCTCTGCCAGGGTGAGTTCTTCGCTTGCCCCTTCGTCGGCAAAGTATTTGTGGCATTGCGAGCAGTAGTAATGAGCCGCCATTCCGCTCGCGCCGCAGGTGGCGGGCACGGCGGCGCGCGCTTCAAGCGAATGCGCGGCGGGGACGGCCTCCGTCTGAGTGGTGCCGCACACAGAGCACATGCGCGATCTTTCGCCCTCTTCCGTGCAGGTGGCGCGGGTGGTCACCTTCCAGCTCCCCCAGCTGTGTTCGCCCGTAGCGGCAACTGCAACGCTCGTCACTTCCGTAGTTGCGGCGGAGTCGGAAAACAGCTTTCCGCAGCCCGTGCACTCCCAATACTCTATGCTGCCCGCGTTGGAGCAGGAAGGCGCAACCGCCGCGTGATGTTTTAAAGTGTGAGTATGTTCATCTTCCGGTGTGCACGCAAAAAGCGCGAACGCACACAAGAACGCGGCGCAGATTGCCGCGCAGACGAAAACGAAAGAAAGTCTTCTTTTTGCAACAAGATTCTTATCCTTCATAGCTTTCCCCACATAAGTACAAATATATTACGATATTAAAATGCCCATTCTGTTATCCGCAATATTCCGTTCGCGGATATCTAATAACAATATATTATATTTCTTCGCCAATGTCAATATATTCTTAAATTTTTTACATTTCCTTATAAAAATATTAACGCTACGATGTTTAAATTCATAAAAATTTTACGCTATAAGTTGATTGTATTTAATATTTGAATTTTTATTTTTTTACAAAATTCGCACAAAGCGGCGGGAATGCCCCGCCGCTCCGCCGCGCCTTTAAAATTTCCTGCGGTGGCGGATGGGCATGTTTTGGTCGCGCAGGCGGGGGTTGTGCCTCTCCTTTATCTCTATCGTGTCGTAGAATATCTTCCACAGCTTGCGGTAGGTTTCCTCCTCTTCGTCCGCGGGATCGGGCTCGAAGTGCTCTATCTCGCGGTAGGTCACCTTGTTGTGCGCCCAGGTCACCCCCAGCTTGTGTATTTTGTCGTAGATGAATATCTCCTCGTTGGGGAAGCGGTTGGTGAAGTGCTTGACTATCAGCGGCAGCACGTTGTGGCTGGGCTCGATTATCGAAACCATCACGTCGCCGATTATGGAAAACGTCATCCTCTCCGCCGTAAGATTCGCCTCCCTGTTCACGGCGCGGAAGATCTCGCGTATGCGCGCCACGTCGGGATGAGCCAAGTCGCCGTTCACCCTCTCCCCCGCCTTCATGCCGTACACGATAAAGCGGATTATGGCGAGTTCTTTATCTTCGAAGTCGGATAAAAACGCCTTGAATATTATATTCGCGCTCGCCGCGCCCATCTTGCTGTATATGCCGCGCCTCACGCGCGCCGCCTTCACCTTGTCCGTAAAGATATGCGCGCACGGGGTGAGCGTCATTCCCGTTATCACCGCCCCTGGGATATACTTGTCCTCGTAGCAGCGGAACACGCAGGTAAAAAGCCCCTCCAGCGTGCCGTCGTAGATGTAAGTCATATTGTAATTTTCCTTCATTTTCCCGTCCTCGCTATTGCCCTTATATCTTCTTTTCCGCCCAAAAGCGGCGCGCTCCCCGCGTCCTTATCGTCGAAGAGTGAAAGCTGGCGCGCGTTTTCGCCGCGAATGAGTTCCCTCACCACCCGCTCGGGGTGATCCGCCGCATTCAGCTTTCCGCCCATGCCGCCCTCTACAAAGTATTTCGCCCTCTTCACCACAACGCCCAGCTTTGCCAGCTGAAAGATGTCCA
The DNA here is from genome assembly GCA_944381275.1 of uncultured Clostridia bacterium. Taxonomy (GTDB): domain Bacteria; phylum Bacillota; class Clostridia; order Christensenellales; family UBA3700; genus Alloclostridium. The sequence continues at coordinate 2,822 of CALWKO010000076.1, read as the reverse complement.
GCCTGCGCTGTTTGCGCGCAACCATTATCCGCCGCGCGGACTTCACCCCCACGCCCGGCACGCGCAGCAGAGTTTCGTAGCTCGCCCTGTTCACGTCCACGGGGAAAAATTCCGGGTGGTTCACCGCCCAATTGCACTTGGGATCGAGGAATTCATTAAAGTAAGGGTGGCTCTCGTCCAATATCTCGTCCGCTTTGAAGTGATAAAAGCGCATCAGCCAATCCGCCTGGTAGAGCCTGTGTTCCCTCAAAAGCGGCGGCTTGCTGTCAAGGGCGGGAAGAAGGGAATTATCCGCCACGGGTATGTATGCGGAATAAAATACCCTCTTCAATTTATATCTGCCGTACAGCCCTTCCGTAAGCCTGATTATCTTCAAATCGCTCTCCGGCGTGGCGCCTATTATCATCTGCGTGCTCTGCCCCGCGCGCACAAACCCCTGTCTTACTCCGCCGTCTTCGTGCCGCATACAGATGTAACTCATGGGTGCAAGCACGTCCCGCCTCTCCTTTTCGGGCGCGAGCAGCCTTAAACTTGCAGAAGAAGGCAGTTCTATATTGGAAGATACCCTGTCCGCAAGCCGCCCCAGCCTTTCCAGCAGGTCGGGCGAAGTGCCCGGTATGGCTTTTGCGTGGATGTATCCGCAAAATTTGTACTTCACCCGCAAAAGCTCCAGCGCCTTTATCATCTGCTGAGTGGTGTTGTCCGGCGTGCCCAGCACCCCGCTGGACAAGAACAATCCCTCGATATAATAGCGGCGGTACATGTTCATAGTGAGCGAGGCTATCTCCTCCGCCGTAAACGTGGCGCGCGGCACGTCGTTGGAAACCCTGTTCACGCAATACGCGCAATCGTAGCAGCAGGCGTTGGAAAGCAGTATCTTTAAAAGGGATATGCACCTGCCGTCGCCCGAAAATGCGTGGCATATTCCGCCCATGCTCGTCGAGCCCATCCCTCCTTCGCTTGCGATCCTCGCAACTCCGCTCGACGTGCAGGCGGCGTCGTACTTCGCCCCGTCGGTGAGTATCTTCAACTTTTCCTCTATCGTCATGAAAATATTTTAACATATGTTCGCATTTTACGCAACCCCTTTTTTGGAAAATTTTTTCACAGCCGCCGTTTTTACACAACCATTGCCCTGCCTGTTTTATTTCTTGCCCTCTCTTTGTTCTCTCCGCAACGCTATATATTGTTTCGCCCAGCCGCTTAACCTTGCCCGCACCCAATCCCCGCAAAGCAGCAACATCTCTTTTGCCACATGGCTCAACTTTACCGCCGAGCAATCCCCGCTATCTCTTCGCAACGCCGCATTATATCTTTTGCCATGCGGTTAACCTTACCGCCGCGCGCCCCTGCTATCTCTCAATAACACCTCAATATCGCTCATTCCCCCGCTGACCCATGAAAAGTTTTTTCATTTGAGTGAAAAAACTCTATAAAATCGCCAACTTTTTTAATTTGAATGAAAAAACTTTGCAAAAGCCCGCGTGTTTTTAATGCGGTTGAAAAAACTTTGTCAAGCCGTTTTTCAGCCTTGATGAACGATTTGGATATTTCATCGTTTGCAAAAAGCGGCACGGCATGTTATAATAGCCGTGTATGAGTAAAGGCAAGTATTCTCAAAAGCGAAAAAACGCCCCTGCGGAAGAATCGCAAACGGGCGCAGGCTTTGCCTTTTCAAAAGAACCCTCTCCCGAAGAAAATACTTTGAATAAGGAAGATATCGCGCAAAACTCTTGCCTATCAGATGCCGCTCCTTCTCCGCAAGCGGAAACTGCCGAAAACAGCGAAAACAGTACTGCTAGGGCGGGCATCGGCGAAAAAATAGCCTCTGCCTTCCGCGGCGGAGACAAGCTGCGCGGCTCTTCACGCCGCATATGGGAGCTGGACTTTATCCGCGGAGTATGCGTGCTTTTAATGGTCTTTGACCACTTCATCTACGACATTGGCAGCATCTTTGCCCCCGCGTGGATACGCGCCAATCCCGATATGGAATGGCTGGTTTATATCCGCGACATGGCGCTCGATTATTGGAACTCCTCCTTCCACACGACTTCACAACACATAGTGGTGTGGATATTCTGCTTTGTGTGCGGCATATCCTGCTATTTTTCCCGCTCCAACTTAAAGCGCGGCATTATGGCGGGCATATTCGCCATGCTCATCACCCTGGTCACCGACCAACTGGGTATGATAATCCGCTTTGGCATATTGCATATGTTTGCCTTTGCCATCCTGCTCTGGTGGCTTATCGATACCCTCTGCCGACACAAAAAATTGCGCACCGCCGTGGTATCGCTCGTGCTGGGCATTGCGATAATCGCCATCGATTACGGCTTTTCCGCCGCCTACGAAAACGGCATGCGCTTCACCACGGACAAGACGTGGTTCTTCGTGGCTGATTGGCTGAACGCGGGCGTGGGCTCTGCCGACTACTACCCCATCTTCCCCGGCGTGGGATATGTGCTCATAGGCTCGTTTTTCGGCTATGTGCTCTACAACAAACGCCGCAGCCTCTTCCCCCGCCTGGGCAAATACTCCTGGCACGCCCCCTTCGACTTTTGGGGCAGGATCGCGCTTTGGGTGTACGTGCTGCACCAAGTGGTAGTGGCGGCGATTTTGGCGCTTGTGAGTATACTAATCTTCACCCCCGGGGACTTTGTTATAATTTAAGCGGAAGAGAAAAAGGATAAAGGTATCAACGCTAACCGCGTTAGGTACCTTTTCCTCTTCCGCTTGCTTAGGGGCAACCCCGCCATTCGCAAGCAACATTACTCGATGAAGCAGCTTAATCACGTTGCGGAGCCACTCCGTTGCTCCGCAAG
>CALWKO010000075.1 GCA_944381275.1 uncultured Clostridia bacterium | reverse complement strand
AGGGCGGATTTCGCCTTGCGGCGAACGGCAAGTATTTCATAGAGTTTATTCATATCCGCCGCAAGATTTCGCCTTTTACCCTCAAGAATAGTACGAAGACATATAAAATTTTATGAGGGTAAAAGATTTCGCGATTTTTGAGGGATGCTATCACTCCGCAAAAAGTAATTTGCGTCCCTCAAAAATCATTTACTGTATTTCACCTCGCACCTCTTGTCCGCCCATTGACCGTTCCAATTCTTGTCCTGCTTTTTTACGGCGGTAAAGGTGATTACGGCTTTGTCGCAATTGCGGAAAGCGTTGTTGCCGATAAACTCCGGTTTGGAGCGGATGGTAACTTCTTTGAGCGAGCGGCAGTCGGTGTACGCGCCCTTGCCGATATAGGCGACTTTTTCCGGGATGTCCGCCGCCTCCATGGCAGCGCAATAGCCGAAGCAATCGTCCTCTATCCTCTCCAGCGCGGAAGGAAGGGGCATGCTTACCAAACTGCGGCAGCCGTTGAACGTGGACTTTAACAATTCCGTCACTTTGGAAGATGCGCTGACCAAGGAGAGGTTTCCGCACGAAGCGAAGGCGTTGCGCCCCATCTTTTCCACATTTTCGCCGAAGTAGGCGCAGCGCAGGGAGCGGCAATTTTCAAAGGCGCTCTCGCCTATCCTTATCACCTCTCCGCCGCTGCAAAAGGCGTAGAGGTTTATGCAGTTGCAAAAAGCTTTTTCTTCCACATATTGCAGTTCGCTCTTTCCGCGGAAAGTGACGCCGCGCAGATCGCGGCAATTCATAAAGCATTCCTTGCCCAAATGCGTCAGGCTTGCAGGCAAGGAGATGTAATACATCTTCTTTTTATCCTTAAAAACGCCCGCGGCGATGCCTATCACCGGCTTGCCCTTGTGCGTATCGGGGATATAGTTGCACCTGCGCAGCAGCTGAAAGCAGGACGTCACCACATACCCCTGCTTTACGCGGGTATATCCCAACCTGAACGGTATGAGCTGAATAAGGGAAAGAAGCGCCACGCCGGACGCCACCCCCGCCACTATGAACATGGAAGTTTCCCTCATTATGCCCGCTATCACCCAGGCGATTATGAGTATTACGGCGACCACGATGATTATCATCGCCGCCCTCATGCGCTGATTGGAGCGCACCTGCCTCTCGCGCGAAGCAAAGCGCGCCTGCTCTTGTTCGCACGTGCGAAGGACGTGCTCGTTATGCTTTTTTATATCCTCTTTCATATATCCTCTATTCGGCTATCTCCGTTTCGCCCTCTTGCGCGCTCAGCTCCGCGGACTTTATCCGCTTATCTCCGTCCTTGCCGCCGTCCGTCTTTTCGCACATGCGCTTAAATACCGCCCTTACTATAAGTATATCCGCATACGCCAAAAAGCCGCTCGCCGCCAGCATGAGCAAGGAGAGCAATATGCCGCACACCACCTTGCCCGCCCCTTCCAGCGAAAAACTCAAATATACGCCGTAAATCGAACTCGCCGTCAAGAACACGCCCACAAAAAGTACGGCGATAAACCCGGCAAAAGCCACGATGAGCCCCACCGCATTGAACAATATTTCGGCGATTTTGTCGCCCTTCTTCTTCTCGGAATTTTTATCCATACAGATATAATAGCATAACGGCGCGAACTTCGCAAGCGCCAAAGGCGGGGAGGCCGACCCTCTTTAGCCTGTTTTCAAGCGGAAATGTCCTTCAAAAACTTGTTGTACTCGATAAATTCGCGATTGTCGGGCGTGATTTGTAACACAAAAGCCACCCTGCCCTTCAACGAGGACAAGTATTTTTCACCGTCCGATTCCCCCGTCCGCTTGATGTGCTCGTCAAGTCCGAACTTCTTGATGTAGTATATCTCGCGGCGGATGTTTCGGCGGTATTCTTTGGGCAGGTTGGGCTTTTCGTTCACCACAACGCCCGTAACGACCTGCCTCTTGCATGCGGGGATGAGCGCGGTTTTTCTGTTTTTCAAAAACAGTCCCATCGCCCTCAGCTCGCCCTTTACAAATGCGATGATCTCGTCCGCTTCAAAATCGCCGCTAAAAGTCATGTCGTCGCAATACCTGGTGTATTCCACCCCTCTTTCCGCGCAAAATGCGCCGACTTTTTCATCAAACTCACGCATTATGATATTGGTGATCGCGGGCGAAGAGGGCGCGCCCTGCGGCAAAGATTCGCGGAAATAGCACAGCATGACGAGCAAAACGCGCACCGGCTCGGAGAATTTTTCCTTATAAAATACGATGTCCTTTACCTGCGAATAACTTATGTGATCAAAAAAGCCGTCTATGTCCAGCTTCAAAATGCGCGCCTTTCCCACATGCGGCAAGGCGTTGTGTAAAATACTCTTGTTATATACATACCCGCATGCAAACCGAGATACGAAGTATCCGCTCAAAATCACGTCCGTTATCGCCCTCTGCGCCTTTTTGAGTATGTAATCGGGCACGCAAAGTTTACGCTGCGTCCCATCCTTTTTGGGAATATAGGCGATTTTATAGTGCTTTTCCAAATTGTTACTCAACGCGAACAGCGTCTTTAACGGAATCCCCAGGTCCTCCTGCACCGATTTAAGCTCGCGATATACTATCACAAAAATCCCCCTTCCCGCCCTCTTCCGCACGGCGCGGAAGGGGCGGCTTGTTCGGAACAACACCAAGATGTATGGCGAAACGCACAGACGTAGATTTTGCAAAGCGGGCTTTGCCGAGCTACGTCGAGCATTTCGGCTGAACGGAGACGGACCGGCTCGGCAAAACTTTTCGGATGAAAAGGTTTTGCAGGTTCGTCGCAGCGAATACGGTAACCAATTGTGCAAAGACGGCGACTCGCCGCCCCTTTCTTACGAAAAGCACTGTTATTCCGCCTTTAGTATAACATAAGGAGATGGAAAAAACAATAGGTAAATGTTTTTTTGGGGGATAAAGAAAAAAGAAAAAGCGCGCTATATCTACCCCTAAAAAGTGATACTTTGGCTAGCCAAATTATGAAGCCTTGATGTGAAGTAATGAGCATTTAGGCTTTTTTCTTCGCAGAAGCTATTGCCAAAGGTGGCGATTTGCCCCACAAATCTCTTTGTTCGGCATGAAAAATTGCGATTTGCTCGTCAAATCTCTTTGCGCGGCATGAAAAAATGTTATGATACGCGTATAACACGGGTGGCAACTATAGTTGCCACCCCTTCCCTCTATTACCGAGTTAATATGCAATATTAAAATAATCGAGCATTTATCCAACCCCCCGTTTCATCCAACGAACAAAAACACGCACTAAAACTCAACTGTCCACAAAAGCTGACACCCTCTTTTTCTAAATATATTTTGGATACCTAACCTACCCGCGCACAATGCAAACCGCGCACTATGTTAAGTATCTTTTTGATACCTAACTTACCTGCGCGCAATGCAAACCGCACGCTATGCTAAGTATCTTTTGGATGCCTAAGTGCCACCTCTCACCATAATTAGCCTAGCAAAAGAACTCTCGAGCAGCTATAAAATCAAGTGGCAACTATAGTTGCCACCCAACATTTTCACGACCTATTTAACAACAGGAATATTAAAATAGTAGTGTGCTCCTCCCTGCTCCCTGTCAACCGACATAAAGACAAAAAACGAACTGTCCACAAAAGCTGACACCCTCTTTTTCTAAGTATCTTTTAGATACCTAACTTACCCGCGCGCAATGCAACCCGTACGTTATGTATTGTGAATTATACTTTACGCAAAAATTTATCCCAAAATGGGATATTTTATCAAATATAGTATTTGTGAAAATTATGTATACAGCACATATTTTTGCTTTTCTTAGTTTTCTAAGAAAGCTATAATTATAACAAAAAGTTTTCTCTTTAATTCCCGCGTTATAACTACGACGATTACAACATTTTGATTATAGAATAATATATATATATTTCTCACTATAAATAAAACACATCTCGTATGCATTGACCTCGTATGTATTAACGTTTAATACGGCAAAAAAGAAAAACTTTTACTCTCTTGTAAACAAAGCGCGGCAAATGCTAAGCGTTGCCGTATTATTATGGCAAGAAGTTTTTCTTCTCGATATTTGCATTGTAATCACGATAGTTACAACATCTTGATTGTAGAGTAATATATATACTTCGCACTATAAAAAAACACATCTCGTATGCATTAACCTCGTATGTATTAAACTATGGCTATCAAGCCAAAAGGTTTGCTTTCTTGTAAATAAAGCGCGGCAAATGCCAAGCGTTACCTTAAGAGAGGCTTGCCCTCTCGCGGAGCCGTGCGTGAGCAAGGCGGAGCTTGCGCAAGTGCGAAGAAACAAGGTTACACATTAATGTTAAAAGCCTTTGCGGAGAGATAAAGCAGTGTAATAGAGCGCGGCAAAATCGCACTTTTGCCAAGCGTATCCTTGAGAGAGGCGACTGCCTCTCGCGGAGCCGTGCGGAGCACAGAAGGGGTGAATTTTTGCGGCTAAGTAATGCGCGCTACCCTGCCCAAGTGTGCCGCAAAAAGAGGGGAAACCGCGGCTCAAGCGGAGCGAATGGCGGGGTTGCCCCTAAGACAAGCGAAAGAAAGAAGGGTAACGGCGGTTGTAAACCGCGCTACCCTTCATCCCTTCTTTCTTTCGCTTAAAAGAAAAACCGGCGACGTCCTATTCTCCCGGGCCGTTTCCAGCCAAGTACATTCGGCGCTAAGAGGCTTAACTTCTGTGTTCGGAATGGGA
>CALWKO010000074.1 GCA_944381275.1 uncultured Clostridia bacterium | reverse complement strand
GATGGGAATCGAACCCACACGGCCAGCTTGGAAGGCTGGAATTCTACCATTGAACTACACCCGCGCAAAATCAGGCAACCAAAACCACAATTTTTTTTGCTTACAAATTTTATCATATAAAAATGTGCTTGTCAAACGTTATGGGCATATAAAAGAAAAATATTCTGTCATATTATTTTCTCCGCGCCCACGTCCTTTATATCCCCGCTTGGGGGAGCGGATTTTTTCAACTTTACAAAGAAGATTGCAAGCATTATAATCGCCATCACGCCCACGATCCCCGCCGTTACGGGCGTGTTTATCCACAAGCCGTAAAGGCGGAGGGGGTAGAATGCGCCCATCAGCGCGAGCGGCATCACCAGCGCCACCGAAACGGATAGGATCGTGGCTTGTACGGATTTGCCTATCGCCAAGAAGAAGGCTTGCGCGGCAAAGGAGATCCACCGCACAAAATACGTGCACGCAAATATGACGAGCGCTTGCTTCGACATATCCATAATCTCCGCGCTCGGGGAGGATATGAACAGGCGGGTGATCCCCTCCGGCACGCACATGAGTACGGCGGCAAACAGGACGGAGAGTATCGCGCAGGCGGCAAAGCAATATTTTTCTATGCTCAGCGCGCGGCGCGTATCTCCCGCGCCCCAATTGAAGCCGATCGCCGGCTGGAGGGAATCGCACGCGCCGTAGAGCAGGGGCTGAATTATTCCGTCCGCATACATGAGCACGCCGTATACCGAAACTGCCGCTTCGCCGCCGAAGCGCAGCAAAAGTATGTTCATGAATATGGAAGTAAGGCGCGCCGCCACGTTGTTCAAAAAGTTGGGCATGCCGCAGGAAACAGTCCTTCTTATGTCCTTCATGTTGAACTTGGGGCGGACGAATTTAAGGGACATCTTGCCCGCAAAAAAGGGTATAAACGCGCCGATAACGCACACCATCATGCCAAGCGCCGTGGCGAGCGCCGCGCCCCACACGCCGAATTTGAACACATACAAGAACAAAAACTCCAAACCCATGCACAGCAAGGACATGCATATGTTCATAATAAGGCTGCCGCGGATAACTCCGCATATGCGCAAGTAGTTATCCACCGCAAAGACGGCGGTGGTTATGGGCGAGCACAGCGCATACACGCGCAGATATTGCGTGCCCAGCTCCAAAAGTTCGCCCTCCGCGCCCATGGCGGAGAGCAGGGGAGAAGATAAGCCGAAAAGTATCGCCCCCAGCACCGCGCCGGAAGCCGCAATTCCTATGCACGCGCAAGTGAATACGTTATTCGCCCTATCGTATTCCTTTCTGCCCAATGAGTGGGATATTATCACGGAAGAGCCCACGCCGATAAGGTCGGCAACGGCAAAGTTTATGATTACAAACGGCATGGCAAGGTTGACGGCGGCAAACGCCGTATCGCCCAAAAATTGCCCCACCATTATCCCCTCCATCAATTGATAGATGGAAGAAGCCAGCATGCCTATCGAGCCGGGAATGGCGGCTATAAAGAACAGCTTGCCGGGACGGGTAGAGCCGAAAAGCTGCTTGTTATCCGTCTTTTTCATACCTAGTTAAGAAGGTTTTCCTCCAGCACCGCCGCATATTCCTCGTATGCGGTAAAGAATTGTTCGCCGTATTTTTTCAGCAGATGCTCCATCGCCGTATGCTCCGCTTTAAAAAGAGTGTCCAGCGTGGCAAAAGCATATTCCTTGCCCTTGCAAGAAAGGCATATTTGCCTGCTTTTCCTGCTGCCGCCGCTTTCTATCAGCCCCTCTTCTTCAAGTTTTTTCACCACGCTGTTCACCGTGGTTTTAGGTATCAGAAAGGTGCGGCTTATCTCCGTCTGCGTGTGCGTCTTGCCGTCGCTCAGCGCGTATAGCACGTTCAGCTTGTTTTCCTGCAAGCCGTGCTTTTTCGCCCAAATATAGTAGCCGCCGTTTATCCTGCTTATCAGCCTATTCAGCCGCTCGTTCATCCGCGCGGCGTCCGCCTGCGCGCTCTTGCTCACATCGCAAAGTTCGTCCGCTTTAGTGTAAACCTTATTTTTTTCGTCATCCATTTTTCTCTCTCCCTGCGATAAAGTCCGCGCTCGCTTTATAGTACGATTTTGTACGTACTTTTATTATAGCAAGCTCATACGCTGCATATTATGCAAAGATAGTACGATTTCGTACTATCATCATTATTATACAGGCGCGCTTTATGTATGTCAAGAAAAATTGTCTATTTGATTACGGGCAGGGTGTTTATCGCCGAGCTCACAAGCCGAAAGCATAGAAATTTTGCATATATCAAAAAACCGCGGCCTTATTTGCCGCGGCTCATTTTCACATATTGCCGCCTTGACCTACGGGCGGGTTTGATCACTTAATTTTCGTGGGGATTCCACAGGTGCACATAGTCGGCGAGCACGCTTGCCACATCCTTTACGGATATGTGCGAGGTATTTATGCATATGTCGTAAAGCCGCTTGTTTCCCCAGCGGTGCGCGGTGAAAAATTCATAATATTTTGCGCGGTGCTTATCTATGTTCTTGATCATGCGCGCCATTTGCCTGTCCGTGCGCGTTTCGTCCGGTTTTTTCTCGCGGCAGCGGGCTATCTTGTGCTCCATCTCCGCATAAACGAAGAGTTTCAACGGTTTAAAATCGCGCAGAATATAGTCGCTGCATCTGCCCACGACCACGCAGTCGGACTTTTCCGCCATCTCGCGCAAAATCTCGCATTGAGCGGAGAATATCGTTTGGGTAGGATTCCAAATTGAATCGGTCATCATAAAGCTAGCGCCCGTGTGTATGGGGAAAGAAAATGAGGGACGATGCTCGATTATGTCATTCACGTAGTGTATAGAGAGTTCCGAACGGTTGGCGATCTCCTGCACGATCTCCTTGTCGTAGTAGGCGCAGCCCAATTTGTCCGCCAGGCGCTTGCCCAGCTCTCTGCCGCCGCTTCCGAATTCGCGGCTTATTGAAATTATCTTATTCATAATTCCTCCCAATATCTTTATGCTCTTATTTTACCACCGAACGGGCGAATCGTCAAGAGTGAAAAGTTATTATTGACACCGCCCGCGTAAATGGGTAAAATAGTAGAGAGGTAAAATATGAGTAAGCCGATGAATTTGCAGCCAAAATATGTGGACATAATCGCAAAAATAGGGGAGTGCTTTGAAAAAATGCGCTCAATGCGCCCTCTGCCCAAGGAGGGTGTGGCTTACTTTTACAACGAATTTGCCATATCCTCAACACACAGCAGCAACGCCATAGAGGGCAACACCTTTACCTATGACGAAACTCGCCTTCTTTTGGAAAAGGGGATAACGGCAAGCGCGCGATCTTTCCGCGAACACGAGGACATAGTGGGGTATAAGCAGGCATTTGATTTTCTGCTTGCGGCGATAAAGGAAAGGCTGCCTATAACCGAAGAATTCATAAAGCAACTGCACTCCTATGTATTGAAGGGGCAGGAAGGCGCGGGCGAATATCGCACAATACAAAATTTTGTGGGGGACATCCTTCATGTGGTCTACACCCCCTGCAAGCCGAGTGAAGTGCAGGAAAAAATGCGGGAATTTTTAGATGTTTTGAGTAAAGATACCGCAGAGAATATACGCCTTATCCAAGCGGAAAAACCCGATTTCGGCAAGGTATTCCTCAGCCTCGCCATGCATCACATACTATTTGAGCGCATCCACCCGTTTGTGGACGGAAACGGCAGGACGGGCAGGCTTTTGCTCACCTACGAACTTATCTTATTGGGGCTTTTGCCCGTAGATATTCGCTATGAAGAGCGCAAGAGATATTATGCCGCATTGGCTTGCTACGACGACAAGAGCAAATACAGCACGCGTGAGGACAGCAAGGCGGAAAAACTAGCAAAACTCCTTGCCGAAAGCGAGCTGACTTCTATGCAGCTCTGGCTTAAAATCTTTGCCGATTACTTAGGCTAAGGCAGAAAAAAGCGCGCCCGCGGCGCGCCTTTTCTTTTGATTATACTCTTACGATATAGCCGTCTTTGCGCGGCTTTGCTTCGGGAAGAGCTCCCGCAGGATAGCCGAGCGCGATCGAGCCCACTCCCGCCAGCGTCGAGGGGAGATTCCACTTTTCAAGCAGGGCTTTGCCTTCTTTGCTTTCAAACATCTCCTTCTCGCGGTTCACCCACACGCTTCCCAATCCCAGCGAATGCGCGGCGAGCATCATGTTTTCCAGCACGCAGCTTGCGTCCTGCACATAGGTGTGCGCGGCGGGATCCGCCAGCACCAGTACGATGACGGGCGCTCCGTAATAAGGGTCGGAGCTCACGCCCATAACCGCCGCGTTCATCTTCATGAGTATGTCGCGGGTGGCTTTGTCCGTCACCGCCACTATTACGGGCGATTGCTTGCCCATGCCGGTAGGGGCGTAAGTGCCTGCTTCCAGCACCGCGTTCAGCATATCTTCCGGCACCGCGTCCGCCTTGTATGCGCGCACGCTGCGCCTTGTTTTAATTGCCTGAATAACTTGGTTCATATTCTTCACCTCCGCAATAATTTTATCACGCCCGCCCCGCGCGGTCAAGACAAAAGGGCGGATATATTAAAGGAAATGCACAATTTTGAATCGCACGCAGATGTTGACAAATTTAAAGATAAATGTTATAATTTTTAAAACCATGTTTCAAGAGGTGGGTAAATATGAAAAAATTATTTTGTATACTGATAAGCTTTGTGCTTGTTGCAGGTGCAATTACCGCTTTTGCAGGATGTGGACCAAAAACGCCCGAAGATAACAGAGCTGTTCGGGCATTAGACACTAGTTTCGTAAATGTT
>CALWKO010000073.1 GCA_944381275.1 uncultured Clostridia bacterium | reverse complement strand
CAAGATAGTCACCTTACAGGGCGGGGACGTTATAAATGCGGGCTGTTTTTCAGTGGAATTTATCCGCGTGAGTCACAGCATTTCGGGCGCGTTTGCGCTGTGCGTCACCACTCCCGTCGGCAGGGTGTTCCACACGGGCGACTACAAGATAGACTTCACCCCCGTGGACGGGCAGGTGATGGACCTCACGCGCATTGCGGAGATAGGCGATTCGGGCGTAAAGCTGATGTTGGGCGAGAGCACCAACGTGGAAAAGCCGGGCACGACCATCTCCGAGCGCAAGGTGGGCGAAACGCTCGAACGCATCTTCGCCACCAATCACGACAAGAGGATAATCATCGCCACCTTTGCTTCCAACGTGAACAGGCTGCAGCAGATAGTGGACATATGCGAACGCTACGGGCGCAAGATAGTCTTCAACGGCAGGAGCATGGTGAACGTCTCCGGCATGGCGCGCGAGCTGGGACTGCTGCGCGTTAAGGACGGCACGGTGATAGAGCAGGAGGAGATGCACAAGCACCACTACTCCAAGCAATGCCTTATCACCACCGGCTCGCAGGGCGAACCGATGAGCGCGCTCACCAGGATGGCGGCGGGAGAAGATAAGATAGAAGTGAACGACCACGACTTGGTGGTCATCTCATCCAACCCCATCCCCGGCAACGAAAAACTCGTGTATACGGTGATAAACAACCTCTACCGCCGCGGCGCAACCGTGCTTTACGGCTCGCTGGAAGCGCTTCACGTTTCCGGCCACGCCTGCCAGGACGAGCTCAAACTCATGCTCTCTTTGGTCAAGCCGGAATTTTTCATACCCGTGCACGGCGAATACCGCCACCTCAGGCAGCACGAAGCTCTCGCCGTGTCCTTGGGCATAAAGAGCTCGCAGATAGCCATTGCGGAGATAGGTTCGCGCTACGTTTTGCACAAGCATTCGCTCAAGCAGGCGGAGGGCGTTGAGGCGGGCAACGTGTATGTGGACGGGCTCACGGACGTGGACAACGTCACCTTGCGCGACAGGAAGGTGATGAGCAACAACGGCATGGTGATAGTGCTCGTCACGGTGGCTTTGGCGGAAGGGCAGCAGCTCGCCCCGCCCGAAGTCATCACGCGCGGATTGCCGCTTGAGGACGCGAATATAGAGGAAGTGCGCGGACTCGTCACCCAAGTTTTGGGCGAGCGCGACTATAAGTCGGCGGACGACAGGGCGAACTTCAAGCGCAAATTAAAGCGCACCCTTACCCGCTACTTCGACGCGCAGTGCAGGCAAAAGCCCATGATACTGCCCATCGTGATAGAAGTATGAGTAAAGAAGAGATCCTGCGCCGCGCCTACCTGCGCGCCAAGGAGGATTTTATCCCCGTGTGCGGCGGCGCCTGCGCCAAACTTTTAAGGGAGTGCTGCGAGCGGATGCAGCCGCGGCGCATTTTGGAAGTGGGCACGGCGGTGGGCTATTCTTCGTCCGTGATGGCAACAGCCTGCAATGCGGAGGTGGACACCATCGAGCTGGACGGGGAGCGGCTTGCGCGGGCAAGAGAGCTGTGGAAGGAGCTGGGGATAGAAGGGCGCATGCACGCTTATCAAGGAGACGTAAAGGAGATACTGCCCGCGGTCATCGAGGGCAAAAGATACGGGATTGTCTTTATCGACGGACCCAAGAGCGCATACAAGGAGATATTCGATACCGTCTTAAAAAATATGGACAAAAACGGACTTATCATCTCCGACGACGTGAACTATCTGGGACTTGTGAAGGGGGAGGAATACCCGCCGCACAAGCACCGCACGATAGTTGTGAATATGCGCGCATACTTAAAGCATATATCGTGCGTGGGAAATACGCAAATATTTTGGGAGGACGGCATAGCCGTGACAGAGGTGAAGTGATGACGGAACTTCTCGCCCCCGCGGGGGACATAGAAAAACTCAAAACGGCGCTGCACTTCGGCGCGGACGCGGTGTATGCCGGCGGCGGTTTTTCCCTGCGTGCGGATAAGAGCATGGACGGGGACATCGGGCGCGGCATTGCGCTCGCCCACGCCGCGGGCAAAAAGCTGTACGCCGCGGTGAACATCTACGCCCGCGACGAAGATTTTCCCGCCCTCACCGACTACATTCAAATGCTGAGCGAGCTGGGTGCGGACGGCGTTATCGCCGCCGACCCGGGCGTCATCTCGCTTGTAAGGAAGACAGCCCCCAACATGCATGTGCATGTGTCCACCCAGTCTAACACCACCAATTCCTACGCCGCCGCATTTTGGGCGGACATGGGGGTGAAGAGGATAGTGACCGCGCGCGAGATGAGCTTGGAAAACATAAGACGTATGCGCGATTTTCTGCCCGAGGAAGTGGAGATAGAAGCGTTCGTGCACGGCGCGATGTGCATATCTTACAGCGGGCGGTGCCTGCTTTCCGACTATCTCACGGGCAGGGGGAGCAACCGCGGGGACTGCGCGCAGCCCTGCCGCTGGGAGTACACGATCACCGCGGGCGGGAGCACTCCGCTCACCATAGGGGAGAGCGAGCGCGGGAGTTACATTCTTAACAGCGCGGATATGTGCATGATAGAGCACTTAAAGCAGCTCAAGGATGCGGGCGTTTATTCCTTCAAGATAGAGGGAAGAATGAAGACGAGGTATTATTGCGCCTCGGCGGTGTCCGCCTACCGCGCGGCGATAGACGCCATGGAGCAGGGCAAACCTCTGCCTCGTGCGGCGCTCGATGAGGTGAATAAGCACAGTCACCGCACCTATTCCACCGGCTTTTACTTCGGCGGCGGCAAGGTGAGCTACGAAACCTCCCGCCCCGCGCAGGAGTACGACTTCGTGGGGATAGTGCTCGCGGGGAGCGGCAACAGATACGTGGTGGAACAGCGCGGCAGATTCAAGTGCGGGCAGGAGCTGGAAACGCTGTGCGCAAACGGTGAAAACACGGCAAAAACCTTCACTTTGACCAATATGCGCAACGAAAGCGGAGAGGAGATCGACGACGCAAAATTGGTGCGCGAGCGGGTGGAGATAATCTGCCCCGTTCCCATGCAAGCGGGGGATATGCTGCGCAGGAGGAGAGTATGAACGACTGCATAGTGGTGATGGGCAAAAGCGGACTTTACGACAACGCCGCCGGCGTGATCGCGCACGCCTTCGAGGGCACTCTCACCGACGTGGTGTTCGTGGACGAGGGGGAGATAAGCGCGGGCAGCGGCATAAAAGGTTACATCCTGGCAAGCAGATACTGCCCCAAGCTGAGCGGACTTTTTTTGAAGAAATTCATCAAGCGATACAAGATAAAGGAAAAAAAGCCCAAGGAGTTCAAGGAGAGCAGGATAAAGCGCCCCGTCTCCGCGCACGAAAAGTGCGAAAACGTGCTCTACCGCTTTTATCCCAAGGCGGTGGTGTGCCTCACTCCGCGCACCCTGGCTCTCACCCTCTCCGCCGCCAAGACTACGGGTTACAAGGGCTGCGTGATAGCGGGCGTCTACGACCTCGCCCCTTCGCAGGGCATGAGTTTGAAAGGAGCGGACCTATACCTCACCGGCACGAAGAAGTGCGCCGAACTTTTGGGAAGGAAGGGGATAGATAAGAGCAGAATCCTCACAACCGGCATGCCCGTGCGCACAAGTACGGCAATCAAGGAAAAGGCGAGGCAGGAAGCGGGCGTTAAGGAAGGTAAGCCCATCGTGCTCGTCATGGGCGGCAGATACTGTTCGGGCAGGGCGATGGACGCGGCGCGCGAATTTGCCGCCTACTCCGACGTGATCCAAACGGTGCTCGCGGGCGGAAGCCGCGGCGCAAGAAGGGCGGAAAAGGATTGCCCCGCCGTGATAGTCGCGGGGGAAGAGAGCGTGGACTCCCTGTATAAAATTGCGGACGTGGCGGTGATAGCTCCCACGGCGTTCATAGTTGCCGAGGTGATGAAAAACGGTATTCCCGCCGTCATTCTCCCGCCCGTGAACAGGGCGCAGAAGGCGGCGTGCAAGGCGCTCAAGGGAGTGTGCCCCGTCGTGGAGGACGGCGCCGCCGCGGTGAAGGCAGCCATGGATATACTTATGGACAAAACCGCACAAGAGGAGATGAAAGAGCGGGAAAAAGAGTACGTGGAAGAGGGCGGAGAAGAGCGGTTGAAAGCCGCCCTGGAAGGCGTGCTGAAAGAGTATAAAGACAAAGACGTCTTTATGGGCGCCGAGCTGCCCGAAAGCGACGATACCGCCCCCGCAGACGAGGCGAATAAACAAGCGCCCGCACAAGAAGAACGCCCCGCCGAGGAGGCGGAAAACGGCGCCGTAAATGAGGGCGCGCGCGAGCCTATTGCGGATAATAAGGGCAGAGTCGCTAGTGAAAACAGCGGCAGCGGCAGTGAAAATAACGCGGGCGTGGACGAAAACAACGGCGGCGCAAACGTCAATAACGGCAATACAGAAGAGAGCGGCGGCGAAGAAAACAACGGGCGCAAACGCAGCTTTAAATTTTTCCGCAAAAAATAATTTTACATAATAAGGTTGACAAGTCGGGGTGTTTGAGTTGACAAACGCCCTGCATTTCTTTACACTTGAACACGTTATGATGCGTGACGAAGAAGTGAATAACAAGGATTGCGATATAAACGCGCATGTGATAGGCAAAGGGGGCGAAACCGCGCCCGTAAAGCCGCGCCCCAAAAGGCGGGCGAGGGAAGTGGCGCTCATCGCGCTTTTTGTGGCTATCACAGTTATTTTCGGGTTTATCAAAATACCCATGCAGCCGGTGGCTATGTCCTTGCTCACCCTGGCAACTGCGCTTGCGGGCTGTTTTTTGTCGCCGCTTTCCGCCGCGCTTTCGCAGATAATATATGTGGTTATGGGGCTTATCGGAATACCCGTATTCACTACGGGCGGCGGACCTTCTTACGTGTTGCAGCCTTCTTTCGGCTTTTTGCTCTTTTTGCCCGTCATGGCGGCGGGAATATCGCTGGTAGTGAGGCACGA
>CALWKO010000072.1 GCA_944381275.1 uncultured Clostridia bacterium | reverse complement strand
ATATGTGCTATTACGCCACCGCAAAATGCTCGCTTTTAGCGAGGTGAATTTCGTTCAGTTTTGTGCGAGATGGCGCGCAGTTGTAGTACCTCCTACAACAAACGACATATCGCGCAAAAATGAGCGGAAGGCACCCGCTTAAAGTGTTCTACTGGGGCCCAGTGCGGGTAATTAAAGGGGACTTTTGCAAGCCCCCTTAGTTTGCTTTTTACTCGTTGCCGTCGTCCGGTTTTTCTTCCGTGCTGTCGGCGCTTTGAGTCTGCTCGGCTTCTTCCGTATTATCGGCTTTATCCTGCGCTTCTTCCGGCTTTACCGTTTCTTCGTCGTCGGAGCGGGGCACTATCGCGCACGCCACGACTTTGGCGTTTTCGTCCTTCAGCCTCATCACCTTCACGCCCTGAGTCGCCCTGGACATCTTGGAAACTTCGTCCGCATGGATGCGGATGGTTATGCCGTTGTCGGCGATGATTATGATGTCCTCGTTTTGAGGATCGATCAGCTTGAGGTTGACGATGTTGCCCGTTTTTTCCGTCAAATTTCCCGCCTTAACGCCCTTTCCGGCCCTGCCTTGGAGCGAATACTCGGAGATGTCCGAACGCTTGCCGTAGCCATTTTGAGTGAGCGTGAACACCTCTACGCCGTCCTTCACCTTGGTCATGTCGACCACCGTTTCGCCCTCGGCGAGCTTGATGGACCTCACGCCTTGGCTCGTCCTGCCGGTGGGGCGCACGTCGCTTTCGGCAAAGCGGATGCACTTGCCTCCCGTGGACGCCATGAGCAGTTCGTCGCTGCCCGAGGTGAGCTGGGCGCCGATGAGTTCGTCGCCCTCGGTGAGGGAGATGGCTATCTTGCCGTTGTTGTTTATGCGCTCGAATTCGTCAAGGCTGGTGCGCTTGATAAGTCCTTGCTTGGTCGCCATGGTCAGGTACCCGTCGCTGCCCGCGGGCATGGGGACGTAGGCGTTTATCTTCTCTCCTTCTTCCAGATTGAGCACGTTTATCATGGCTCTGCCCTTGCTCGTCTTGGAGGCTTCGGGTATCTGCCAGCCCTTTATGCGGTAAACCTTGCCCTTGTTGCTGAAGAAGAGGAGAGGGACGTGCGTATTGGTGGAGATGACGTTTTCCACAAAGTCCTCTTCCTTCGCCTTCATCGCGGTAACGCCCACGCCGCCGCGGCGCTGGGTGCGGTATTCATCCACCGCCATACGCTTGATGTAGCCGTCGTGGGTGACGGTGACGACTATGTCTTCCTGCTCGATGAGGTCTTCTATATCCAAATCGGAATAGTCGATAGAGATCTCGCTGCGGCGCTTGTCCGCGTACTTGTCGCGTATCTCGCCCATCTCCTTCTTGATGATGTCTATCACGCGCTGAGGGTTGGCGAGGATGTCCTTTAAGTCGGCTATCACCTTTTCAAGTTCGGCAAGTTCCGCTTGAAGTTTTTCCACTTCCAGGGACGTGAGCCTTTGCAGCCTCATATCCAAAATGGCGTTGGCTTGCTTTTCGGTGAGTTCGAACCTGTCGCACAGGTTGATAACGGCGTCCGCTCTGTCACGCGATTTTTTGAGCAGGTCCACCACTTCGTCGATGTTGGCAAGCGCCTTTACCAAGCCAAGCAAGATGTGCTCGCGCTCCTGAGCCTTGTCTAAATCGTACTTGGTGCGGCGGGTGACCACGTCCTTTTGGTGCTTTATGTACGCTTCCAAGATCTCCTTCAAATTGAGCAGCTTGGGCACTCCGTCCACCAGGGCGAGCATTATCATGGGGTTGCTTATCTGCATTTGCGTGTGCTTGAAGAGCAGGTTGAGCACCACTTGCGGGCTTACATCCTTCTTCACTTCTATCACTATGCGCATGCCTTCGCGGTCGGACTGCTCGTGCACGTCGCTTATACCCTCTATCTTCTTCTGCTTTACCATGTCGGCGATGCTCTCGATGAGTTTCGCCTTGTTCACCTGGTAGGGGATCTCGGTGACTATGATGCGGCTCTTTCCGCCGGGCATCTCCTCTATCTCCGTGCGCGAACGGATGATGGCGTTGCCCTTGCCCGTCTTGTACGCCTTTTTAATGCCCGCTCTGCCCATTATCAGCGCGCCGGTGGGATAGTCGGGCGCGGGGATGTATTCGATGAGCTCGTCGATATCCATATCGGGGTTGTCGAGCAGGGCGATGGTACCGTTAACCACCTCCGCCAAGTTGTGAGGAGGGATAGATGTCGCCATACCCACGGCTATACCGTCGGAGCCGTTTACAAGCAGGTTGGGGTAGCGGGAGGGCAGGACGACGGGCTGTTCGCGCGTGTCGTCGAAGTTGGGGTAGAAGTCCACCGTCTTCTTCTCTATATCGCGCAGCATTTCTCCCGCTATCTTGCTCAGTCTTGCCTCCGTATAACGGTAAGCGGCGGGCGGGTCGCCGTCCACACTGCCGAAGTTGCCGTGGCCGTCCACCAGGGTGCAGCGGATGGAAAAGTCCTGACCCAGCCTGACGAGCGCGTCGTATACCGACAAGTCGCCGTGGGGGTGGAATTTACCGAGCACATCGCCCACGATGAGCGCGCACTTGCGGTAGGGCTTATCCGCGGTGAGGGAAAGCTCGTTGTACATATCGAAAAGTATCCTGCGGTGCACGGGCTTCAAGCCGTCGCGCACGTCGGGAATGGCGCGCGATACGTTGACCGCCATGGCGTAAGCTATGAAGGATTTTTTTATCTCTCCTTCCACGTTTATGTCCACCACTTTGGTGCCGGCGAGCATTTCGTCTATATCTTTTTTATTGACATCTTTTATCATGATTCCACCTCTTAAATATCCAGATCGGTAACGAGCGTAGCGTTTTCTTCAATGAACTTTCTTCTGGCTTCCGGCTCGTCGCCCATCAGCAGGGAAAACAGCCTGTCCGCCTCTTCCGCATCCTGCATGGTAACGCGCAAAAGCGTGCGCTTTTCCGGGTCCATGGTGGTTTCCCACAGCTGATCGGCGTCCATCTCGCCCAAGCCTTTATAGCGCTGCACTTCGCCCTTGCGGTCTATGCTCACGAGGAATTCTTCCAGCTCGTCGTCGGAGTAGAAGTAGTACTCCTGCTTGCTTCCCTTTTTGGTCACCTTATAAAGCGGCGGCTGGGCGATATAGACGTGCCCGTGCTCCACAACGGGGCGCATATAGCGGAACAAGAAGGTGAGCAGCAGTATCCTTATGTGGCTGCCGTCCACGTCCGCGTCCGTCATGCATATTATCCTGTCGTACTTGAGCTTGGCTTCGTCGCAATTTTCGTTGATGCCGCAGCCGAAGGTGGTTATCATGTTCTTTATCTCTTCGCTTTCCAGCACGCGGTGAATGCGCGCTTTTTCCACGTTCAAGATCTTGCCGCGCAGGGGGAGTATGGCTTGGAACCGCCTGTCGCGCCCCTGTTTTGCCGTGCCGCCTGCTGAATCGCCCTCTACGAGGTATATCTCGCACTTGCGCGGATCGCGCTCGGAGCAGTCCGCCAGCTTGCCGGGCAGGGTGGTGGATTCGAGCACGGATTTGCGGCGGGTGAGCTCGCGCGCGTTTCTCGCCGCGTCGCGCGCCTTTTTGGCGTTGATGGATTTATTCACCAGCTCGCGGGCGTCCTTGGGGTTTTCCTCCATATATTCGCCCAGCTTGTCCATGACTATCTTATACACGGCGGTGCGCATAAAGCTGTTGCCCAGCTTGCCCTTCGTCTGCCCTTCGAACTGCGGGTCGATGAGTTTTACGCTCACGATCGCCACGATGCCTTCGCGGCAGTCTTCACCGCTCAATTTTTCGTCGTTTTTGAGTATCTTCTGTTCCGTGCCGTAGTCGTTGAAGAGCTTGGTGAGCGCGGCTTTGAAGCCTTCCAAATGCGTGCCGCCCTCGTGCGTGTTGATGTTGTTGGCGTAGGTGAGGATGGTTTCCGTATAGCCGGTGTTGTATTGCATCGCCACTTCTATTTGGTAGTCATCTTCCTTATAATCGATATAGAAGGGCTGGGGCAGAACGGGTTCTTTCCCCTCCATCTTTTCGTATATATACTCCAAAATGCCGCCTTCGTAGTGGAATTCGTCCTTGTTTTCTTTAAGCGGCCTTTTGTCAACCAATATTATCTTTAAACCCTTGTTCAAATAGGCTAGCTCCTGCAGCCTGTCGCGCAGGGTGGCGTAGTTGAATTCGAGCGTTTCGAATATCTGACTATCGGGATAAAAAGTTATCTTGGTGCCTCTCTTGGTCGTGGTGCCCACCACTTCCAGGGGATGCTGGGTCACGCCGCGCTTGAAGGACATCTTGTATATCTTGCCGTTTTGATAAACTTCCGCTTCCAGCCATTCTGAAAGCGCGTTCACGCAGGAAACGCCCACGCCGTGCAGACCGCCGGAAAACTTATATCCGCCGCCGCCGAACTTGCCGCCCGCGTGCAGCTTGGTGAGCACCACTTCCACGGCGGACTTGCCCTCCTTTTCTATTATTCCCGTGGGAATGCCGCGCCCGTTATCGGTGACGGCTACGCTTCCGTCTTCTTGCAGTTCAACCAAGACCGTATCGCAATATCCCGCCATAGCTTCGTCGATGGCGTTGTCCACCACTTCGTAAACCAAATGGTGCAAGCCGCGCTCATCGGTGGAACCTATGTACATACCCGGCCTTTTCCTTACCGGTTCAAGACCTTCCAGCACCTGAATTGTGCTTTGATCGTACGCCTTTTCAGCCACTTTTTTACCTCCTTGTCCTATAAATGTGCGCACGCGCAATAAAATAACGTGCGCACGCATACGCATATATTATAGTTATTAAAGGTATTATAACATATTGCGGGGAGAAAAGCAAGGAATGAGGAATATGATTTTTATGGGGCGCAAAGTAATTGTTTGCGCAGCGTTAGCGCCCCATAAAAATCGTGAGATTTTTTACCTTCATATACAATAATTAAATATGCCGCTTTTATCAGAAGGTAAAAAGTGATATTTTTTGACAGATACACTATTATGCCATTAACAACTATTCGTGTGCCAAAAAGTGATATGCGCCCTCAAACCGCGGAGCGACGAGAGGGCGCGTGATATTTTTGGACATACAGCCGCAAGCGGCGCTGTCCAAAAGTTAAGGTGCCGCAGGCGCATTAGAATATGATTTTTGAGGGATGCAATTAACAATAAGCATACTTATGCATCCCTCAAAAATCGCGAAATCTTTTTCCTTCATACACAATACTTTAATATGCCGCTTTTATCAGAAGGAAAAAGGCGAAATCTTGCGGCGGATATGCTATTATTCGATGAACCGACTTTACTTCGCCGCAAGGCGAAATCCGCTTTCAAACCCACCGCTACGCGGCGGACGAGAAAGCGGGCGAAATCCTCGAACATACAGCCGCGAGCGGCGCTGTTCGAG
>CALWKO010000071.1 GCA_944381275.1 uncultured Clostridia bacterium | reverse complement strand
CCACCGCGGCAAACGGCGGCGTGCTCACCTCTGCTTACGGGCTTGACTACGACGATACCATCCCTCCCTTCGAATACGACAAGAAGATATATGAGCGCAGGGTGTACAACGGCTGGAACAAGCCGCTCGGCACTCCGCTCGAATACGGCCCCAACATCAAGGACTGGCCGGAGATGAAGGCGCTGGCAGACAACGCGATATACAAAGTCGCCGCAGCCATCTACGATCCCGTGACCACCACGGACGAGCTTATCCCCTCCGGCGAAACTTCCAGCTACCGCTCCAACCCGCTGGGGCTTGCGGAATTTGCGCTCTCGCGCAAGGTGCCGGAATATGTGGGCAGGGCGAAAGCCGTCAAGGCGGACGAGGAGAAGCTGGAAGAGCAAGGGCTTTTCGGCGAGTACAAGCAGGCGGTCGAAGCGAGCGGCTTGACCTTGAAAGGCGGCGTGCAGATAGGCAGTGCGGTGTTCGCGATCAAGCCGGGCGACGGCAGTGCGCGCGAACAGGCGGCTAGCTGCCAAAGGGTGCTGGGCGGCGCATGCAACATGGCGCGTGAATACGCCACCAAGCGTTACCGCTCCAACCTGATAAATTGGGGCATGATCCCCTATATATCCGACGCGGACTTCGCCGCGGGCGACATCGTCATCGTGCCCGGCGTGCGCAAGGGCGTGGAAGAGGGCAGCAAGGAGTTTTCCGCCAAGCTGGTGAGAAACGGCGAAAGCCGCGACATCACTTTGAAGCTGGACGCGCTCACCCCCGACGAAAAGGAGATAATATTGAGCGGCAGCCTTATCAACTACTACAAACGTGGATAAAATAAGCAAGGCGCGCGCAAGGGCGATGGCAAGGGCGGCGCAGGAGAAGATGAGCCGCAAGGAGCGCGCGGCGGCGGACGAGAGCATATGCGAATACATATGCGCCCTGCAAAAGTGCGTGGGCGGCGCCGTGTGCATATATAACCCCCTGCCGGACGAAGCCGACGTCTCTGCGGCGGCGGCGCGGCTTATCGCCGAGGGCGTTGAGGTATATATGCCCGTCATGCGCGGCGGAGATATAATGCTCGTTAAGGCGGGCGCAAAGAGCAAGTTTTGCACGGGAGCTTACGGCATAGCCGAACCCAAAGGGGAAGAGCTCAGCCCGCAAAGCGTGAAGATAGACCTATGCATAACCCCGCTCGCCGCCTTCACGTCGGGCGGCGGAAGAGTGGGCAGGGGCAAGGGCTGTTACGACAGGTTTTTCGCCCTCTGTCCCTGCGTCCGTGCGGGCGCGGCCTATGCGTGCAGATACGTCAAGGGGGTGGAGATGCAGCCCCACGACGCGCCCATGGACATAATGATTACGGAAAACGGCGTGATAAAAGCGGAGGATCTGAATTGAGGATTTCGTCGGGAGTATTGAAGGGCAGGAACGTGCTTGCCCCCGAAGGCAGGGACGTGCGCCCCACGAGCGCCAAGGTGCGCGAGAGCATATTCGACACCTTGCAGGGCGAGGTGAAGGGATGCAGATTTCTCGACCTGTTCGCAGGCAGCGGCGCTGTGGGGATAGAAGCGTACAGCCGCGGCGCGGGCGAAGTGTATTTTTGCGAAAGGAATCGCGACGTGCTGCCCCTGCTCAGGCAAAACGTATCCCTCTTGAAGGGCGCGGGGCGCATTTTCGAGGGGGACGCCTTCGCCGTTTTGGAACGGCTCCCCGGCGGCTTCGACGTCATCTTCGCCGATCCGCCTTATAAGGACGAATGCCTGGAAAGACTGTGCGAGATAATCGCGCGCAGGAAGCTGCTCGCAAGCGGCGGCGTGCTGGTATATGAGCACTCTTCCGACGCGAGCGCAACCGTCCCCAAGGGATTCAGGGCGGTGAAGGTGAAAAGGTACGGCTCGGCGTGCGTGGAATACATCATGCAGGGCAGCATATGCGCCGTGACCGGCTCCTTCGACCCCATGACCAGCGGGCATGCGGAAGTGGTCAGGCGCGCCAAGGAGATGTTCGACAAAGTGGTGGTGCTCATCGCCGTGAACGAGGAAAAGACATCCGCCTTCCCCCTGCAAGTGAGGAAGGAGATAGCCTTGGCGGCGGTGGAGGACGTCCCCGGCGTGGAGGTGGACATATGCGAAGGGTACGTCTACAAGTACTGCGTAAAGCACGGCATATTCACCATCGTGCGCGGACTTAGGAGCGAAAGCGAGCGGGAGTACGAGAATTTTATGGCGGACTACAACAAGAAGAAGGGCGGGATAAACACGATAATTCTGCCCATCGAGGGCATGGAGGACGTGAGTTCCACCGCTCTGCGCGCCGCCTTGAAGGAGAAAGATGAGCACGCTTTAAACAGGCTGTGCGCGCCGGGAACGGCGGAGTTAATACAGAAAAAATTCGGCGAAATCGCCTTAGGAGGAAACTATGACTGAAGTGGAAAGGTTGCTCGACTGCCTGGAAGAGGAGATCCGTTCGGGCAAAAAATCCGTATTTGCCGGCTCCGGCTTAAAGCAGGTGGATGAGTTTAAGTGCCTGGAATACATCAATCAAATCAGGAACATGCTTCCGTCCACCCTATCGGAAGCGCGCGTGGTATTGCAGGACAAGAACGACATCCTGGAAAACGCACGCGGCAACGCCAACGCCATCATCGCCCAGGCGCAGGACCAGGCGCGCAGGATGGTGGAGGAGCACGCCATAATCGCTTCCGCCCAAAAGGAGGCTGAGGACATAAGGAACGAAGCCATCGGCTATGCGGACAGGGTGGTGAAGGACACCTACGATTACCTGTGCTCGATGACGGACGACGCTTACGCCAAGCTGAACGAGGCGGTGCAGGCGGTCATCGCCACCAGGCGCGATTTGGACAGCAAGATGAGATAAAGCGGCAATGGGCAGGAAAATTATGATGATCGCCGCCGCGGCGCTCTTGATCGCGGCAGTGGGAATAGTGTTCACCGCATGCGCGGAAGAGGAGTGGAACGACGGTTCCTACGACCTCACGCTCCCCGATTTTTCGCAAATCGGAAACGGCGTGAGCGAGGACGGCTGGTATTTGGTCTTCGAGGACGAGTTTGAAGGAAGCTCGCAGGGCGCGGATATAGAGAGCGCACTCAACGCGAGCACCGTCTTCGGCGACGTCTACAAGGCGAAAAACCCCTCTCTCTTCCAGGGCGGCGCTCCCGCCATATGGACTACCTCGCCGGAGGGCTTGCGCTGGGAGAGCAACGACCCGGATAAGCCCGAGCAGGCTTGCTATTGGTGCGCGGACATGGCGGAAGTGAAGGACGGCAAGGTGATAATCCACTCCTCTTCAAGCACGCATCACGTCTGTTCACAGGGCAAGTGCCCCGCTGCGGGCAGGTTCACTTCCGGCATAGAAACGCGCGCCATAACCGAGAGCGAGGACAGCGAAACGGAGAACAAGGGGCAGGCGGACGAGCTGCTCTTTGCCCAGGCGTTCGGCTACTTCGAAGCCACCGTCAAGTTCCCCGATGCGCCCGGTATGTGGTCGGCGTTCTGGCTGCAATCTTCCAACATGCGCAAGGTGGGCGCAGAGGGCGTGGACGGCACGGAGATAGACGTTTACGAGAGCGCCTTCCGCAACAGCTCCAAGAGCGTTATGGGACATGCGTTGCTGTGGAACGGGTACGGCGAGTACGCCAGGGTGGAGGACTATGTCGGCGAGCTTCCTGTAGACCTATACGACGGGAATTTCCACACCTTCGCCCTTAAATGGACTCCCGATTACTACGTGTTTTATGTGGACGGCACCGCCACTTGGGCTTCGCGCGGAGGGGGCGTTTCTCACGTCAAGGAGTTCCTGCGCCTCACCGTGGAGCTGGACGCGGGCGACAAGTACGGCCCTCACGGGCAGAAGATAGGCGCCTTTTACGGCGGCGACGATTTCGTAATAGAGAGCGTGCGCGTCTACCAAAACGAAAACTACGAAAGATATATCATCGACGACGATAAATTCTCGGGGGATTTGGACTTAGCCAACTAGTATGCAACAGGAAGATTACGTGATCAATTTCTATAAGGAACGCGGGCGCGACTTCGTCATCCTCAACCTTGCCGACGTGCAGTTCAACGACCTCTTCGACCTGCTCGGCAAGCGCAACTTTACCGTGAACACGATAAAGCGGCTGGTGGAAGAAGTCAAGCCCGATCTCATCACTTTGACGGGCGATCAGGTGTGGGGTTTCCGCACCAAGCTCTCCCTTCGCTTCCTGTGTAAATTGATGGACGGCTTCAACATCCCCTGGGCGCCCGTGCTGGGCAATCACGACTGCTCGGGCAGGGCGGACAAGGAGTACACCGCCGCCCACTACCGCCGCAGTGAAAACTGCCTTTTCCGCAACGGCCCCAAAGGACTGTTCGGCTGCGGTAACTACTGCATAAATGTCTGCCTTGCAAGCGAGGGCGGGGAGAAGATAGTGCACTCCCTCTTCTTCATGGATACGGGCGGCAAGAGCGATTACCTCGTGCGCGGCGAAGCGGGCGTGAAGGAAAAGATCTCCCGCTACGACAACCTCAAATACAATCAAATAAGCTGGTATAAGTCCATGCTGGGCGAATTCAGGCGCGTAAACGGCGGTATCATGCCCCCCTCCAGCGTGTTCATCCACATTCCCATCCTTCAATATTCCTCTGCCTATGACCTGTGGCGCACCTCCGGCTTCGACCCCGCCATGGGCTTCGGCGAGAACAACGAAACCATCTCCTGCCCGCCCGTGGATAACGGCTTTTTCGCCATGATCAAGGCGCTCGGCAGTACCAAAAACATCGTCTGCGGGCACGACCACACCAACTGCGCCTCTATCTTGTACGAAGGCGTCCGCCTCACCTACGGCTTAAAGACGGGCGACAGATGCTATTGGAAGGAAGGACTCTCCGGCGGCACCAAAATAACCATCGACGACCAGGGCAACACCGCCACCGAACACATCTTCGTAGAGTAGGGAGCGCGGGGCGCTCCACCCCTTGTCCGCCTTGAAGAAACGTGATTGAATTCAGGGCGTTTTCTCTTCGCAATGCGTTATACAATTATTTATTTGGTAAAGCGTCTTTGATGTCGAAGAAACTTAATTGAATTCAAGGTTTTTCTTCGCAATGCGTTATAATATTATTTATTTGGTAAAGCGTCTTTGACGTCGAAGAAACTTAATTGAATTCAAGGTTTTTCTTCTTTGAAACGCGTTATACAATTAAATATACATATTTAACCCAAGTATACCCCGCGCAATCTTCATCGCTCATAAATAAAACACCAAGATATCCGCCGTACACTTCGCACAAAAACCCAATCGAGGTACGGAATCCGTACCTCGTGCACAAAACCAATCGAGGTACGGAATCCGTACCTCGAATACAAAAACCCAATCGAGGTACAGAAACCGTACCTCGCGCACAAAAACAATCGAGGTACGGAATCCGTACCTCGAATACAAAAACCCAATCGAGGTACGGAATACATAGCCCGCGCAAGAAAAGCCAATCGAGGTACTGA
>CALWKO010000070.1 GCA_944381275.1 uncultured Clostridia bacterium | reverse complement strand
CGCGCCCTCTCGTCGCTCCGCGGTTTGAGGGCGCATTTCACTTTTTGGCACACGTTAAGCAGTTCACGGAGAATTGTTTATCTGCCAAAAAATATCACTTTTTTGGGGTGGATAAAGCGCGCTTATTTTTTATCTTTTATCCCCAAAAAAATATCACGATTTTTTCAAGTCGCTAACGCTTCGCAACAATTCTATTGCGACTTGAAAAAATCATCCCCTCGCCTTCCTCCTTATCACCGCCACGACAACCGCTATCGCGGCTATTATCAGCACGGCGCCGCAGGATACGCCTATGGCGATGGCGGCTTCGGGAGTGATGTAGAACTTGGTGAATTCGGTCACCTCTCCTGTCATGTTGTCCGGCAGGGAAGGCAGGGTATAGGCGGAGGAGCCGTCGTTATCGCCGTAGTAGACGCGGATCACGTTTATGCTGTAAGGCAGGAGAGAGGCGGAAACGGTGCTGCTGCTTATCGCGCAATCTTCCTGCACGGGCGCCACGGTGGTCGCGCCCGGTTCGTTATACGCCGCCTTCACTCCCGCGACGTATTGCACGGAAGAGGCGTTTATATCGCCGAAGTTTTTCAGGTCAAAGGAGGCGTTTATGCTGTCGTTTGAAGCGTTCACCACCTTGACATACAGCGTTTGACTTTCTTCATCCACCGTCACCGAGGAGTAACCCTTGCCGAAGGTTAGGTCGGTGGGGATGTAGCGCGTGCCCGTGTTGTTGGAAAAGAGCAGCTGATTGAAGTAGTTGGGCGTGAGCACTATCTCCTGCGAGGTGAACCATATCATATTCCTGTCCCAGCAATGGGCGTTGTACTTGGCGAAGGTGGGCGCATAGGAAGCCATCTTCACCAGGTCGCCGTTGCGCTCGAAACTCGTCATATAGCTCGCTTCTTCTATGGCGGAGTACATGTTGTTGGAATCGAGGAACTTGCCTATCCCCCAGCAGGTGGCGGCGTATTCGCCCACGAACACGGTAGCGCCCGTGCGCTCGTAGTTGTCGTAGCGGTCGTTGTTCTTGAACAGGGTGTTATTGCCCGTGTAGTAGTGTTCGTCCACCAGGGTGTCGGTGTATTTTTCGTTGATGATCTGCCGGCTCTCGTCTATGTATTCGCCGGAGAATTGATAGGACGCGGAGGAGATTATCTGCACGTCATATCCCTTTTGTTTGCAATAGTCCTTAACGGCGTTGTAGAGGGGCTCGAAGTTGCGCCAATACACGTCCCCCCAATTTTCATTGCCTAGGCCCAGGTAGCGCAGGTCGAAGGGGTCGGGGTGACCGTTCTCCGCCCTCAGGTCCGCCCACTCGTTGGTGCCGGCGGGGGCGAGGGCATAGTCGAGCAGGTCGAGCACGTCCTGCGTGTACGCCTCGTATTCGGCGGAACCGGGCGCGTAGGCGAAGGAGTTGAGGTAGGCGTTCCACTCTTCTTCACTCATCTTGCCCGCGCGGTAGTCCGCCTCAACGTCGCGGTAGTCGGGGTCGAATTGAAATTGGCATATCATGCCCACGTTGAGGATGGGCAGCGGCAGGGCGCCCAAATCCTCGCACAGCTGGAAGTATTCGTGATAGCCCAAGGAAAAGGTGTTGCCGTAGTATCTGCCGTTGGGGTCGTATCTCCAAATGTTGTTGGAATGCTTGCGCTCTTCAAGCGGCCCCACCGTGTTCTTCCAGTCGAAAAGGTCGCTCAGGTCGTCCCCCTCCGCAAGGCAGCCGCCCGGGAAGCGGATGAAGGAGGGGTGCAGTTCTTCCAGCGCCTCATAGAGGTCGGTGCGCAGGGTGACGTACTTCCACTCGCCGCTGCCGTAGCCGTGCGCGCTGCGCGGGGTGAGGGATACGAAATCCAGGCGCAGATTGCCCGCACCTTCAAAGTCTATCCTAAGTCCGCCGTCGAGCGATTCTTCCGCAGTGAAGGATGCGGTGACTTTCGTCCAGGCGTTGTTTTGAGCGGGGAGGGGTACGTTCGCGCTCACGGCCGAGCCTTCGTAAGTGGGGGATATTGAGATGTTCCCCACATAGTCCATATTGTATATCCATGCGGAAAAGTCGTAGGCGACGCCCTCTTTAAAGCCCATGTCCGGGGTGTTCATCTTGTCTTCGTTATAGTTGTCCGTCATGTCGTCGAAAAATTCCACATAGCCCAGGTTGAGCACGCTTCCGCTCCCGTTCACGGTGACGTGGAGGTAGCTTGGGTTGTTTTCGTTCAAGCCGCCGCCCGTTTCCACGCTCGCCTGCAAATCGGAAAAACGCCAATACACCGTCTTGTCGTATTCGTATTCAAAGCTCTTGTTGTTCACGAGTTCAGAGACCAAACCGCCGTCCCCGGCAAAGGAGATGTCCTCAAGGAAAAGTCCGTAAAGGTCGGAAGAAACTTTCACCGTGGCGGCGTTTTTGTCCACCGTTGCGCTCACGTTCTTGGTCGCGGAGCAGGCGGAGAGGGCGGCGATAATGCCGATAACCGCAAAAAGGGCGCAGAGCGCGGATAAAAACTTTTTCATAATATCCTCCCAAATCAGTATAGCATAAAAGAGCTTTTCAAGGATATGGCAAGCGGAGGAAAAAGATTGCTTAAATACCTATATTGTCCATAAAAAAGCGGAGGATAGTGATAAGAGTGACGAAAAAATCCGTTATTTTATATATGATATTAAATATTATGTACCTTTCCCCAACCTCGCCCGAACACTTTAAGCGGGTGCCTTCCGCCCATTTTTGCACGATATGTCGTTTGTTGTAGGAGGTACTACAACTGCGCGCCATCTCGCACAAAACTGAACGAAATTCACCTCGCTGAAAGCGAGCATTTTACAGGTAACTAGTAATACCGACAAAAAATATATATCAAATAAAATCAATTATATTTGTAAAATGTGTTCGGGTGAGGTTGGGTAAAGGTAAATAAAATTATATATAAAACGGGTATTTTTCGGTTGATAAAATTATTCAAATGGGCTAATATAGAGGGTGATAAGTGGGCCGCGGGCAATTGCGCGGCTAAAAGAAAGAGCGAGTTTTGCGCCCGTAAAGGGGGTGCGGGACAAAGGTGGGTGTTGTGACAGCTACAGGCCTTACATTGATAATCGTGGGGATATTTGCCGCGGAAACGCTGCTGGTGATAGGATTGCGCAATCACCGCAAGGCGACGTATATAATGGTGTTCGTCGTGGCGGCGGTACTGCTTATATACAAGTCGCAGGAGTTTATCCGCGACAAGATAGCGGGCAACGGGGTATATCCCGTGGAGTTTTCGCATATAAGTTACTTCATACTCGGCGTAACGGTGGTGACGGGCTGTAAAAAGATGCGCGCCTTTGCCTCTTATTGCTCCATGCTGGCGGGGCTTTCCTTTATGGTGGCGAGCATAATCTCCTCGCAGTCCATGATAAACGACGCCGCCTCTTCTTTCTCTTTGGGCATATCCGTCACTCAGCATATGCTGCTGTGGTTGTGCGGGTTCGCGCTCTTCTTGAATATAGGGCATTTCGAGATAAAGGATATTTGGATCCCCGTTTTAGGTATTGCGCTCATGGTGGGCTTTTCCTACTTGGTGCATTTGAGAATAATCTACCCCGACTTCAACAAGTGGGACGACATGGTGATAATCAAGATAGCGGAAGGAACCATCTTGAGTTATGTCATCCCCGGGGAGATAGGAATAGGATTGCGCATCTTCACGGTGGCGGGTATAGCCGCCCTCGTGGCAATAACGCTCGTGCTCTTTTACAAGCTCAACGACAAGTATTACAAGTACAAGCTGTTGCGGGCGTACAGGGCGGGCGTAAAATACGATACCACAGAGATAGGAATATTCCCCCTCATCGAACTGATCGTAAGGCGCTTGAAAAGAAAAAATGTGGGGAAGAAAGAGGCAACATACAATTGCTATCAGCTGGAAGAGGAGTTCGAAACTTCCGTAAAAAAGGAAAAGGTAAACAAGACCGTTTAAACGTCGAGAAAAACAAAAGAAACAAAGGAGAAGAAAATGCCGCCTAAAGATATCGCCGAAGTGCTTCCTCCGCGCCCTTCCGTGTGGCCGGGGTTCCCGCCCGCGGCAATGGTCGCGCTCTTGCTCGGGCTCTTCGCCGCCTGCACCGTGTTGGTGATCGCCATGCGCAATCACCGCAGGGCGAGCATGTATCTCGTCTTTGTACTTGCGGCGATCCTTTTGGTATTCAACGCCGTATATTTCGGCATAAACAGGGTGCGCCGCGGCTGGTACCCGGTGGAATTTTCCCACATAAGTTATTTTGTAATGGCGGTATCCGTGGTTCTGGGCAGCAGAAAACTGCTCTCACTCGCGGGCTATTGCAGTATGCTCACGGGGCTGGGTTATATTCTGGCGGGGGTGGTTTCGCCCGTTTCATTGCTCACCACGTCCTTCAGCGCGGCGGAGCTCGCCATATCCATAATAAGGCACCAGGCGATGTGGCTGTGCGGCTTTCTTATCTTCTTCAATGTGGGCGTGTTCCGTATGCGCGACATATGGGTGGCGCTTACGGGCATTGCTCTCATGATAGGTTTTTCCTTGCTCGTGTATTACGGGCTTATCTACCCCGGCTTCGACGAAGGGGAGAGGGAAACCATGCAGATAATCACGATAGTGCAGGGCAACATCCTGCAATACGTCACGCACAAGCCTCTGCCGCTCATCGCGCGCGCGGCGACTTCCGTGGGCATAGGGCTTGCGGTGGTGGCGACGGTCATCTTATACCACATAGTCAACATAAAGATAAACGCCGCCCGCAGGGATAAAAGTCTGCGTTTAGGGAGAAAACAAGATGAATCGCAAATCGGGGTATTGCCTTTTTTGTTAAAAGTGTTAAAATATAAGGGAATCATCAAGTCCTCGCGCAAGGCGCAAGTGTGCGAAGAATATAATTGCAACGTGCTTTAAGCTCGCGGCAAGGAGGGAAAGACATGTCCGTTTGGCCGGGATTTCCGCCCGCGGGGATGACGGCAATGCTCATCGGCATTTTGATTGCCGAAACGCTGCTCGCCGTCGCCCTGCGCAACTACAGGCGCACGAGTTATGTGATCGTGTATTTGATCGCGCTGTTTGTGTTTGTCTTCCATGTGTGGTATTTTCTCGATCAGCGTACCTTACATAAGTACCCTTCGGAATTTTCCCACATAAGTTACTTCATATTTTCCGTGTGCGTGATAGTGGGCGGCAGAAAGCTGCAGGCGTTCGCCTCCTTCTGCGGCATGGTCACGGGCATAGGCTTTATCATCGGCGGCTGTTTTTCGCCCGCTTCCATGCTCACGGACGCGGAAAACGGCGCCACGCTCGTCATCTCCGTCATGCGCCACGAAATACTCTGGCTGGGCGGACTTATGCTCTTCCTCAATGTGGGCAGGTTTAAAGTCAAGGATATCTGGATCCCCTTCCTCGGCATCGTGCTCATAGTGGTCTACTCCCTGCTCATGTACCACGGCATCATCTATCCCGACTTCGCCAAGCCGCAGGGCATGGTGATAGTAAAGATAGTTTACGGCACCATCTTGGGCTACGTCACGGGCGGAGTGGTCCCCACGGGACTTAGGGTGTTTACCATAATTCTCATCCTCGCCATGGTGATAGCCGCCATGTTCGGTTTTTATAAGGGCAACGCCGCCGTAAACGCCGCGCGCGACAGGCGCAACGCCCGCATAGGCAAAAAGCGCGACGACCTCGAGCTGGGCTTGTTCCCCCTCGCCGTATACCTTTTCAAGCGCGCGGGAGTGTTCTTCACCAAGCGCAAACAATTTACTCCGCAGAAGGTGGAAAATGCGGAGGAGGTAAAGCTGTGAGATGATTTTTTCAAGTCGCAATAAAATTATTGCGAGCGTTAGCGACTTGAAAAAATCGTGATATTTTTTTGGGGATAAAGAATAAAAAATAAGCAAGCTATATCTACCCCAAAAAA
>CALWKO010000069.1 GCA_944381275.1 uncultured Clostridia bacterium | reverse complement strand
TTGAAAATAGTGCGGTATCCAACCGTATCGGATTCGATACGGTTAAATATTCCTATTCCGAAAAAAGGTGGCTTTCCGCCTAATTTCGGAGTAGAGGAAATAGGGCACAAATCGCAGGGACAAAACGGAGCACACAAAAGAACGGCAACCCGTATGAGCTGCCGTTTGACCTTGTTCCGAATGACTTTTTATGTTTCCCTTATGTTACCTGCTCTGTTGCGCCCGTGGGGCCGGTAGCGCCCGCCGCGCCCGTTCCCACCGGCCCTGTGGGTCCGGTAGGGCCGGTTGCGCCTGTGGGGCCGGTTGCGCCTACGCCCGTCGCGCCGGTAGGCCCGGTGGGGCCGGTAGGACCGCCCGCGGGACCCGTGGGCCCCGTAGGACCCGTCACGCCTACGCCTGCCGCACCCGTGGGACCGGTAGCCCCGGCAGGCCCGGTGGGACCGATCGCCCCCGCGGGACCGGCGGGACCCGTGGGACCTGTGGCGCCGATGTCGCCCGTTCTGCCTTGAATGCCTATGGCGCCCGTGGGGCCCGTTGCGCCCTGAATGCCTCTGGGGCCGGTGGGGCCGGTAGCTCCGCGGGGACCGATGGGACCTGAGGGGCCGGTGGGGCCTATCAAAGAAACGCTCGTGCCTTGCGGCCCGGTGGGGCCCGTTGCGCCGCGCGGTCCGGGCGGTCCGGGAGGGCATCCGCCACAACATTTATCGTTAAAAAACATGTGTTACTCCTTTTTTGCCGCATAAGCGGCACGTATAAGTGAAAGGTTTGCCGCAAGGCGCGGATCGTCCTTGTTCAGATCTGCCGCAATGCGCGCGTTTTTCAGGGAATTTTCCAAATCCCCCAGGTAGTATTGCGCCACGGCGAGGCAGTCGTAAGGGGCATAACCCCAGGCGGCGGGCTCGTTGATATAGGACATACTGCGCTTGGTTATCTCCAGCGCGCGCAGGGCGCAGAAGGCGGCGCCGTGCCACCTTTTTGTACGCACATAAAATTGCGCCGCGTCCACCCATGGTTCGCGCAGGTATTCCGCTTCGGCAACCGCCCTAAGAATCCATTTTTCGCCCTCACGCATATCGCCCTTTATCAAATAGCAACGCGAGAGGTAACGCATGGAGGCAGCCCGTTCGTCCTTCCACACGCTCGAGGGGAGGGATAGGTGCCGCTTTAATTCGGCAATGGCGTCGTCGTATCTGCCGTGAAAGAAGTACTCCCTGCCCAAATAGTGGGCGTTGCGGTCGTTTTCCGGATGTTCGCGTACCGAAAGCTCCAGGAGGGGCAGATATTGCGCCCGCGACTTGGTCGGGTCCGCCAGGTGTTTTAGCCAAACGCCCTTGGCATAAGCGACTTTGCTCTCGTGCCCGTCGGTAGTGTAGAGCACTTCGTGCACGGGGTGCCGCCATTCAAAGCCGAAGCGGGTATGCGCTTTTCCCGTCCAAAATACGTGTCCTTCGCTTCCGTCGGGGTTGAAATTCCACGTATAGCGGTAATAAATCTGTTCCGCGCCCGCTTTTGCCGCCTCTTCCAAGCCCTTGCGCCAGCCGGGGGCGAACACTTCGTCCAGGTCCGTGCACACGCACAAGTCCGCGTCCTCGGGCACCGCCTGTAAAGACGCGTTCCTTGCCAAATCAAAGCGAAAGGGGGAAAATATCTCCGTTTTAACGTGCGCGCCGCCCTCTTTCAAAAGGCGTACCGTGCCGTCGTCAGAGCCCGTGTCGAGCACATATATCCCGTCCGCTTCGCGCATGGAATCCAGCCAGCGCCGCACGAACTTTTCCTCATTCTTTGCTATGGCATAAACGCATACTTTCATACTGCATACTATGAATTTTTGCGGCGAAGTGTGTACCTCTTTTGCCTGCTCAAAAACTTCGAGCGGCAACAAAAGCTGCCGCCAAAAAAGCAACCACATATAAAAAAACAGAATGAGCGGGGTGGCTGAAGATGGTGGCAACTATAGTTGCCACCCCTAAAAAACAACGCTCACATATAAAAAACAGAATAAACATAGGTGAATAATCAAGCGGCAACAAAAGTTGCCACCCATTAAAAACCACCCCTATATACAAGACAAAGAGGCAGGAAGAGAAAAAGATAAGATGGCAACTTTAGTTGCCGCTTATAAAAGAATGGCAAAGGTATGCAAGGGCAGGCAGGGTGCGTAGAAGAAGGGCTATATATGAAAAATGGCGATACATGTTCGTTCTACTAATAGTTGAGCGGGAAAAGAGCCCTTGCGTATTGACGGGGCAAACCTTAAATGGTATACTTAAAGCATAGAGGAGGGAACATGAAGGAAGAAGAACTTGCCGCCGCCATAGGCGCAAAAATAGCTTCGCTGCGAAAGGAGCGCAACCTCACGCAAAAACAGCTTGCGGAAAAGATATTCACTTCAGACGCAAACCTCTCCAAGTGGGAGAGGGGCAAGGCGCTGCCCGATTTGAGCTATTTGCTCTCTATATGTGCCGCCCTAGATGTGACTATAACGTATTTTACCGACGATAACATAAGCGGCGCGGACATCATAAACGCTCAGCGAGATAGGGAGATAAAGGGGATATTGCGCAAGGTTTATTCTATAACGCTTGCTCTTGCCGCCCTGCCTATTTTCATCTTTGCCGCGGCGCGCCCTTTTTTACCCGGCAGTCTGCCCGTGCATTTCAACGGAGATTTTCAAGCGGATAGGATGGGCCAGCCGTGGGAGCTCGCGTTGGGCAGCATTATATTGTTTATCCTCATGGCAGCCGCCCTAATAATACATTTTTGTTGTTATGTGCGGCGCCCTCATTCTAAAATATTTATGGAGAAAAAGAACGTTTTCACCTTTGCCGCCCTCCTTGCACTTTTGGCTTTAACGAATATCGCAATAGGGCTTGTTGCATTGATAAGCGCTTCTAGGGCGGCTGCCGATATGGGGCTGACCGCTCCCGACATCGATAAATTTCCCGGGGTGTTTGCGGCGCTCATGTGCGTTATTGTTTGGATTGCGGGGGTGGGGTGCACCTTCGTATCTCGCAACGGCGCGGTGGGATTTCGCATACCGTCCGCCTTTGCTAGTGATTATAATTGGAGGGTGTATAATTCCGCCGCGGGTATACTCTTTATGGCATATTCCCTGGCTTTTGCGCTCGCCGTGATCTTCATGCCCCGCCCGCTTACCATGGCGGAGAGTATGTGCGCAAGTTTAATTCCGACTTTACCTATTGTAATTATTGCGTATTTGATAGGCAGGTCGATAATAAGGCGGCATGAAGTGCGCATGAGCGTTATCAAATCGCCGAAAGAGGGGGATGGGGAATAAAAAACGAGCGGCAAAGCGCCGCTCGAATTTTTTTTGCTTGTTGCGTAAAAGCCGTGTATTACAGCATCTTCTTGCGGAGCGCTTCGCCGCTTTCTGCGCAGATGTATGCGGGCGGCACGTCCAGCACGGTTATGCAGCCGGACTTGCCTTCTTTGCTCATCCTGTCCACCGCGCGGGCGAAAGCCACGAGCACGGAAGAGGTGAACGCGGGGTTGGAATCCAGCTTTAAGGAGTATTCCACCACGTTGCCGTATTCGTCGTTCATGCCCGTCTTGCCGCTCCTTATCACAAAGCCGCCGTGGGGTATGCCGGAGTGGTTTTTCTGCAGCTCTTCCATGGAAATGAAGTGAACGGTGGTGTCGTAATCGGCAAAGTAGTTGGGCATTTCCTTTATCTCTTTTTCTATCTTCGCCTTATCCGCGCCCTCTTTTGCCACCACGTAGCATTCGCGGGTGTGCTTTTGGCGGGTGGTGAGTTCGGGGTTTGCGCCGCTGCGCACCGCT
Source organism: uncultured Clostridia bacterium (assembly GCA_944381275.1). Taxonomy (GTDB): domain Bacteria; phylum Bacillota; class Clostridia; order Christensenellales; family UBA3700; genus Alloclostridium. The sequence goes on along the minus strand of CALWKO010000069.1, from coordinate 2,180 downwards.
TCGAGTGCGGCGGGTACGGGCACGGTGTATTGACGGGCGTCGGCAACGCCCTCCACGCGCCTTATCGCGTCCGAATGGCCTTGGGAAACGCCCTTACCCCAGAAGGTGTAGGTGCTTGCGCCGGGGAGCAGGGCTTCGCCGTACACGCGGGCGAGGGAGAACATCCCGGGGTCCCAGCCGCAGCTGATGAGCCCCAGCTTGCCGCTCGCCTTGCCGGCTTTGTCCACCGCGTTGAAGTGGGCGGGGATGTTGGCGTGGGTGTCGAAGCTGTCCACCACGTTGAAGTATTTCACATATTCGGGGGTCTGCACGGGCAGATCGGTCGCGCTGCCGCCGCACAGGATGAGCACGTCTATCTCGCCCGCGTGGTCTTTGGCTTCTTCCGCCCTATAAACTTTCACGCCGGGGGTGAGCGGTTTTACGCTTGCGGGGTCGCGCCTTGTAAAGACGGCTACAAGGGACATATCGGGGTTGTGCTTGACGGCGGCTTCCACGCCTCTGCCCAGATTGCCGTAGCCCATTATACCTAATTTAACCATGGTAATATCTCCTAAAAAATTTTTATGCCTTATTATACATTAAAAGGGGCGGGGAGCGCAACAAAATGCGGCGGCGGGAAGATAAAAAGGGCGAAAAAAATCCGCCTTGCGGCGGAGATTTTTCAAAATGCGGCTCTTATTCTATGCCCAAATCGCTCAGCTTGAAGGTAACCGCCATGATATAGGGGTTGATGGCGGAGTTGTCGAACTCGCCGTAAGATACCAGGGTATAGGTGCCGTCTATGCACACGGTGCCCGAATATCCGCAGTCTATGTTGGTCATGGAATCCTTCTCCTTGCCCAAAAGTATAAGCGCCTCGCCGCAGCCGCCCTCCTTGTTGCCTTGCGCCAAGTCGAGCAGAGTTTGCGTATCGCCTACCCATGCCACCCAGCCGTAGCCCATAATGCCGTCGCGGGCGAAGATGTTCTCCTGCCCGGGCAGTACTTGACGGAAAGAAATCAGCCACTTGCCCGTGGTTGAGTCGTATTCCGCCTTATGCCTGTCCCCGGTAAGGCAGTTGGGCAGCTCTACTATCTTGCTCCATGTCGCGCCCTGATCGTACGAAACGCACGCGAGGGAGTTCGATTTACGCGCGTTCGCCCTGCCCAGCAGTATCCATGCGTCGCCCGTATCCACTATCTCCACTTCGCACATCATCAAATCCGCATAATAATCGCGCTGATCGGGTACCAAAATCTGCGGTTCGCTCCACACGGCGCTGCCCGCTTCGTCAAAGGTGAGATAGGTGTAGTAATTGGTAAAGGAATAGTCGTGGAAGGTGCCCATCCACTTATCTATATAGCTGCCGCTTTCGTCTTTCATGCGGGTGAGGGAGGACATCGCCACTATTATATCGTAAGGCTCGTTGCCCGTTTCGTTCGCCCATTTAGTGCCGTACCAATTGGTGAACTCCGTCCACTCATAGCCTTCGCCGTCGCTCACCGAGCAATTGAAGCCGTTCGCCTGCTCCTCGCCGTTCCAGGAAGGGCAGCCGGATATGAGCACAGTTTTAACGCTGCCGTCCGTCATCTCCAAGCGGTATATGGTGGGCGTTTCCTGCGAATTTTCCCAGCTTGCGGGGGTATCCAAAATGGGCTCGCTCCACGTGCGCACGCTGTTGCCCGCGCTCACTTCATAGCGCTGCATAAGTATCTTTCCCCGCCCGTGCCCCTGCGGATATACCACGATAAAATCGCCGCTGTCCGTAACGGTAAGGTCGGGATGCCCCAGGTAGGAATCCGTCCTCGCCACCGTCGTGCGATAGCTCACGGGGAGCTCGATGACGGGCACTTCCATCAAATCGAGGGGGTCTTGCGCCGTGCCGTAATAAAGTCCCAAAAGCACCGCGCAAGCGGCAACCGCCGCGCATACGAGCACGATGACGGCGATCCACTTGCCGGAAAGCCTTTTTCTTTCGCTTTTTATCTTGCTAATTTCCATAATTTAATGATAACATTGAAAGAAAGGTATGTCAAGGAGGGGAGGAATATGATTTTTGAGGGACGCAAATTACTTTGTGCGGTAGCAGATTATGTTGCGATACCTATCTTTCCCCAACCCTGTTAGAACACTTTAAGCGGGCGGCAACGTGACGTTGCATCCCTTTTTGCCTTGAAGTGATAGTGCGTTAAGTTGAAGCC
>CALWKO010000068.1 GCA_944381275.1 uncultured Clostridia bacterium | reverse complement strand
AGTTATTTCATTATAGCTTTTGCGAAGACACTTCCTTCAACTTAACGCACTATCACTTCAAGGCAAAAAGGGATGCACCGTCACGTTGCCGCCCGCTTAAAGTGTTCGGGCGCGGTTGGGTAAAGGTACATATATAAATAATACCCCGAAAAACAAGTGCATGTCAATACAGAGCATAAAAAAAGGCGGATCGCTCCGCCTTTTGTGTTTTAAGCGCTTAGTCCAAACGCTTGGTGTCCACGTCGCTCTTTACTTGCGCGATAAAGTCTTCCAACGAGAACTTGCCCTTGTCGCCTTCGCCGCGGCGGCGCACGGATACCACGTTTTCTTCCGCTTCCTTATCGCCGATTATCAGCATATAAGGGATTTTTTCCATCTGCCAGCTGCGGATCTTGTAGCCCAGCGTTTCGTTGCGCGTATCGTCTTCCGCCCTTAATCCCGCCTCGCGCAGTTTTGCCGTTATCTCGCGCGCTTTATCGCTGTTGCGGTCGGTCAGGCTCGCCACGCGCACTTGGGTGGGGGAAAGCCACACGGGGAACGCGCCGGCGTACTTTTCTATGAGCAGCGCCAAGGTGCGCTCATAGCAGCCGATAGAGGAGCGGTGGATGATGTAGGGGCGCTTCTTTTCGCCGTTTTCGTCGATGTAGTTCATGTCGAAGTTCTCCGCCAAGAACATGTCCACCTGCACGGTGATCAGGGTATCTTCCTTGCCGTGCACGTTCTTTATTTGAATGTCCAATTTGGGACCGTAGAAGGCGGCTTCGCCCTTTGCTTCCACATAATTTATGCCCAAATGGTCGAGCATGCGGCGCATGGTGTCCTCCGCTTTGTCCCAAATTTCCGGCTCGTTGATATACTTGTGCGTATCGCTGGGGTCCCAGCGGGAGAAGCGATAGCTCACGTCCTTATCCAAACCGAAGCATTTGAGCATGTATTGTTCCAGCGCCACCACGTTGCGGAACTCTTCTTCCAGCTGCTCGGGGGTGACGATGAGGTGACCTTCGCTCAGCGTGAATTGGCGTATGCGGATAAGTCCGTGCATCTCGCCGCTCGCTTCGTTGCGGAAGAGGGTGGAAGTTTCGCCATACCTCAGCGGCAAGTCGCGGTAGGACTTCAAGCCGTTGTTATATATGGTGTATTGGAAGGGGCAGGTCATGGGGCGGAGCGCGTAAACTTCCTCGTCCTTGCTCTCGTCGCCGATGATGAACATGCCCTCCTTATAGTGATCCCAATGCCCTGAGATCTTGTAGAGGTTGGATTTTGCCATATAAGGCGTTTTGGTGAGCAGATAGCCGCGCTTTTCCTCCTCGTCCTCCACAAACCTCGTCATTATCTGGAAGATCTTCGCGCCCTTGGGCATGAGCAGAGGCAGGCCTTGACCGATGTTGTCGTCCGTCATAAATATGCCCAGCTCGCGCCCCAGCTTGTTGTGGTCGCGCTTTTTGGCTTCTTCCAAAGCGGTGAGGTAGTCGTTGAGGTCGGACTTTTTTTCAAAGCACGTGCCGTATATGCGCGAGAGCATCTTATTCTTCTCGTTGCCGCGCCAATATGCGCCGGTGAGCGAGGTGAGCTTAAACGCCTTTATCATGCCCGTGGAGGGCAGGTGAGGACCCGCGCACAGGTCGGTGAAGTCGCCCTGGCGGTAGAAGGAGATCTCCGCGTCCTCGGGCAGGTCGTTGATGAGCTGCACCTTGTAATCTTCCTTGTATCCGCGCATGAGCTTTAATGCCTCCGCGCGGGGCAGGGTGAAGCGCTCCAGCTTGTAGTTGGCTTTTATTATGTTCTTCATCTCCGCTTCGATGCGCGGCAGATCGTCCATGGTGATGGGCGTGGTGAAGTCTATGTCGTAATAAAAGCCGTTCTCTATCGCGGGGCCGATTGCAAGTTTGCAAGTGGGGAAGATGCTCTTCACCGCCTGCGCCAAGATGTGCGCGCAAGTGTGGCGGTAGATCTTCCTGCCGTCCTCGTCCTTAAAGGTGAGAATTTCCAGCGTGTGGTCGCCCTCGAGCACATAATTCAGCTCGCGCACCGCGCCGTCCACCTTTGCGCCCAGCGCAGCGCGCGCCAAGCCTTCGGAAATCTTCGCCGCCGCTTCCTTTACGGTTGCGGGGGCTTCCAGCTCCAGCACGGAGCCGTCTAACAACGTGAGTTTCATGTTTTGCCTCCCTTTATAAGCAATAAAAAAGCCGCCCTTGCATAAGGACGGCATTTGCCGTGGTTCCACCTTATTTTACGGATCGCTCCGCCTTGTTTTTGCGCTTACGCCGCGCCCGCGGTCCTCTCACAGCGGCGGTATTTTTAAGTTTATGCAACCCCTCTTTCAGCCGTGAAGGGGCTCTCTGACTGCCGTAGGCTTAAAAACATGTCCTCTGCTTAAAGCAAGAACTATTCAGTGAATATATTATACCCCCGCCAAAATGCGCTGTCAAGATTTCTGATAAAATTTTTTATAAAATTTATCCGCTTTAATACGTTACCCGCACCCAACCCCAGTAGAACACTTTAAGCGGGCGCCTTCCGCTCATTTTTGCGCGATATGTCGTTTGTTGTAGGAGGTACTACAACTGCGCGCCATCTCGCACAAAACTGAACGAAATCCACCTCGCTAAAAGCGAGCATTTTGCGGTGGCGTAATAGCACACATAAATAAACATATATTCTATAAAATCAATAATATATGCAAAATGTGTTCTACTGAGGTTGGGTGCGGGTATGAGGTTTTTGCGGCAATGTATAGACTTTGTAAAATTGCAAAAAAATGCTTGACAATTATAATTGTATAGTTATATTATATATGAAAAAAATAATTAAAAGGAGGCAGCAAACCATGAGCAAAATACCCTACAAGATCTACATAGAAGAAAAGGATATGCCCAAAGCGTGGCTGAACGTGAAGGCTTTTATGAAAGAGCAGCATGCACCCTTCCTCAACCCCGCCACACTCAAACCGTGCACAAAAGACGATCTTCGTCCGGTATTTTGTGACGCGGTTATCGACCAGGAATTAAACACCACGGATAAGTACATCGAAATTCCCGAAGGCATTCGCGAATTCTACCACATGTATCGACCGTCACCCCTGTGCCGTGCTTACTTCTTGGAAAAAGCGCTGGACACTCCCGCGCACATATACTATAAATTCGAAGGCAACAACACTTCCGGCTCGCACAAGCTCAATTCCGCCATCGCGCAGGTCTACTACGCCAAGGAGCAGGGCATAACCTCCCTCACCACGGAAACGGGCGCGGGGCAGTGGGGCACGGCGCTCTCCATGGCGTGCGCGTTCTACGGCGTGGATCTTAAAGTCTATATGGTGAAGGTCTCCGCCGAGCAAAAGCCCTATCGCCGCGAAGTAATGCGCACTTACGGCGCCGAAGTCATCGCTTCCCCTTCAAACACCACCGAGGTGGGCAGGAAGATCTTGGCGGAACATCCCGGCACGGGCGGCTCGCTCGGCTGCGCCATCTCCGAAGCGGTAGAAACTGCCGTTAAAACTAAAAATTGCCGCTATGTGCTCGGCAGTGTGCTCGATCATGTGCTTTTGCATCAATCCGTCATCGGTTTGGAGAGCAAGATAGGTTTAGACAATTACGGCGTTACGCCCGATATAGTCATCGGCTGCTGCGGCGGCGGTTCCAACTTCGGCGGACTCATCGCGCCCTTTATGGCGGACAGGCTGGAAGGCAAGAACAACATCACTTTCGTGGGCGTGGAACCCGCTTCCTGCCCCTCGCTCACCCGCGGCAAGTACGCTTACGACTTCTGCGACACGGGCAGGATGACCCCTCTTGCCAAGATGTATACCCTGGGCAGCGACTTCATCCCTTCCCCCAACCACGCCGGCGGCTTGCGCTATCACGGCATGTCCCCCGTCGTATCCAAGCTCTATCACGACGGCTACATCACCGCCCGCAGCGTAACGCAGACGGACGTGTTTAAGGCGGCGGAACTCTTCGCCCGCACCGAGGGCACCTTCCCCGCACCCGAATCCTCGCACGCGATCGCGGCGGCTATCGACGAGGCGCTCAAATGCAAGGAAAGCGGCGAGAGCAAGGACATCCTCTTCGGCCTCACCGGCACCGGTTACTTCGATCTGTCGGCTTATAAGTCCTATAACGACGGCACCATGACCGACTATATCCCCACCGACGCGGACTTGCAGCATGGCTTCGACTCCCTTCCCAAGGTGGACTAAGCAGGGCAAAGCCATCAATGCCCAAGGTGGACTAAGCAGGGCAGAATAAATCAAAAAAAGCGGCGCGCTTGCGCCGCTTATTTTTTTGCCCGACTATTTACTTGCCGCTTTCGTTTGCAAGGCGGGCTTGCACATAACTTACTATTGCGTCCGCCGCCGCTTCCGCACCCGCGGACGAGTCCACGCACAAGTCGTAATGCTGCCTGTCGCCCCACTTTTCGCCCGAAATAAAGGTGTAATACGCGCTTCTTGCCGCGTCGGCGCGGGCGATGTTCTTGCGCGTTCGCCTCGCCGCCGCCAAAACCGCAACGACGCCCGCCATAGCAATTCAAATTTTCTTCTTTGTCATGTGCGGAAAACCTTTCTTCAAATACATTCTACCACCAAACTTACCCCAATTCAACCCCCAAAACTCCCCGTTTATGCAAAACGTAAGAAAGCGCCCGGCACGCTCGGCAGGGCAAAAAAATGCGCCTGCTTTCACAGGCGCGGTATTTGATGAGCTGCTTTGATGAATTATTGGGCGAGCATCATGCTCATGGTGTACTTGCCGGGGGCTTTGCCCGCCACGAATTTGGCTGCGCGCACGGCGCCGACCGCGAACACCATGCGGCTTTGCGCTTCGTGGGCGATGGTGATCACCTCGTCCTTGCCGATGAACATCACGTCGTGCTTGCCCACTATCGTGCCGCCGCGGATGGCGTGGATGCCCATCTCGTTTACGCTGCGGCGCTTATTGGTTTCGTGCCTGCCGAAGACGAACTCCTTGCCGCCCTCGTATTCGCCGGCTATCTCCTTGGCAATGGTCATGGCGGTGCCGGAGGGGGCGTCCACCTTCATGTTGTGGTGCGCTTCCACTATCTCTACGTCGAAGGAAAGCCCAAGCACGTCCGCCGCCTTCTTGGAAAGGTCTATCAATAAGTTTATGCCGAGCGAGAAGTTGCTCGCCTGGAACACGGGCACTAACTTGCTCACTTCATCGATCGCCTGCTGCTGAGCGGCGGAGTAGCCTGTGGTGGCGATGACGAGCGCGCAGCCCGTCTTTTTTGCAAAGGCGAGGATGTCGTCTATCGTTTCGGCGCGGGAGAAGTCTATCACCACGTCCACTTTTTCCTTCACGTCTAGGGCGGAAGGGTATACGGGGACTTTCACCGTTTCGGGCACGTATTTGTCCACGCCGCACACCACTTGGATGTCTTCTTGTTCGCTTATGGCGGAGATGACGTTTGCGCCCATCTTGCCGCCTATTCCGTAAATAAGCACGTTTATCATAATTTACCTCACAAAAGATGCAATTCCCGCATTATGCCTTCCAGCTTTTGTGCGTTTGCCTCCGTCATGCGGGTGAGGGGCAGGCGCACCTCGTCCTCGCATATACCCAAGAGCGCGCACGCCTTTTTGGCGGGGATGGGGTTGACCTCGCAAAACAGCGCGTCGAAGAAGGGCTGCAGGGCAAATTGCAGCTGTCTGCCCAGCTCGTAATCGCCGCTCAGGCAGGCGCGGACGAGCTTGCCAGTGAGCATGGGAGCGGGGTTTGAAGCCACCGAAATAAGCCCCTTGCCGCCCGCCGCCAGGATGGGCAGGCACAGTCCGTCGTCACCCGAATACAAGGTGAGGGAGGAACCGTTAATAAGGCGAGCCGTTTCCAAGATCTGCGTCATGTTGCCGCACGCTTCCTTCAAGCCGACGAGCTTAGGCAGTTTTTCCGCCAGGCGCGCCGCCGTTTCCGGCTTGATGTTCACGCCCGTCCTGCCGGGGACGTTGTAGGCGATCACGGGCAAGTCGGTGGCTTCGCAAGCCGCGCGGTAGTGCTCGATGAGCCCCTCCTGCGTGCACTTATTGTAGTAGGGCGTGACCACGAGCAGTGCGTCGGCGCCGTACTTGGCTCCACGAATGAACGCTTCCACCATATTATAAGTGGAATGGCTG
>CALWKO010000067.1 GCA_944381275.1 uncultured Clostridia bacterium | reverse complement strand
GTTGTAGGAGGTACTACAACTGCGCGCCATCTCGCACAAAACTGAACGAAATCCACCTCGCTAAAAGCGAGCATTTTACAAGTGACATTGAGCACAAGGATATAAACTCATATCCGCTATAAATGGTTGCATATGTAAAATGTGTTCTAATAGGGTTGGGGAAAGGTAAAAAAGTTTTTTATAATTCCACATTTACAAAAACAAATTTTTGTGCCATAATAAAAGCACGAAACGAAAGGAGGACGAAAAAATGAAAGTATGCCATACCGAGGCGATGAAGATACTTAAAGAACTCGATCAACGCAAGCAACAGGCGATATGTACGGAAGATATGTATTGCAAGGTATCCTACCGCGAGGGAGAAGCCAAGACGGAATCCGATTACGACTACTTTGCCACGCGTGAGGAGATAGCCGAAGTGGACAAGCGCGCCATGAAAATCCGCGCGGAGCTTACCAAGGCGAATTGCACCGTAAAGGTGAACGACGAGCTGACCATATGCGAAGCGCTCATATATCTTGCGCAGCTGCAAAGCCGCCGCATGCAGCTGGAAGATTTGGCGGCGAACTGCCAGCTTTCCCGCAGGATAACGCCCAACGGCACTTTGGAGTACACCGAGTGCACCTATGACGTAAAGAAAGCTAAGCTCGATTTGCAGCAAGTGCGCAACGAGATCAACTCTTTGCAGATGGCGATCGACCGCGCGAACCTCAACAACTACATAGAAGTTTGATTTTGCCCGCCCCCGACCACGGCGTAACACTTTAAGCGGACGCCGTGATCGTGAGCGGACAGACCCTCCGCGCCATATTAAATACATACTATTGACAAAAGAAATATGCGATACTTAATGCGGTTAAAGTTACTGTTGGTTTTTGTTACCGCATTCGGAGTTTCCGGTTAAAGATTACGCAGATTACGCTTAGGTTAACAGGCTATACATCTATTTACGGATGATTATTATGGCGCGGTAAAAACTTGTATCTCCACGAGATACGGGCGGAGCAAGTATGGGTTATACTCCGTCCACTTTAAACGGTTGGAAAGGCATGCCTTTTGTGGTATAGTATAGAAAAACTTCGGAGGCAGGGCTATGCTTTACGGCGCAATCATCGGCGATATTGCCGGCTCACGTTTTGAATTTGACAACTACCGCAAAAAAGATTTTGAACTTTTTTCAAAAAATTGTTTTTTCACGGACGACACGGTGATGACGCTCGCCGTAGCCAAGGCGCTTATGAACTGCGCGGGCGATTATTCCGCCCTTTCCGAGATGACCGCCAAGACCATGCGCGAGGTGGGCAGGCACTACCCCGACTGCGGCTACGGCGGCAGGTTTAATATGTGGATGTTTTCAAATACCATGCCCGCCTATCACAGCTTTGGGAACGGCTCGGCAATGCGCGTGAGCGCGGTGGCTTACGCCGCTACGTCGCGCGAAGAAGTGAAAGAACTCTCGCGTGCTGTGACCTGCGTCACCCACGACCACCCGGAGGGGATAAAGGGCGCGGAAGCAACCGCCCTGCTCACCTACGACGCCCTGCACGGCGCAAGCATGAAAGAGCTGCGCGCAACGGCGGAGAGCTATTATGACCTGAACTTCACAATAGACGAGATCCGCCCTACCTACCGCTTTAACGAAACTTGCCAAGATACCGTGCCGCAGGCGTTGCAGGCATTCTTCGAAGCCAAGTCCTTTGAAGACGCCATTCGCACCGCCGTATCCGTGGGCGGCGACAGCGACACCCTTGCCGCCATCACCGGCGGCATTGCGGAAGCCTATTTCGGCGTCCCCGAGGACATGAAAGTTAAGGCGGAGAGCTACTTGGACGCGCGCCTTTTGAAGATATTGAAGGAGTTTAACCGTACCCGCTAAGCCTCCTTTGCCAATGGTATTCCTCATAACCGATATCGGCAAAAATATGTTAATCGAAAGGTTGTAAATGTTGATTTTTTGCCGATAACAGAGTATAATTATCATAGCAAGTTTTATTAAAAGGGGCGTTTATGCAATATATATCGGTTGCGGAAGCGGCGCAAAAGTGGGGCGTATCGCCCAGGAGCGCGAGAAATTACTGCGCCAAGGGGCAGATAGACGGAGCTATTTTAAGGGGCAAGACGTGGCTCATCCCCTTTAACGCTCAAAAGCCGCACAAGGCCGAAGAGCGCACCCTGCTGCAAGTGCTGAGGGCGGAAAAAGATGGCAAGATAAGCGGCGGCATATACCACCAAGTGCAGATAGACCTCACATACAACTCCAACCACATAGAAGGCAGCACCCTCACCCGCGAGCAGACGCGTTACATCTTTGAAACGAACACCATAGACGCGGAAGGCGGCGTAAAGGTTGACGACATAGTGGAAACGGCGAACCATTTCAAGTGCGTGGACATGGCGATCGACGAGGCGAGAAGACCGCTTTCGGAGGCGTTTATCAAGCGCCTGCACCTCACTTTGAAGAGCGGCACGACGGATTCGCGCAACGCATGGTTTGCCGTGGGCGAATATAAAAAATTGCCGAACCGCGTGGGCGGCAATTTCACTGCTCCGCCCGAGGATGTACCCTTTGAGATGAAAAAGCTGCTCTCTTCCTATAATAAGGGCGGAAAAAAGAACTTGGACGAGCTTTTGGATTTTCACCACTCCTTTGAACGCATTCACCCCTTTCAGGACGGCAACGGGCGCGTGGGCAGGCTCATCCTGTTCAAGGAATGTCTGCGCCACGACATAGTGCCCTTCATAATAAGTGAAGACCTTAAATACTATTATCACCGCGGCTTGAGCATGTGGGAAAAAGAGCGCGGATTTTTGCGCGACACCTGCCTTGCCGCCCAAGATAAGTTCAAAACCTATCTGCAATATTACCGCATTTCATTCAAATAAAATACAAATTATAAAATACGCGGCGGGCTTGTGCCCGCCGCTTTTATTTCGTCAAGTGTCCTATTCACCTGTGCCACTCACTACAATGCGGCGCATTGCGGAAAGGTGCCGAAAAGAGCGCGATAAAAGTGCTCTTTTAGACTCTCCTGCGGGTATGTACCCGCAGGGGGTTCGAGTGAGTATCTTTTAGCGCAGCTATTTTTGCGCAGATTTTCGCAAGGCGGCGCGCAGTTGTAGCCCCCTACTACAATGCGGCGCATTGCGGGAAGGTGCCGAAAAGAGCGCGATAAAAGTGCTCAATCGGACTCCCCTGCCGGTACATCTATCTCCATATCCGAATCGGGATAGGAACAGCAGGGGTGCAGATAGCCGAACTTGATATCCGCCATGCGGCGCTTATCCGCGCCCGCTATGGTGAACTTGCCGCTTATCAGTCTGCTGTGGCAATATCCGCATCCGCCGGCGCGGCACTTTGAGGGCACGTTCAGCCCCGCCCGCTCCATGGCGGTGAGGAGGGTTTCGCGGCTGTCCGCCTTTACCGTAAACACTTCGTCGCGGATATGCACGGTGAGGGTGAATTGCTGCGGCTTTACGTCCCTTACGCCCACGCAGTTGGATTCCTTGCGCACATACTTGCCGCCCAGCCCGAGCTTTTCCATCTGCTTATCGGCGAAGGAATACATCGCCTGCGGTCCGCACATGAACACGGAATAGCTTGCGGGCGCGTACTTTTGAATGAGCTCCGCCGTTACAAAGCCGTGCTCGTACTTGTCGTTTTCCTCGTCGCTGAGCACATATATCACCTTGAACTTGTCGCCCGTTAGGCTGTCCAGCTCCTGCTTGAAGGCGAGGTCTTTTTCCGTCCTTGCGCCGTAGAACAGGGTGAGGCTGAAGTCCTCGCTGCCCTCTTTTATCGCGCGCGCCATGCACACGAAGGGGGTGATGCCGCTGCCGCCCGCTATGCCCACGACGTCCTTTCTGTCACGCACGCCGTCGTAGTAGAAAAAGCCGGAAGGGTCGCCTATGCGGAAGGTGTCGCCCACCTTGGCGTTGTCGTACATCCAATCGCTGAAGAATCCCGCCTTCTTAATAGTCACGTCCGCCGTGCCCTCATTGAGCGCGGTGAGCGGAGATGAGGATATGGCGTAAGGGCGAGATACGAGCGAACCGCCTATCTTATGCCCCACGGTCACATAATCGCCCGCGCGGAACATCATCTTGCGCGAGAGCTTGAAGGTATACGTCTTCATGTCCGCCGTTTCGTCCTTTATGGCGATAAGCTCCGCGTCCTGCATGCCGGGGTGGAGAATTTTTGCGGTTTCGTTTACGCGATACGTCTTGGGCAGGGGCTTTGCCGAGCCTTCCGCAAGCATCTTTTCACGCGTGGGGACCATCTTCTTAAAGCGAAGCAAGTCCATAAATCCGAATATCTGCCTTTTGAATTTATATGCCATATCAGTTGCCCTCCTTCTTGATGTCGCCCACGGTCTGCCTTCCCGTTATATCGCCCGAAAAATATGCGCTGGAATAGCCGGAAAGCCTCATGGAATAGCCGCCGGCAAAACGCAAGCCGCGCGTCACATGGTCCTGCCCCATCATCTGCAAGCGGGGATTGAGCCCGTCCCAATATTGCGATTCGTATCCGTAAATGGCGCCCTCGGGATGTCCGCAATAGCGGGCATAGGTCATGGGCGTTGCCACGGCGATCTCTTCTATGCTGTCCCTGATCTTGCTGCCCGTGTAATCTTCAAAGCGGTCTATCATCATGTTTGCCACTTTCTCCTTGGTCTTGGCGTAATCCTGCGGCTTTACGTTGCCCCAATCATCGGACATATACAAGGTGGTGAAATACATCATGGAAGTGCCCGCGGGCGAGCATTCGGGATACGCCCTGTTCAGGCACACGGTGGCTTGAGCTGAGTTGGTGGAGATCTTCTTCATTATCTCGTACTGCTTTACCGAATCGGAAGTATCGTACAGGAAGTAGTTGTGGTTGGCAATTCCCAGCTCGTCCGCCGTCTTGTTCAACCCAAGGAACATACAGAATCCGCGCCCTGAAAACTTGCGCGCGTTGGTGGCGCGAATCACGCTTTCCGGCACCTTGTCCATCATCTTGCCGTACACCAAGTGAGGCGAACAGTTGGCGATGATATGGCGCGTTTTTATCTGCCTTCCGCCCTTTAATATCACGCCTTCCACGCCGCCGTCTGCGCCCGTGACTATCTTTTCCGCCTCGGTATTGAACCAGATGTCGCCGCCCAGCTCCCTAATCCTTTCGCACAGGGCGAGGGAGATTTCATGCGAGCGCCCCTTGGGCATCATCGCGCCGCGCGAGATATAGCGGATGACCATGGACGCATAGTGCGTAAAGCTGAGGTCGCTGCAATGCGCGCCCAAGTAGCACCAATAGGCGGAGAGGATGTCCTTCGCCTTTTGCGGCATCTTCAAACTGTCCAGCACCTCGCTCACCGAATAAGAGCCCGTGCGCACATAGTTGCCGTGGTTTTTCACCATGTAGGAGGATTCCACCACGCCGTTTTTCGAGTTCGTGTAAGCCTGCGCCTTGCGAATTTCGTCTGCCAAGGTGAAGAACTTGCTCACCGAATCGCGCGAGCCTGGCACATACTTTTCCATCTTGTCGATGTATGCCTGTATGCCGAAAGGCATGAGCGCGTCCAGCTTTTCGTTTTTGCAGATAACGCGATAAGCGTCGGGTATGGGCACCCAATCTATCTTATCCGTCACGCCGAGCGCGTCGAACAGACCGCGCACGTCGCCGCCGTTGTCCTTAGGTCCGAAGTCGTTCAGCTCGTGCAAGGAAGCTTCGAATTCGAACCTCCCTCTCCTGAAGCTGGTTGCAAAACCGCCGGGGATGTTGTGCTTTTCCACAAGCAGCACCTTGGCTCCGCCCTGCAACAGCCTTATCGCCGCCACCATGCCGCCGTTGCCGGCGCCGATGACGACCGCATCGTACTTATCCATACTTGCTTTTCCCTCCTTGAAGCAGTTGTTTTTCTGCCTTAATTATACCCCCGCGCGCGTGAAGTGTCAATACTACTTTTTCGAAATTTTTTACACTTTGTCGAAATTTCGCCGTCCTATCCGGTTGCGCCCGGAGCGTAGGACGCTCCACCCCCTAACCGCCTTGAAGGCAGCGTGACGCTCCACCCCCTAATCGCCTTGAAGGCAGCGTGACGCTGCACCCCTAACCGCCTTGAAATGACTTTGGTAGAGGAAGCATGGCGGGATTCTTCGCACGGCTTGGGCAAAAGAATTTATAATGAAGTGAAAGCACCGCGATTGGTTTTCTCTCCTCCGCCATAACACTTTTGCCGCGCACGACTTTTTTATTCAATCCCTCAAAATTATTTGACATTGCCGCCAAATAATCTTATAATAGTATTCCGATAGCAGTGGATGTTGCTTTCATGCACCCTTAGCTCAATTGGATAGAGCGTTGGTCTACGGAACCAAAG
>CALWKO010000066.1 GCA_944381275.1 uncultured Clostridia bacterium | reverse complement strand
TCTTGATAATACCACAGGGTATTACCTTCACCACCCCCGTCCGAAATAGAACGAAAATCTACCACTCTCAGCCGCTTGCCTTCCACCTTGCTCCGGCAGGGGAAACCCTTCCATTGAAAATAGCCTTATTTATACGAAAAGCTTTTAACGATACCGCCGCGAACTCTGTCCGCGGCTAACTATTTTCTGCGTCACGGTTTTCCCCTCTTTTTGCGGCACACTTGGGCAGGATAGCGCACTTGCCGTTACCCGCAAAAATTCACCCTTTCCGTCCCATCGCTCCACTCCGTTCCGCTTGGTCGCGGCGCAGTCGCGCCGCTCAAGGATACGCTTGGCAAAAGTGCGATTTTGCCGCGCTTTATTTACAGCTGATAAAAGCGGCGTTAACAAGGTGTTTTATTGAAAATAATTGCGAAGATAGATGAAGTTATTGCGGAGCGGTTAAGGGGTGGAGCGTCCCACGCTCCTTATAGGTTTTGATAGGTTATTTTTGCGTCGCAGATGTTTACAGTTATTTTGCGGTGGCGATGAAGTGCGGCGTCTATGCGGTAGCTGCCCACTATTGCGGAAAAGTAAGTGGTTTTGGGCGGGTTGCGCCGATCGTTATAATTTTCGCCGTAGCCTATTGTTCCTTCTATCAAAGCGCCGTTGACCTTCATATATTTTTTGAAGAAGTCGGAATATATTATCACGCTGTTTCCGTCCAATTCATAGCATTTATAGGTGGCGGAAGAGGCGAAAATTATCACCAGTATGGCGCATATAAACAATAAAATCACCAACAGACTTAAAAAATAGTCGGGAATGTACCTTTACCCAACCTCGTCCGAACACATTTTACAAATGTAATTGATTTTATTTGATATATGTTTTTTGTCGGTATTACTAGTTTTCTGTAAAATGCTCGCTTTTAGCGAGGTGGATTTCGTTCAGTTTTGAGGCAGATGGCGCGGGAGCGCGGGGCGCTCCACCCCTTATGCGCGTTGAAATAACATATGCATATATCATAACTTTGCTTCTGCGCAAAGGCAAGTTATTTCATTATAGCTTTTGCGAAGACACTTCCTTCAACTTAACGCACTATCACTTCAAGGCAAAAAGGGATGCAACGTCACGTTGCCGCCCGCTTAAAGTGTTCGGGCGAGGTTGGGTAAAGGTAGATATAAGAGAAGTAGGAAAGGACGATTATTGAGATAACAGCGCCAAAAAGTACCGCCGTAAGCAGAGTAGAAAGGCAGATGATTACGGCAAGGCGCGTTCTTTCCGCGCCCGCGCGAGCGTCTTTTTTCACTAAAAAGAGGGAAGGGTTGTGATCTTTTGATTTTTCTATCACAAAACTCTGCTTGCTCAGCTTATAGTTCTTTTCGTTCATATAATAAGTGTATCATAGCGGGAGTAAAATGTAAATACCGATTATATCTAATTTATCATGGTTTTGGCTATGTGATTAGCATATAATTTGGCAATATTAACGCCCGTTGCCGCCTCGATTCCGTCAAAAAATGCGTTGGAGTTGACTTCGCACAAGTAAAAGCCTTCTTTGCCGAAGAGTATGTCCGCGCCGCAATAATCCAAATTGAGTAAAGCGGCGGCTTTTTCCGCCATCTCCTTTACTTGAACGGGCATATCTATCTTTAAACCCCTGCCGCCAATGGCGATATTGGAGCGGAAATCCCCGCCCGAGATCCTCTCCATCGCGGCGACCGCCTTTCCGCCGATGACTATCACGCGAATATCCCTGCCGGCGCTTTCGGTTATGTATTGCTGGAAAAGGTGCGGCTGCATTTTGAGTGCGCTCGCCGCCCCCTTCAGCTGTTCAAAATTTTCCGCCTTAAAAACGCCCGTGCCCATCGACCCGAAGCTCGATTTTACTATAACGGGGTAGCCCAGTTCTTCTTCGACGATACGCAGGGCTTGCTCGTTTAAGGGTGCGCTCTCGTCGTAACAGAGCAGTCCGGGCAGGGTCTTCGGCATGGGAATGCCGCTGTTTGATAGTGCTAGGGCGGTTGTCATCTTGTCGTCGCACAGTTCTATCGCCTGCGCGCTGTTAAAGAGCCTTATCCCCGCCTTCTCCAACATATAGGAGATATACTTATCCTTGTCGAGGTATATGCAAAAGTCATAGCCGCTCAGCTTGCTTGCTATATCGCCGCCGCTAGTTATGTTTGCGGCAAAAAAGTCGTTGCGCATGATATCTATGCTTACGTGCAATTTTTCCAACTCTTCTTTTAAGCGTGCGCATTGGCTGCGCGTTTGCGGAATATCCTTATAGGCGTTGGTGAGAATGACTCCTTTCATACTTGAAATTTTAACACACTTTCACACCTTATTCAAGATTTTTCATACTATAAAGCATGCTATGCGTGGTGAAAAACATCTCCTTGAACGGCTTTTTGCTCTCCCACCTGCCCGCGATAGGTGAAAAAGACGTGCTCGCGCTCTCCTGCGGAGCGGTGAAAAGCGTGGATATGAATGCGGAACTCAGGGGGGAAGAGGACCTCTTTGCCCGCCTCACCACCCTTTCCAGGGACAAGGGGATAACAATTTTGCTGCATACGGATTTCTACGCGGCGGGAGGCACCTTCAACTCCGCGGCGGTGATCGACGGGGGCATTTGCGGCGTTTCCGACGAGATAAATCCGCGCTCCTACCACGACGCGGGCGGCGCGTTGCGCTGCTTCAACACCTCACGCGGCAGGGTGGGGATATTGCTGGGCGAGGACATACTCTATCCCGAGCTTTGGGCGCGCCTTGCCATATGCGCCCCCTCCGCAATATTCTGCTTTTCCAAAACCTACCGCGCGGGTCTGTATTCCTCGCTCGCCGCTCTGTGCAATTGCGGAGTGTGCGCCGTCTCCCCCGAACGCTGCGGCTGTTATTCCGATTGCGGCACATTGCTTAAAAGCGCCTACGAAAACATCTCCTTTCTCCCTTTCCCCTCCGGCGGCAGACAGCCGAGGATACTCACTAAGAAGGTGAGGACAAGTATAGAATGATTTTTTCAAGCCGCAATAATTTTATTGCGAGCGTTAGCGACTTGAAAAAATCGTGATATTTTTTTGGGGATAAAGAATAAAAAATAAGCTAGCTTTATCTACCCCAAAAAAGTGATATTTTTGGCTAGCCAAACTATAAAGCCTTGATGCAACCCAAAGGGGAGCGCAAGGCTTTTTCTCTTCGCAGAAGCCTATTCACACGCCAAAAGTGATATGCGCCCTCAAACCGCGTAGCGACGAGAGGGCGCGTGATATTTTTGGAGATACTGTTTGCCGCAAGCGACAAACGCTCTCCAAAAGTTGCGGCTCCGCAAGCGGGTTTACACTTTGTTGGTCTTGTTGCGAAAGTAATCACTCTATCATAATATGATATTAGTTTGTAGGGAAATATTAGAGCGAGGTTTTGCGTTGCGTGGCTTTTCAGGTATCGATAGTTTTCTATGCGGATAATTGGATAGGTTGCGGGTATCGCTGCTTGGCTTGGTGCCGCACAAAGAAATTTGACAGGCAAATTTCCGCCCACTCGCAGAGTGGATTTCGCCTTTTTGGGGAAAGAATGGTCTTGATTATAAAAAACTGTATCCCCGAAAAATCATATTCTAATGCGCCTGCGGCACATTAACTTTTGGACAGCGCCGCTTGCGGCTGTATGTCCAAAAATAGTTGCGCTTGCCCTATTTGGTCGGGTATCGCTGGTTCATATGCGGAAAGATTAATGCCGTATCGGGTATCGTTGCTTTATCTGTCGCCGCGCAAAGAGATTTGCGGGGCAAATCTCCACGCGCCCTCTCGTCGCCTTGGCGGTTTGAGGGGCATAGTTGTGCTCACCCTACTTTTCGGGTATCGATAGTTTATAAGCGGATAAGTAATAAATGCTTTTTCAGGTATCGCAACATAATCTGCTGTCGCACAAAGAAATTTGACAGGCAAATTTCCACTTTTGGCACTTATAAAGCGGCGTATTTATTAAAGAAAAAAATGTAAACCCGCTTGCGGCACCGCAACTTTTGGACAGCGCCGCTCCGCGGCTGTATGTCCAAAAATATCACGCGCCCTCTCGTCGCTCTGCGGTTTGAGGGCGCATTTCACTTTTGGCGTGTGATAAAGTTGTTGCGAAGAAAAAGCCTTGCGCTCCCTTATATGGTTGCTTCAAGGCTTTATTATTTCGCTAGCCAAAAATATCACTTTTTACCTTCTGATAAAAGCGGCGTATTAAAATTTAGTATATGAAGGTAAAAAATATCACGATTTTTTCAGGTCGCTAACGCTCGCAATAATTCTATTGCGACCTGAAAAAATCATCATTTTAGTATCACCGTCGTCACGGATTTCCCGCCCACGGCAATCGAGCTCTTGAATGCGCCGTCGTATGTGGTGGAGCAGGAGTTGTTTTCGTCGGTGGTGACTATCGTCATATTCGTGTATCCGCCCGCGATGTTAACGGGGTAGGAGCTGTCGGAGTCGTTGACGAGCACCACGGTCACGGTGCCGTCCTTGCTCAAAAACGCCGTGCCGGAGAGGGCTTCGCCGTAGGCGGAAGAGGCGTTCAGCCATTGCAGATCCACCCTGATATCGCCCGTTTTGACGAACTTGGTGTACTGCATCATGGCGTAATAGCGCTTTACGGCGGTTATATCGGTGGAGTCGGAATAGTAATCCCAGTAGAGCAGCCCGTCGTTGTAATCGTAATCGCTCACGGCTATCCACCACGTCCAGGAGCGGGCGCCAAGATATTGAAGATCTTTATCTATCACCTTGGCAACGTAGGTCGCCGAATCCATGCCCGCGTCCACGCCTCCTTCCATGTGGCATACTTCCGTCATGTCGTAAGAGGGGGTGTAGCCTTCCGGCAGTATGTTTTGAATGCGTGTGACGTAAGAAAGGCGCGCTTCTTTAGATTGCGGCTCGCCGTAAGCGTGCACGGAAAAGCCGTCCAGCTCGTAAAAGCAGGGGTATTTTGCCAGCTCGTAGATGTATTCCACGGCGCGGCTCTTCACGTCGTAGGAAGTGTAGTTGCCGCTCTCCACCGCGGAGATCTTCACGTTGAGTTTTGCGGACGCGGCAGTGTTGTATTCCTCTATTTTGTTGTAAAGGGTGTTCACCACTTTTGCCGCTTCCGCCGGTTCGTAATGGCAGCCTTCTTGGGTGGAGCCGTCGCCGCCCCACTTGTGCTGAGGCTCGTTAACGGGGCTTATCGTGGTCACGGGAATGCCCGCCGCGATGAGGGTGCGCATGCAGTTTATCATGTATGCGGCAAAGGCTTCGTAATTTTCCTCGGGCAGGTTGCTGTCGTACTCATTGGTGCCGTGCGTCTTGCCGCTCGCGGTGAGCAGGTAGTGGGGGGAATTGACGAATACCACCACTTTTTCTACCGTCGAGCCGGGCTGAGTCACGCATTTTTGCATGAACTCCACGGCGTTTTTGTCGCCCTCGACGCTGTATTTGGTTATGTCGGAAAAGTTTTCCAGCGGCGTTTTGCTCTCGTCGTACTTGCTCGAATCGAACAGGGAATACGCCTTGCGCTCCTGCACGTAGTAAACGCCGTCTTCTTCGCCCAGCTCCGCCGAGCCGCCGCCTATGTTATAGCGGTAGATGGTCAGCCCCAAGCCGCTTTCCGAATAGAGCGCGCTTGCAAGCTGCTGCTGCGCCGCCGAATCCGTCGGCACCGTCTGCGACCACCATGCGGAAGAAGCTCCCCAGCCCGTCATCGTTTGGTATTGAACAGAGGTGTCCACCGCCAGGCAATTTTCCAGGCCGTTCGGGTTGAGGCCGGAAGTCTGAGCGCAGCCCGCCGCCGCGCCTATCACCGCCGCAAGGAGCAGTATTGCCGATAAAAATTTAATTTTCTTCATTATACTCCCTCTTTTTCTTTCTCTTTATATATATCACCGCGCACAGGGCAACGCCCGGCACGACCAGCGCGCACAGCACCACGATGAGCGTTATCTGCACGGTGGTAAGGGCGGATACGGTGATGTTTTCCGTAAGCACATAGGCGTAAGAATCGCCGTAAAATACGCACGTCCATACGCTTTCTTCGTCATAGGGGGCGGCAAGCAAAAGCTCCGTGTTGTCGGGCAGTTCCGCCACCACTTCCGCTTCCTCGCTCGGCTGGGAATACAGCTTTATGTAAACGCCCGCGCGCCCCGAATCTATCTTGCAATAATCGTGCACGTTCGCGGGGGAATAGCTCACATAAGGGCACACAAGGCGCGCGTCCATATATCCCGTAAGGAGGTTTTCTCCCTCGCTTATCAGCACTTTGCACCAAGTTACGCCGCCCGCCTGCAATGTGCCTTCGGCGGTCAAAAGTACGTGCGCGCTCTCTTCGCCGCGCGTCATTACCACGCTTCCGTTTTCGTCGGTGGACAGGGTGCACAAGCTGCCGCTCACTTTGTAGGGGAAGTTATATACGGGCGTTTGCGCTATCCCGTGCAAAGGCTGGGCGGCGGTAAAGCCCGCTTCGGCAAGGGGGACAAGCGTACCCGTGCTTTCGAGCACATATCCGTATTCCCCCTCCTGCGTTACGCAATAGTAGTACGAAGCCGCGCCGTCGCCGCCGTCGTACACCACCTTTTTAAGCGCGATAATGCCGCCCGTCACCTGCGCCACCACCTCGAGGTCGCGGGGGGAGCGGTAGAGCGTGAGTTCATCGCCGCTTGCGGGGCGCAGTTCCTGCACTATGTCGAATTCCGTGGGAGCCAGGTAGACTTCCGCGTCGTAACACTTGTTGTATTTAAGGGTGGTATCGCCTATCTCATACCTCTTTATCGCCAGCGCGTCTTTATCGAAGGCGTATAGATATTCGCCCTCGATGTCTATTGCGGAGGGGTAGGACATGCCGGAGAGCTTGATCAATGAGGGATTTTGCTCAGTTATGTCCGTTCTGTAAACGCCGTCGTCGCACGAGATGAAAAGGAAGTTTCCGCGCTGAGCCATTCCGGATATAAAAGAGGAGGGTGAGGAAAAGAGCGGTTTAACCACATCTGTCTGCGAGCCGCCTATGTAGCGGTAAATGGTATCTTTCGCAAAATACAGGGTGCCCGAGATGAGCGCAAATCCCGTGGAATTTTCGTATGTGGTGGCATCAAGCGCCGTAACGCGGTATTCTCCGCTATCCGAACCCTGCGTTTCGTTATAAAGCCATTCTTTCGCAAGTAAGAGAAAATCTTCGCCGGAAGTGCCCAAAAGAACGCCCGTGCTTACCACTTCCTGCGAAAGGTTTACGGATAATTCCTCTCCGATGCCTTCGCCCGAATAAGAATAAACTTTCAAATGTTTACCGCTTTCGCCCTGCGAAAGCACTGCTATTTTATCCGAAGTTATCTCTATATCGGTTGCGCTTCCTTCAAAAGCGTTAGAAAGGGTGAACGGGTCGGAAGA
>CALWKO010000065.1 GCA_944381275.1 uncultured Clostridia bacterium | reverse complement strand
GCCCTCAAACCGCCAAGGCGACGAGAGGGCGCGTGGAGATTTGCCCCGCAAATCTCTTTGCGCGGCGACGGATAAAGTAACGATACCCGATATGTAACTAATCTTTCCGCATATGAACTAGCGATACCCGACCAAATAGGGCAAGCGCAACTATTTGAAGCGCGTACTGTTGCAAGCAACGCCGCGCAAAAGTTGCGGCTCCGCAAGCGGATTTACAACTACACTTCCTTATTGCGAAAGCTATCCACTCTACCACTATGAACTGTTTGTTTGGGCGGAGATGTAAGGGGCGCGTGGAGATTTGCCCCGCAAATCTCTTTGCGCGGCGACAGATAACGCTACGATACCTGATACGTTACTAATCTTTCCGCATATGAACCAGCGATACCCGACCAAACAGGGCAAGCGCAACTATTTTTGGACATACAGTCGCAGAGCGGCGCTCTCCGCCGATTGTGCTATTTATAGCGTAATCGGCTTTCGCGGACAACATTATTATGCTTGCATTCCGTCTAAGCAGTCAACTTTCCTTATTAAATAGCAACGCTTTCCGCAATTCTTTTCCGCGAAGTAAGTTAAGGTGCCGCAAAGCGGGTTTACACTTTTATATCAAATAAATACGCCGCTTTATAAATGCCAAAAGTGGAAATTTGCTCGTCAAATTTCTTTGTGCGGCAGAGAATAACGCTACGATGCCCGACAAAGCAGGGCAAGCGCATTCAAATTATTCAATTTATATACCGCATGTGTTCCTGCAGGGTTGGGTCGCTATTGCTCCTGCGTTTGAAGGACGGGCAAGCCGTATTTTTCCGCTTCCTCCGCGGGGACGTACAGCCATTGTTCGGGTCCGGTATCCCGCATCAAGGTATTGCAATTTTTGTATTTGGTCAGGTACATGAGCGTCCAGTGCAAATCGCCCACGCATCCGCCCAAATGGCACGCGAACACGGCGCCCGCAACAATGCCGTAAAGCGGAGAAACAAACCACAGCCCCACCGTGAGGCTTAAAAATATTACGGAAAACACCGCAAACGGCATGATGAGCGCGGCTATCGAGGCTTTTTTGCGCACATAAACGTCGGGCACGCCGCAGAACGCCACCGTCAAGGTCAAGCCGAACTTCAGCTTTTGCCCGGTAAAGCATTTATACGTTACCCCGTGCGTGAGCTCGTGCAATATGATGTATACGATAAATACGGCGCAGCCCACTATCACCGCCGCGCCGACGTTTTCAAATTGCGTTATATCGCCCGTAAAATAGGCGATGAGTATGAGCAGGGGCAAGATTATTATCGGGGGGACAAATGCGAGCAGGGAGTAGACAAGCGTCTGCTTGCCGCTGTTTGCGGCGTTGACGTGCTTTACGAGCACATACCCTTTTGGGAGAGTTTTCTCGAAATTGTCCGACTTTTCCATACCGTTCCCCTTCCTTTAATCAAGCGGTTTTCTTCCTTATCGCTTTATCTGCTCCTCATTTTACCGGCTGCAGGATAAACACTTTTACGTCGTTTTTTCCCACCCTGCCCGTGATTTTTTCCGTAAACGTGCCTTCTTCGCCCGTCCACACTTCCTTATAGGTATAGGAAGAAGAGGCGGGGAGTTTTACATATTCGTCGCCCGTGAGTTTTTTTACGGGGAAGGCAAAGTCCTTTTCCCCGCGCTTGTTGAAAAAGCACACCGCCCATCTGCCGCCGGAGAGGGGACGGGCGAGCACGTCTATGCCGCCCTTCTTCACGCGCTTGGCGGGAATGCCCAGCTCGTCTTGGTCGATTGCGATGAGCTGCTTATTGGTGATTATATCCAGCACTTCCTTCTTCATATTGCGCAGGTCGTTGCCCAGGATGAGCGGGGAGCACATCATGCACCACAAGGAAAAATGGCTGCGGTTTTGCGCGGGCGTGAGCTTGCCGTTGCCCACTTCCAGCATGTCCGGGTCGTTCCAATTGCCCTTTTGAGAATACAAGTACAGCTTCACGTTGCGCCCATAGATCATCTTCATCCACTTCCACCACGGGCGGATGTCCATGGTCGTGCGCCATAAGTTGCCCGCAGTTGCGCCCCACTTCCACGGCTTGTTTATGCCCCATTCGCATATAGAAAAGACTATCGGCTTTTCCTCCCGTCCTTCCTCTTTTGCCACGCGTTTGCTCGCTTCTTTCAGCATCTTGCCCATGTATTGATATTGCACCATGGCGCTGTCCGCACGCGTGGCAACGGGGTTGAAGAGGCTTATCGTGTTCAGTCCCTCCTTCAAATCGATATACGCCTGGTAGCGCGCGGTGAGGTTGAAAGGCTTTTGAGAGGGCACTTCGAATCTGCAATAGTCCTCCCCGTTCGCGTAGGCGATGAGAAATTTTTCGTAAAGTCCCTTCTTCAATATGTTTATCGTCAGCACATATCTGCCCGCTTTGGGCACGAGCACGTTTTTGAATACCGCCTTGCCGCTTGCCCCGTCCAGTCCGGAGATATACATTCCGCCGGGCAGGCGCTTATTCGGCATCAGCTTTGCCGTGCCGTAGAGCAGGGCGTCCTCACAGCCCATGGTGAGTATGTCCCTGCCGCCCTCGGGCGCTATGGAGATGGAGTACACCAGCGGCGCATACTTGCTTATCTTTTCGTTGTGGCAAAAGTCGTACTTGAAGTACTCAATACCCCACTTGGCAAAGGTGTAGGCGTCGTTTTTTTCGTGATATAAGCTCGCGGGTAAATCCTCGCAGGTAAAGGTGCCGTTGCTCGAATATATGCCCACTTTCAGTCCGAAGGCGTTCAAATCCTTCACGAGCGCGGGGATTCCGTTCGGGAAGCGGGTGAGGTCGCCTTGCAGGTTCCCGTCCTCGTCGCGCATGGAAGAGTGCCAGCAGTCGTCCAAATTTATGTACTTATATCCCGCCTCTATCAGCCCCGCATCCTTCATCGCCTGCGCCGTTTCCAGCAGCAGTTTGTCGTCTATCTGATTGCGGAAGGTGTTCCAGCTCGACCACCCCATGGGCGGAGTGAGAGCGGCGCCGTTTTCGTACTTCTTGTCGTAAAATACGTCCGTCACGATGGAAGGGCGCGAAAACAGCTTTTTGATGTAGCAAATAGGGCACATACCATTTCTTTTCATAATTTTCCTTTCATCCGCGCAGGTGCGGGTGTGATGTGTATTTTATATTTTGCGCACGCATCCGCGCCGCAATTTTATTTTACATTGATATGACGCGCTTGTCAATGCTCGGCAAGCACGCCGTTTATAAATGCGATTATCTTCTCCGCAACTTCCGCCTGTATCTCCGCCTTGTCGCGGACGGTGCCGCCGCCGTCGAGCAAGCTCGATTCGCCGTAGCACATATGCCCCGCGCCCTGCAGGAGCACAAATTCGCAATCCTCGTTCATGCGGCTTTTGGCGTTGTTTTGCATGCCGCTGCTGAGCACGTTGTCGTTTTCCGCTTCAAAATATATAGCGGGGATGTCCTTATCCGCAAGCGTGAAACTATTTGAAACGAGCGGGGAGAGCAGTATGCATCCCGCCGTGCTGTCCTCGTTTTCGCACGCGCGCCTCAACGCCGCGCCGCCGCCCTGCGAATGCCCGCCTATAAAGTACTTGTTCAGCCCCAAAAGGTCATACGCTGCCTCTTCTTCGTCATAGAGCAAATCGGGGAAGGGGTTGGAAGAAACGTATACTGCAATGCCGCTCTCCGCCACCTTGGTGAGGATGCTGTCGTAATTGTCCACGCCCATCGCCGTGCCCAAGTAGAAGATAAAGCTCGCCCTAGCTCCTTCCTTGGGCATAAACAGCTTATAATCTTCCGCGGCGGTGATGTCGAGCGTTTCGCTTCCGCCGTCATCCGCACAGCCGAAAGCCGCCGCGCACACGCAGCATAGTAAAATCACGGCAAAAACACACAGCGTTTTTTTCTTCATAACAAAAGTATAGCACGAAGGGCGGGAATATTCAAGAGGGAAATGCCGCCTTTAATTAGTCGGCGAATAGCGTGCAAAAATATTAACTCGATAATAAATTGGAAAAATCCGTATTGACACTTTTTGTTCTTCGGGGTAAAATTTAGGTAGCAAAGCCGCAAAGGCCGCAACGATTAGGAGGAAAATATTTGTATGGACGAAAAGTATTCCGCGCTTTTTACGCCCTGGAAGATTGGCAATGTGGAGATCAAAAACAGGATCGTCATGTGCCCCATGGGCGGAACGTCGCTGTTCGGGTGGATGGAGCCCAACCACTTCGACAAGGAAGCCGCAAACCTGTTTAGGCAGATAGCCAAAAACAACGTGGGACTCATCATCCCCGGCATCGCCCCGCTGAGGGACACCATTTTGGGCAAGTGGCTCTATCAGGGCAAGGGCAAGTTTGAAAAGTTAAAAAAGTTTATGGACGAGATCCACGCCACGGGCGCAAAATTATTTGTGCAGCTCACGGCGGGATTCGGCAGGTCCTTTGCCATCACAAACGCCCTTGTACCCTTTTTGAAGTATAAGCCGCTCGGCGCGCTCATGAAGCCGATAATAGATATTCAGCACATCTGCGCTTCCCCCAGCGAGCTGCCTTCGCGCTGGGCTGAGGACGTAATGTGCCGCGCGCTCACCAAAAAGGAGATAGAGCAGTTTATATACGCCTTTGCGCAAACTGCCCGCCTTTGCAAGGAAGCGGGCGTGGACGGCGTGGAAGTGCACGCGGTGCACGAGGGATATTTGCTCGACCAATTCACCCTGCCTTACACCAATAAGCGCACGGACGAATACGGCGGCAGCTTCGAAAACAGGTATCGCTTCCCCGTGCAGGTGGTGCAGGCGATAAAAAAGGCGTGCGGCAAGGACTACCCCGTATCTTTGAGGTATTCGGTGGTGAGCAAGACCAAGGGCTTTTGCGAAGGCGCCGTCCCCGGCGAGGAGTACGTCGAGGTGGGCAGGGATATGGCAGAGAGCGAGCGCGCCGCCAAATACTTGCAGGACGCGGGCTACGATATGCTCAATGCGGATAACGGCACATACGACGCCTGGTATTGGGCGCACCCGCCGGCATACATGCCGGAAAATTGCAACCTGGACGACGTCGCGCACATCAAAAAGTTCGTGGACATCCCCGTGGTGTGCGCGGGCAGAATGCGCCCCGACGACGCGGCAAAAGCCATCGCGCAGGGCAGGATAGACGCCATGGGCGTGGCGCGCCAATTCCTCACCGATCAGCAATGGGTGACCAAACTCATGCAGGGCAGGGAGGAGGAGATAAAGCCGTGCATCTGCTGCCATAACGCCTGCTTCGACATGGCGCATTACAAGGGCGCGGCGAACGACGAAAAGTTCGAGGACGCTTCTCACATGGCGCGCTGTGCGCTCAACCCCTGCACCATGCAGAGCGGAAAATACGACGTCACCCCCGCCAAGAAAAAGCGCAAAATAGCCGTCGTCGGCGGCGGTATTGGCGGCATGGAAGTGGCTCTCACCGCCAAAAAGCGCGGGCACGACGTGACCATTTACGAAAAGACGGATAAGCTGGGCGGCGTATTCATCGCCGCCGCCGCGCCCGATTTCAAGGAGAAGGATAAGCAGCTCATCCGCTGGTATATCGACGAGGTGAAAAAGAGCGGCATAACCGTAAAATTCAATTGTGAAGTAAAGGATATCTCCTCCCTTGGCGCGGACAAGGTGGTGGTCGCCACAGGTTCTAAGGCGCGTAAACTGCGCCTCCCCGGCATCGAGCGCAGCATCGAAGCCGTCGACTACCTGCTGGGCGCGCCCGTGGGCGACGACGTGGTGATAATCGGCGGCGGTCTCACCGGCTGTGAGATAGCTTACGATCTCATCCAAAAGGGCAAACGCCCCGTGATAGTGGAGATGAAAAACGACCTCATCGCCGTGCGCGGCGTGTGCCTTGCAAACTCTTCTTATCTGCGCGACTACTTCAAGTTCAAGGGCACGCCCGTCTATTTGGAAAGCGGCGTAAGCAAAATAGAAGAAGGCTGCGTCACCGTAAAGACAAAGGACGGCAAGGAGATAAAAGTAAAGGCGGACAGCGTGATAACTTCCGTCGGCTACGATCCCGCTCCGCTTGAGGGCGCAAAAAAATCGCTCACCGTGGGTGACGCCTCCGCCGTGGGCAACCTGCGCACGGTCATCTGGCAGGCGCGCAAAGTCGGCATAAAATTATAATGCTAGGGCGGGCGGCAGCGTGAATCCGCCTTGAAGTGATAGCGCGTCAAGGCAAAAAAAGATTCCCGCGCTGTCGTCCGCTTAAAGTGTTCTGCCGGGGCTCGGTACGGTATATAAATAAAAGGGTGAAATCTTCCTTACCGATATATATTTAAGGAAATTTGCCCTGTTAAAGAGAGCGCTTTTTCCCGTTTTGCACAAAAGCTCCTTAAAGTGCCGTATTTCTCGTTTTAGAAGGTATTCTTCTGCTGCCTGGCAAGCCGCAAAAAATCCCCTTATTCGCCTTGTATTTTTATTTAATGCGTGCTATACTTGATTTGAGTATGGATAACGAAAACAAAACCACCAATCCACAAGAGGGCGAACGGGAAGAAGAAAAGCAGGAACTTCCTTCCGCTTCACAAGAAGGCGGCGAGCAGGATGAGGAAAGCTCGGAAGTTGCTTCTTCGGAAGAAAACGCTCCCGACCGCCCGGACATCACCTACAAAAACGCCAAGGACGTGGCTCGCGGCGGACTTTTGGGACTCTTCATCGGTCTTGCGATAATCGTCCCCGGAGTGAGCGGTTCTACCGTGGCGATAATTTTCAAGCTCTACGACAAGCTCATTTACGCGCTGGGCAACATCTTCAAACGTTTTGCCGCCTGCGTAAAATTCCTTCTGCCCGTGGTAATCGGCGCGGCGATAGGCTTTTTGCTTGGCTTTTTCGCCATCCAGCAGCTCATGGCGGTGGCTCCGTTCACCGTGGTGGGGCTTTTTGCCGGCATGATGATAGGCGCCTTCCCCGCCGTCAAGGACGAAATAAAAGGGGAGAAGATAACCGTGCCGCGCGCGCTCTTGTTCGCGCTGGGCGTCGCCATCCCCGTGGCTATCGCGCTGGGCACCACCTTCGGCACCGAGGGCGCCCGCCCGCTGGAGGGATTGCAATTTTACCATTACATCATCTTCATCTTGATAGGGTACGTGGTGGCGGTGACGCAAGTCGTCCCCGGTTTGAGCGCAACCGCCATTTTGATGGCGTTCGGCTATTTTTCCTCTATCATGAACAGCGTTCACCTTTCCTATTGGAAGGAAAATCCCATGGTCCTGCTCGTATATGCCTGCATGGTCTTGGGCTTTGTGATAGGGCTGGTGACTTTTTCCAAAGTGCTCGACCTCGTCTTCAAAAAGGCGCGCGCCACAGCCTTCTTCATGATAGTGGGGCTTTCGCTCGGCTCCTTGCTCACCCTCTTTTTCAATTCGGATATCTACGCCGTCTACCAAACCTGGGCAGCGGAAGGCGTGGACGCTCTCGACCTTTCGCTTGGCATAGTGCTGTTTGTGGTGGGCGCGGCGGTGGCGTATCTTTTTGTAAAATACGAAAGGGTTAAGCGGAAGAGAAAAAGGATATAGGTCTAAAAGTTTACAACTTTTCGGACCTTTTCCTCTTCCGCTTGCTGAGGGGAAACCCCGCCATTCGCTCCGCTTGAGCCGCGGTTTCCCCTCTTTTTGCGGCACGCTTAATCTCGTAGCGCGCAAATCTTAGTCGCAAAAATTCACCCTTTCCGATTTGAGAGGCAGTCGCCTCTCTCAAGGTTACGCTTGGCAAAAGTGCGATTTTGCC
>CALWKO010000064.1 GCA_944381275.1 uncultured Clostridia bacterium | reverse complement strand
CAACCTATCTAATATCCGCATAAAAAACTAGCGATACCCGAAAAGCCATGCAGCACAAAAAGCTGCCCTCAAACCGCGAAGCGACGAGAGGGCGGGCGAAATCCTTGCGCGTACAGTTGCGAGCAACGCCGCGCAAGGGCGAAGGTGCCGCAGGCGCATTTACATTTGCTTGGTCTTTTATCGAAAGTATTCTTTCTACCCCCATAAGATTGCGAAGAAACATCTTGCGCTTTAACGTTAAAAGCCTTTGCGCAGTGAGAAAGTAATGTAATAAAGCGCGGCAAAATCGCACTTTTGGCAAGCGTTACCTTGAGAGAGGCGACTGCCTCTCGCCCGAGTGCCGACTTGCGGCACGATGGGACGGAAAGGGTGAATGCACGCGCCGTGATAAAGCGCGCTACCCGACCAAGCGACACGGAGTGGCGGGCGCGTGCAGAGGGGAAAACCGTGACGCAGAAAACAATTAGCGGGCGGCAGAGCCACCCGCGGTATAGATTACGCTTATTCGTAGATATTAAGTTGTTTTCAATGGAAGGGTTTCCCCTCAGCAAGCGAAAAACAAAAAAGCAATTTACGCAATAAACAAAAAATCTCTATCTTTTTTGTTTTTCGCTTATTCAATACAGCGCGGCAAAATCGCACTTTTGCCAAGCGTAACCTTGAGAGAGGCGACTGCCTCTCAAATCGGAAAGGGTGAATTTTTGCGGCTAAGTAATGCGCGCTACCTTGCCCAAGTGTGCCGCAAAAAGAGGGGAAACCGCGGCTCAAGCAAGCAATCTTGCGGAGCAACGGAGTGGCTCAGCAACGTGATTAAGCTGCTTCATCGAGTAATGTTGCTTGCGAATGGCGGGGTTGCACCTAAGACAAGCGAAAAACGAAAAGGCAGATACCGTTGTAAACGGTACCGGCCTTATCCTTTTTGTTTTTCGCTTATAAGGAATTGCTCCGCCGTCCTCCCCGAATACCCCCCTTCACGCCTTTGCCAGATGAGCGCGTCGCGTTCAAGTTCCGCGTCCACCTTGATGCCGTCGCGCTCGGCTAGGGTGCGCACGATGTTGAGGTATTCCTTTTGGTCGGGGGAGGGGTAGTAAAGGGTGAGTCCGAACCGCTTGACCAAGGAGAGTTTTTCCTCCACCGTGTCGCCGGAGTGCAGATCGTCGTCGTCGCGGTCCTTCCAGCTTTCGCGGATGAGGTGGCGGCGGTTGGAAGTGGCGTATATGAGCACGTTTTCAGGGCGCGGTTCCAGTCCGCCCTCAATGATGGTCTTCAAGTATTTATACTCCGTTTCGCTGTCCTCAAAAGAAAGGTCGTCTAAAAACAGTATATACTTATATCCGCGGTGTTTTATGCGGCTTATCAGCGAATTTAAGTACTTGAATTGGTGCTTGTATATCTCGACAATCTTCAGCCGCTTTTGCGAAAATTCATAAAGCAGCGCCTTCACGCTCGTGGTCTTGCCTGTGCCGCCGTCGCCGTAGAGCAGCACGTTCACGCCGCCTTTGCCCTCCACAAAGGCGCGGGTATTTGAAAGCAGCGCTTCCTTCTGCGCTTCCAAGCCCACCAGGTCGCGCATGCGCTTCATCTTGCCCAGGATGATGGGCTCCAAAGCGTCGGAACCTTCTTTCAGGCGGAAGGCGTGGTTGAGCGCGCTCCCGCCCGCGCCGTGCGCGATATAATGGTTTTTGCACGCGCGCAAGAATTCTTTCGCGTCCTTGGCTTTGGAAAGTTTTTTCAAAAAGCCGCTTATCACTTCGCCCGCTTCGGCAAAGTAGACGTCCGTTCTCGCTTCGCCGTGCCAGCAGGTGAGGGAGGGGAGCAGGCGCGCGGCGGAAGAGTTGTTGAATATGTCAAAAAGTTTGGCGCTGTCTGCAAGGGCGATCTCGCTCAGGCTCTTGCGAGGAGCCTCGCCGCGTTCGCATTGCAGGGAGTAGGCGTTTTCTTCGCAGATGAGCAAATAGGCGATATACGCTTTAAATATGTCGCCGCTCAAGTTGTATTTTGCCGCAAAGCCGATGAGTTTGCCCGCGCAGGAGACGTCCCCGTCAAGCGCGCTGAGCAAAAGTTCGTCCTTGCCCAAGTTGAAAAGTAAAAATTCAGGTGTCATATGCCCGCCTCCGATGAGATAATTTTATCACATCTCCGCAAAGTTGTAAACGATATAAGGGGAACTCGAAAAAATGCCTTCGCCGCCCCGTTTAAACACATTAAGCGGAAAATCGCCTATAAATGCAAATTTTAGAAAATAATGTATTGACAAAATTTTTTCAATGATATACAATTTAGGTGTATGGAAGAACGGATAGAGCGCAACAAGAAAGCTTTCTTGGAGCTGTATAACCAAAAAATCACTCGTGAAGGGGCAAGCGAATTACTCAAGTATCTTTGCGGCTCTGATTTTTTTACCGCTCCGGCGAGCTCGCGCTTCCACAGCAACTTCGAGGGCGGCTTGTGCGAACACAGCCTCAACGTCTACCGCAGGCTGGACGAGCTGGTCAAGCTGCACGAGCAGGCGGGCGACATACAAAAGGGCGGCATATCGGATGAATCCATTGCCGTGTGCGGCCTTTTGCACGACCTTTGCAAGGTGGATTTTTACGCCGTGCAAACGCGCAACGTCAAGAAGAACGGCGAATGGGTGAGCGTACCTTATTATACCATAAGCGACAGTTTGCCTTACGGCCACGGCGAAAAGTCCGTCTACATAATCAACGGCTTCATGCGCCTCTCGCGTGCGGAAGCGCTCGCCATAAATTGGCACATGGGCGGCTTCGATAACAGGGTGAAGGCGGGCGATTACTCCATGAGCGACGCCTTTTATCGATTCCCGCTCGCCATGTTCCTGCACATGGCGGATATGACAGCCACCTACCTCGACGAGCACGTGGAAAAATAACCGACTTTATTGGGAAAGTAAGGATGACTTTTACAAAATATGAACTAGGAGGAGAAAAATGAAATTTGCAGAAAGACTCAGGCAAGAGCGCATTGCAAACGGTTACAATCAAATGTACATAGCCAAATATATGAACGTTTCGCAAGTATCCGTAAGCAACTGGGAGAGGGGAGCCAAGGAACCCGACTATCAAACGCTTATCGATTTGGCAAAGCTTTTCAATCGCACCACCGATTATATGCTCGGCTTGACCGATAAGTAAGTGAATTTGGCAAAAATTCTTGACACGTTTTATGCGGTGTAGTATAATATCCGTATGAAAATAAAAATCTTCAGGAGGAAGACTATGAAAAAGAAAATAGGCATTACACTTGCGGTAGTAGTACTGCTCGTGTGCGTCATTTCCGTGGCTGTCTTTGCCGGCTGCAAGGAGAAGGTTACAGCCGAAAATGCGCAAACCGCAACTCAGACCAACTGGGCGGAAATCGACAATAAGTCCGCAAAGACTACCCTTACCATTAGCGGCTTGACAGTTTCTTTGGCAGACGGCGATATCACCCTTTCCGCAGGCGCCAAAGTTGATTTGGAACGCACTTGGGCAGACGGCGTTCTCACCATCAAAGTTACCGCTCAGCCTCAGAACGTAAAAGTGAACCTCGGTTCTTTGGACAGCCTTGTCAGCGACATTTTGGCTGACTATGTCAACTTTACCGCGCTGAACAACCTTAAGTTCACCGGTACCGTCGAATACGAATACGGCACGCCCGAAAAGACCATCAGGGTTAAGGATATGTCCGTTACCGGTCTTAGGAGCGCTATCCCCGCATTGACCGATGAGAACATCACCGACGCCGCTTGGCCCATTAGGTTTGCTTCCGAAGGCGGCGGCTATGTGTCTTCCGTTGAGTATGATCTTGCCGGTTTGAACGATCTGCTCTACAACGATCCTACGGTAGGCAGCATTGTCGGCAGTTTGTTTAACGAAGGCTACACTCTCGATTTGGTCGGCATGATCGATGACTTGCTCCTCAACCAGACCCTGCTCAACTTCACCGATTCCGCTAACGCGGCTTATGCAGACGGCGTTTACACCAACAATGTTTCTGCGCTCGACAACATCGATTTCATTATGGATCTTTGGAACAATGTGAATGCACAAGGCAAGGCTATGATACAAGGCATGCTTTCCGAATTGAAACCTATGGACATTAAGGATGGCGATGGCAACTTCCTGTTCACGCTTGACTTGGCTCCCATAATCAATGCATTGGTTCCTAACCTCGGCGATCTGTTGCCTTCCTTGCTTGAAACCATCGTTACCGACGGCAAGATGAGTGTTGAAGGCACCGTGGCTGACGGCGTGTTCTCCGAGCTTAAATGCACCACCACCGGCGTGAGCATCAACTTGACCGAAGCTCAGGTCAAGTTAATCACCGATCAAGTTAGCAGCATAATTTCCGACCTCGGCGTAAGCCTCGGCGGTATCAATCTTGACACCGTTATCAGTACTGTTGCAGGCGGCAAGGCTTCCGTAAGCCTCGGCACCATCACCGTGAACAGCACCTTCACCGTTGCCTAATTAGCAACATTCAAAGCAAACAAAGAAGCGAACCCCGTGTTCGCTTCTTTTTTAACGTATTTTTTGCAAGTAAACCCGCCCTGCATTTCCCATATAAACACAAAACACCCAAGCCTTGCAAGGAAAAACCGCCCTGCATATTTCCCATACAAACACAAAACACCCAAGCCGTGCGAAGAAAACCCGCCATGCATTTCTCCATACAAAAAAACATCCAAGCCGTGCGAAGAACAACCGCCTTGCATTTCCCGTTCGGTCACTGCAAGGCGGTTAAGGGTGCAGCGTCACGCTGCCAGGGCGGTTAGGGGTGCAGCGTCCCACGCTCCCGGTTAAGGGTGCAGCGCCACGCTGCTCACATGAAGTGGTAGGCGATCCAGTTTGCTATGTTTATGGGGATGAGCCTTATTTTTGTGCGGAAGAGGAAGTCGGCGAACTTGCTCTGCTTGGGCTTGATGCCGGCTATCGAGGTCACGGATATGATCTCGCGCGCCCTATCTTCCGTCATATCGGCGGGCACAGGCAGGGTGACGAGTTTTTCTTCCCCTGCCACCAAGTCGAAGTAGTTATCGGAGAAAGGCTCGGATATGCCGTTTGCGAACAGCTTGACATAGCGCGCGTATTTTTTCGCCTTCACCTTGACTTTCGCCGTGCCGCCGGATACGGAAATGTCGAGCGAAAGCTCGGGGTCGGGCAGATTGAGTTTTTTCTCCGGTTTGAAGAGCACGGTGCGCGTACAGATGACGTTCTCGTTTTCATCGATGAGCGAGTATTGCAGCACGCAATTATGATTGCAGCGCGCCAGGGCGCCCTTTATGTCCGGGGCGCACACCTTGCGCGCGCTTGCCGCCGCGCAGTCGGCGGCAGCCTTGCCTCCGGAGAGGCGCTTGCCGTCGAAGCGGGAGAGGGCGTATTCTATCCTGCCCTTGAAGGGTACGGCTTTATCGTTTATCACGTGCAATTCCACGCTGTTTTTCGTTTCGCACGCGCTTGCGGTGAGGGGCGCGTTGAAGTGACGGGCGGTGTATTGAAGCGCCTTGTATCCGCCGTAGTAGTCGATGGACGCCCAGGAGAGCACGGGCCAGCAGTCGTTGAGCTGCCAATACATACTGCCGTTGCATCTGCCGCGATTGCGCCGCCAATGTTCGGTGGCGTCGCGCACGCACTCGGACTGCACTATCTGCGAAAGATACACGGTATCTTCGAACTTCGCGGGCAGGCGGAAGCGGGTGGAGGTGTAGTAAGCTATCTTGCCGTTGCCGCTGGGGCACTTTTGGTGCGCCTGCATCACGGGCGAGGTCAGGTCGAGCTGATCTTCCGGGCAGAAGGAGCGGATGGTGTTCATGTCGGGCATGGACTCCAAACCGAACTCGGAGCAGAAGCGGGAGTAGCGCTTGCGGTAGTAGGTGAGCGGCTGTAAGCCGTGCCACACCGTCCACATATGCACGTCGCCATGCTCGTCGCTCGCCACGCCGTCCATATACCCCTTGCCCACGGGCGAACCGGGGATAAAGGGCGTTTTATCGTCCAGCTTTTTAAGGTGATCGGGCAGGATATGCCAAAAGAATTTCTCCGTCCACTCGCGCAGTTTGGCGTAAGGCAGCCAGCCCGCGCTCATCGTCTCTATCTCGTTATTGCCGCACCACAGCGCCATGCACGCGCGGTTGCGCAGTCTCTTCACGTTGCAGGTGACTTCGGCAAGCACGTTTTGCAAGAACTCGTCGTTGTAAAAAGGGTAGGGGTTGCACGCGAACATGAAATCCTGCCATATCAGTATGCCTTCACGGTCGCACATGTCGTAAAACTCGTCCGTTTCATATCTGCCGCCGCCCCACACGCGCACCATATTCATGTTTGCGCGCTTGACCGCGCCCAGCAGTTTTTTGTACGTCTGCGTATTCACGCGCGTGAGCATGGCGTCCGGCGGAATGTAGTTCGCGCCCTTTATGAAGAGGGGCACGCCGTTCAAAATAAAGCGGAAATTCGTGCCGTATTCGTCCGCGCTCCTGTCCAAAACTATCGTGCGCAGACCTATCTTGCGCTCAAAAACGTCCGTATCTTTGCCGCTTATGAGCTCCGCTTTCACCGTGTAAAGGGGGTGGCTGTCGCTTATGTCGTGCGACCACCACAGCTTGGGATCGGTCACTTCAAAGTCCGCGCATACTTTCTCCGCGCAGTCTTGCTCCGCTTGCGCCAGCAGCTCTCCTTCGGGGGAGAGCAAGGAGATCTTCACCTTGCTGCCGTCGCAGGGGGTGAATTCGCACTCCGCTTCCGCATGCAACTTTACGGTGAGCGTTTCACCCTGCTTTATGTGCTCCTGCTCGATGTGCAGGTCGGATATGCGCGCGCCGTCCCACGCTTTTAACATGATGTCCGCGCTTATGCCCGCGGTGGGGATGAACGGCCCCCAATCCCAGCCGAAATGGCACCCCGGCTTGCGTATGTGCGGAATGCCGTTCATGCCGTTGCAGTTGCGCGGCATCTGGTCGATTTGCTGCATCTTGCGTAAGAACTCGGCGGGGGAGTGGAAATATATCTCCAGCAGTGAATCTTCGCCTATCTTGCCCGTGACGTCCGCTTCAAACGGGATAAAATAGTTGTCGTGAAAAGCTATCTTCTCCCCGTCCAAATAGACGTCCGCCAAAGTGTCCAGGCATTCGCAATAAAGGGTGACGTGCTCCTTGCCCTTCATCTCGCTCGGCAGAGAGATCTTGCGCGAATAGATGTAGTCCTTGTCCGCCACCCACGCCGTTTTACTCTCGTTGTCCTCCTTGTACGGGTCGGGTATCAGACCAAGGGCAAGCAGATCTTCGTACTGACTGCCCGGAACGCGGGCGTCATATTGCGTGCCGCCCTTTTCGCAAAACTTCCAATTGTCGTTTATAATGCGTGTGATCATACATTTATATAATAACAAATAAATCGATATGTTTCAATAGCTGTTAAGCAAAATTTATAATGTTCGGGCAACTTATATATATTATGGTAAATATATCGCCCGCCCGCATGTGCGCATAATATATATAGGCGCACATGGGATAGGTGCGGATAAACTTAAAATTATGTAAATTATTCTTTCTGCCTATTGCAATTATCTTTTTTATGTGTTAATATATAATTCCCCCCTCGGGGAAAAGGGTAGCAAAAAAAATATGAAAAAAGTTGTGAAAAATTGTTGACAGGCTTTTTTCGGTGTGCTATCATAATGAAGCTGTCCCGAACGGACGGCGCTGAACATTGACAACTGAACAGGAAGAAAAAGGAAGCGTAATTCTTCAAAAGCAAAAAAACTTTGAAGGAACGACGCTTAAACGAACGGATTTTCGGAAAGTAAA
>CALWKO010000063.1 GCA_944381275.1 uncultured Clostridia bacterium | reverse complement strand
TCACTTCAAGGCAAAAAGGGATGCAACGTCACGTTGCCGCCCGCTTAAAGTGTTCGGGCGAGGTTGGGTAAAGGTATATTTTATAAAATAAAAGGGATTTCCTTGTATTTTACTTGCGGCGTGTGCTATAATTTGATTATCCGATTATAGCAGGGAGTATGTCTTGTGAAAAGAGAGAATAACAATTCGCAAAATGCAAGTGCGGAAAATACGGAAAAGCCCAAAAAGGAGATGAGCAATTCCACATTTATCGGGCTTATTCTGCTCGGTATATCCGTGCTTAGCATGCTCATTTTGTTCGGCGTTTTCGGAACGGCGGGGAATTATGTAAACAGATATTTCTTTTTGGGAATTTTCGGATTTTCCTCATACGGCATCGTCGTGGCGCTTTTTGTGGTATCAATCTTAAAAATCTTCCGCGTGAAGGTGAAAGTTTCGCTCGGCATGACCGCGCTCTATTTGGGCACGCTCGCCGTGATAATCATGATGTGCCACCTCTCCACGTCCTATGAGTACGCCTTCCACGGCTGGGGAGGGTATATCGCCGACTGCTACCTCAACGCAAATACCGCGGGCGGCGTGCTCTTTTCGCTGCTCGGCTATCCCATGGTGCTTTCAAGTTTCATGTATGTGTTCAGCATGGTGATTTTGGGACTCGTGGCGGCGGGACTTGCCGCCCTCATAGTGGTGTGCATGTTCAATTTGGACAAGATAGTCGCCGCGCGCAGGGCTAGCAAGCTGGGCAAGATAACTTCTTCCGACGAGTATTCGCGCAGGAGCGAAAATGAGGGCGGCTACCGCACGGTGGGCAGGGATATGTATAACGGCACACCGGAGGGCGGCAAGCTGGACAGCACCTTCCGCACCACCTTCTTCAATCATCCCACCAACGTCACGCCTATCGACAAGCTGGCGGAAGAAGAACAGGACGTGATAGAAGAAGAGGACGCCGTGCCCGACGTAAAACCCGTTTCCGACATATATAAGGCGATGGACAGCGCCGCGGCGAGGGAAGTGCTCTACGGCGAACAAAAGCCCGCGCCCAAGCGCCCCGAGCGCAACTTCACGCGCGACGACGGCATGCGCATGCTCTACGGCGATTACACGCCGCAGGAGGACAAGCCCGCCGCGCCCCCTGCCGCAAACCCGCGCTTTACCGGCAGCGAGGACTTGTTCTTCAGTGAAACCAGGGAGCGCATCCGCCGCGAAAATCTGGCCAAGATGGGCGGAGAGGAACCCGCTTCTTCGGGCGACGACGAGATAGACCGCTTTATCAACAACGCCGTGCATCCCGCTCAAGACGCCGCGCCCCGCGCGGAAGAACCCCCCGCCGTCCCCTCGGCGGACGAGGAGAGGCAGCGCATGCAGGATATGTCCGACCACAACGATCGCGCGTTCGACGACTTCTCGCAGCTCTTCGGCATGCCCGTAGACGAGCAAAAACCCGAGTCTGTCAAGCCCGAACCCGTCAAGCCCGAACCCGTCAAACCCGAACCCGTAAAACCGGAACCTGTAAACCCGGAACCCGTCAAACCCGAACCCGTCAAGCCGGAACCTGTAATTCCGGAGCCCGCTAAACCCGAGCCGGTAAAACCCGCGCCCGTCAAGCCCGAGCCCGTCAAGCCCGAGCCCGCCAAGCCGGAGCCCGTAAAACCCGAGCCGGCAAAAGCGGAGCAGTCTAAGGGCAAGGAAGAGGCGGAAGACGACCATACATTCAACGGCATCCCCGTATTCGTGCCCGTCAAATCGGGCAAATACACGCCGCCCAAGCTGGATCTGCTCGACGACTACAACGAGCATCCCGCGGGGGAAGAGGATTATGTGACCATGACCCAGGAGCTTGAGCGCACGCTTGAGGACTTCAAGGTGCCCGCCAAGGTGGTGAACATCGTCAAGGGTCCCGCCTTCTCGCGCTTTGAGCTGCAAATGCCGCGCTCCATATCCGTGCGTGAAATCCCCAAGCTGGAGGAGGACATCCGCGCCTGCCTGATGGTGGACAGCGTGCGTATCGAAGCGCCCATCCGCGGCAAAAACCTGGTGGGCGTGGAAGTGCCTAACAAGGTGAGGGGCACGGTGGGACTTAAAACGGTCATCAACTCGCCCGAATTTATCCGCGCGGATAAGAACAAAGGCTTGTTCTTTGCCCTGGGCAAGGATATAGACAACAACAACTATGTGTGCGACATCACCAAATTCCCTCATGCCCTGGTGGCCGGCTCGAGCGGTTCGGGCAAGAGCGTGTTCCTCAACTGCCTGCTGTGCAGTATGGTGTTCAAGTACTCGCCGGACGACCTCAGGATACTGCTCATCGACCCCAAGGTGGTGGAATTCAAGCCTTACGAGGGCATGCCGCATATGCTCCTGCCCAAGGCTATCTCCGACGAGCACATGGCGATAAACGCCTTAAAATGGCTGGTCAACGAGATGGAGTACCGCTATAACCTGTTCGGCGAAAACATGGTGAGCAACCTGAGCGAATATAACGCCAAAAATCCGGAGAGCACTCTGCCCAACATCCTGCTGATAGTGGACGAGGTGGGCGACATCATGACCTCCTCCGTGGGCAGGGACTTCGAGCAGTACACCAAGCGCCTGGCGCAAAAGGCGCGCGCCGCGGGCATATGCATGATCTTGGCGACTCAGCGCCCGTCGGTGGACGTCATCACGGGCACGATAAAGGCGAACTTGCCCACGCGTATCGCGTTTGCGGTCACTTCGGCGGTGGACTCCAAGACCATCTTGGATACCGTCGGCGCGGAAAAATTGCTGCGCCTGGGCGATATGCTCTATAAGGAAGGCAGCAAGCCCAACATGATCCGCGTGCAGGGCGCGCTCATCTTGAGCAAGGAAATTTACGCCATAGCCAATTACGTCAAGGAGCACAACAAGGCGCACTTCGACCCCGCGATAGAAAAGTATATCAACACGGTGGAAGAAGAAAAGCCCGCCGCCTCCGCCGCCGACGTGAGCGAAACGCACGACGGCGCCATGGGCGAGGACCCTTACTTCGTGCAAGTGCTCAAATACACGGTGGAAATGGGCGCGGTGTCCATCTCCCGCCTGCAAAGGGTGTTCAGCCTGGGCTACAACAGGGCAGCCAGGATAGTGGACAAGATGGAGGCAAAGGGCTATGTGGAGCCGCAGACCGCCGGCAAGAAGGAGAGGGCGGCTCTCATCACCATGGAGCAGTTCAACGCCTTGTACGGTGACGGCAGCGGCGACGTGCAATAAGGAAAATAAGGATATATGCTTGATACTTGTAAAAAATTGGGAGTGATCTCCTTGGGCTGCGATAAGAACAGGGTGGATACGGAAAACGCCCTGGCGTATTTTGCCGACGCCGGTTACACGGCTGTGGCCGATCTTGCCCAAGCGGACGTCATCTTGGTGAATACCTGCGGCTTTATCGACCCCGCCAAGCAGGAGAGTATAGACGCTATTTTGGAGGCGGCTTCATATAAGAGCGGCAAGTGCAAGGTGCTCGCGGTGAGCGGCTGCCTTGCCCAGCGCTACGGCGAGGACTTAAAGGCGGGGATTCCCGAAATCGACGTGCTTGCCGGCACGGATAGGTACGCAGACCTTCCCGCCGCCGTAGAGCGGGCGCTTGCGGGTGAAAAAGTCACCCTGACCAACGGCATAAACGACAGGCACTTCACGAGTAAGCGCGTGCTCACCACGCCCTCGCACTTTGCCTATTTGAAGATAGCGGAGGGCTGTTCCAACCGCTGCACATATTGCGCCATCCCATACATACGCGGCAACTATACCTCCCGCCCGCTCGACGATCTCGTAGCCGAGGCGAAGGAACTCGCGGAAGGCTGGGGCGTGAAGGAGCTCATCGTGGTGGCGCAGGACGTCACCCGTTACGGCACGGACAGGGGGCAAAAACAGCTCATCCCTCTGCTTGAAAGGCTGAGCGCGCTCGACGTGAGGTGGATAAGGCTGCTCTACCTCTACCCGGAGCAGGTGGACGACGAACTTATCGATTATATCGCTTCAAACGACAAAATTTGCAAGTATGTTGACATACCTTTGCAACATATAAATGATAAGATATTGAAGAGAATGGGCAGGCGCGTGAACGGCGAGCAGATACGCGCGCTGATAAAAAAGCTGCAAAGCAGGGGCATATTCGTGCGCTCCACCTTTATCGTGGGCTTCCCGGGAGAAGGGGAGGAGGAGTTTGAAGAATTGCTCGAATTCCTTAAAGAAGCGCATTTTTACGCCTGCGGATTCTTCGCCTATTCCAAGGAGGACGGCACCCCCGCGGCAAAGCTGCCCGATCAGGCGGGCGAGCGCGTAAAAGCGAGCAGAAGAAAGCGCGCCTACGCCGTGCAGAATGCCGTATCCGAGCAGGACAAGGCAAAGCTCATAGGCAAGACGTTTAACGTCGTGTACGAGGACATCGACTACGACAGGCAGATGTTTGCGGGCAGGACGATGTTCCAAACCCCGGACGTGGACGGCGTTACTTATTTCAAATCGAACAATCCCGTGGATGTGGGCGGCGTGTATCGCGTTAAAATAACGGGCGTATGCGGCGAAGACCTCATCGGGGAGGCGGAATAATATGGGAAAGATACATATAAATTTACCTACCAAGATAACGATAGCAAGGCTGGCGCTCATACCGCTCATTGTCGTAGCATATTGTTTGCAGCCGCTTGAGGGCTGGGTGTGCGCAATAACGGGCGCGCTCTTCTGCATCGCCGGCTGGACGGACTTTTTCGACGGCTACATCGCGCGCAAGTATAACATGGTCACCGACCTGGGCAAATTCCTCGACCCCATCGCGGATAAGATCCTCGTGATAGTCGGGCTCGCCTTTGTGGTGGACGGGCGTTATTTCGACGCGATAGGCGTCCCTTACGTCGCGATGATATGCAGCATCATCATAGTGGCGCGCGAATTTATAATAGGATTGCTGCGCCAGATAGCCGCGCTCAAAAGCTTCGTCATCGCCGCGGACAAGATGGGCAAACTGAAGACGATCGCCACGCTGTCCGCCCTAACAACGCTGTTATTCTCGCCCCTGCACGTCGTAATAACGTGGATAGGTTTCGTCGAGCTCCTCATCGCCACCATCCTCACGGTGGTTTCGGGCGCGCACTACATCTATAAAAACAGAGGCGTTTTTATTCAGGAAGAAAAGAAGGAAGAAGGGAAAGAAACGAATAAAGATCAAGGCGCGGGCGGGGAGTTCGCCCAAGGCGCGGATAAGGAGGAAGGCTAAATGGTGGTAGAAGATCAGTTCAAAAACTACTGCGTGATCAAGACCTTCGGGTTGAAAAGGGCGGACATCGAACCCTATCTCAAATCGGGGAGCGTTTCGGTGGACTATTCGGAAGAATGCCTCGACGGCACCATCCTGGTGCTCAACAAGGACGCGGACGAGGTGGAGTTCCACAAGACGCTGGACGCCATAAACGCCGCCTTTGCGGACAGGATATATTCCGACTGCGACTGTTCCATCGCCAAAAAGCTGGTGGATGCCTGCCGTGAAAATGGGCTGAGGCTCATCGTGGCGGAATCGGTCACGGGCGGCATGGTGTGTTCGTCCATCGTGGACGTCCCCGGCGCGAGCGAAGTGCTCACCGAAGGGCTGATAACTTACACCAACGCCGCCAAAGTAAGGCGCCTGCACGTCAAGCTCTCCACGCTGGAAACGTACGGAGCGGTGTCTAAGGAGACGGCGGGGGAGATGGCTCACGGACTTTTGGAAAACCGCGACGTGGACCTGGGCATCGCCACCACCGGCTGCGCGGGACCGGACAGCGACGAAAAGGGCACGCCCGTGGGGCTTGCCTATGTGGGCATCGCCACAAGGAAGGGCGGCAAGATATACCGCATAAACCTTTCCGGCGACAGGAATTATTTAAGGAGATGCGTAGCCAACGCGGCTATGTTCTATGCGCTTAAAAGCGCGCAAAACTCAGATAAGGAGAACGACTGATGGCAGAAGATAAGAAGGAAAAAGGCAAAAGCGAGTTGCTCGACGAGGCAATATCCAAAATAGAAAAACAATTCGGCAAGGGCGCCATAATGAAGCTGGGCGACGGGCAGGTGGAGCCGATAGAGGTGATCCCCACCGACTGCCTCACGCTCGACTTTGCGCTGGGCATAGGCGGCTTTCCGCGCGGCAGGATAGTGGAGATATACGGCCCGGAATCTTCCGGTAAAACCA
Organism: uncultured Clostridia bacterium; assembly: GCA_944381275.1. GTDB lineage: Bacteria > Bacillota > Clostridia > Christensenellales > UBA3700 > Alloclostridium. The sequence continues at coordinate 1,852 of CALWKO010000063.1, read as the reverse complement.
CCGTTGCGCTGCACGCCATCGCCTCCTGCCAAAGGAACGGCGGCACCGCCGCGTTCATCGACGCGGAGCACGCTCTCGACCCCGTATATGCGGAAAAGCTGGGCGTGAACATACGCGAGCTGTACGTTTCCCAGCCGGATAACGGCGAACAGGCGCTCGACATCGCCGACATGCTCGTGCGCAGCAACGCCGTGGACATCATAGTAATCGACTCCGTCGCCGCCCTCACTCCCCGCGTGGAGATAGAAGGGGAGATGGATCAATCCACCGTGGGCGCGCAGGCAAGGCTCATGTCCAAAGCGCTCAGGAAGCTCACCGGCGTGGTGAACAAAGCCAAAACGTGCATCATCTTCATCAACCAGCTCAGGGAGAAGGTGGGCGTGATGTTCGGCAATCCTGAAACCACCACGGGCGGCAGAGCGTTAAAATTCTACGCCAGCGTGAGGCTGGAAATCAGGAAGGGCGACGCCTTGAAGAGCGGCAGCGAGATAATAGGCAACCGCACCCGCGCCAAGGTGGTCAAAAACAAGCTCGCCCCTCCCTTCAAGACGGCGGAATTCGACATCATCTTCGGCAAAGGCATCTCCGCCAACGGCTGCCTGATCGACGTCGCCCAGGAAAAGGGCGTGGTCGTAAAGACGGGCTCGTGGTTCAGCTACAACGGCGACAAGATAGGCCAGGGCAGGGAAAAGGCTATCCAATTCCTCGACGACAACCCCGAAGTTGCGGAAGAGATCAAGAGCAAGCTGAAGGGAATGTCGGAAGTATGATTTTTTCAAGGCGTAAGAATATGATTTTTGAGGGACGCAAAATTGACTATTTGCGAAGTGATGGCGTCCCTCAAAAATCGCGAAATCTTTTGACTTCATAAACTATTTATATATTCCTTTCTTTTAACAGAAGTCAAAAGGCGAAATCTTGCGGCGGATATGCATTTATTCTACGAAATACTTAACGTTCGCCGCAAGGCGAAATCCGCCCTCAAACCGCAAAGCGACGAGAGGGCGGGCGAAATCCATGGATATACAGTTGCGGAGCAACGCTATCCATGGGCGGCGGCACCGCAAGCGGGTTTACAACTACTTTTTCTTATAGCGAATGTCATCGCCCTACCACCAAATAAACTATTAGTTGGACGAAGAGATAAGGGCGGAGATTTGCTCTGCAAATCTCTTTGTGCGGCACCGAGCCAAGCAGCGATACCCGCAACCTATCCGATATCCGCATAAAAAACTAGCGATACCTGAAAAGCCACGCAGCACAAAAAGCCGCCCTCAAACCCACCGCTCCGCGGCGGACGAGAAAGCGGGCGGAGATTTGCCCTGCAAATCTCTTTGCGCGGCGTAGAGATAAGTAACGATATCCGATCAAGTAATTAGCCTTCCTCTTAAAATCTACCAATACTCGATAAAGTCAGGGAGCGCAAGTATCCATGGAGATACAGTTCGCCGCAAGCGGCAAACGCTCTCCATGGGCGAAGGTGCCGCAGGCGCATTAATAGCTACTTTTCCTTATAGCGGAAGTTATCACTCTAACACAATGAACTATTTGTTAAGTTGGCAATGTTGCCTAATTGTTTTTTGTGCGCGGGCGTTTATTTGTCGCTCTTAGTTTTATTCGCGGTATTGATGGATTTTATTATCATCTTTCGTATTACGCCGCATTCGTGTAACAAAGGCGTTACTTCTTCTTCCGCAGACAAAAATTTATACCAAAACGGGTAATATTGATAACTTTCGCTATAAGAAAAAGTAGTTGTAAACCCGCTTGCGGAGCCTTCGCCCTCGAACAGCGCCGCTCGCGGCTGTATGTTCTTCGAATTGTTGCGCTCCCTAGCTTTATCGGGTATTGA
>CALWKO010000062.1 GCA_944381275.1 uncultured Clostridia bacterium | reverse complement strand
CTAGGTTGGCTCTCGCCCAATGAATACCTCGCAAATTTTTATGCCAATGGTGTAACAAATGATTGACAAACCTACATGCCTCTATCTTTTTATCGCGGGAAAACTTGATATTTGCTTACATATCATATATAATAATGATGTATGTACCGCGCGGGCGCGCGGAATAAACTAAAGCGGGAAAATTATATTGCTTACTAGATTCAGCGTTAAAAGGCCGTATGTGATTGCGGTTATGGTGCTTATTATCGTCGTGCTGGGCGTGATCTCCGTGCTCAATACGGACGTGGACTTTTTGCCGAATATGGATTTGCCGTATGTGGTGGTAGCCACGGTGTACGCGGGTCAGCCGGCTGAAATCGTGGAGAGCGACGTCACGGCGGTGCTGGAGCAGTCGTTGGGGAATATGTCTTCCGTGCAATCGGTGACGTCGATGTCCTACGACAACGTATCGGTGATAAGTCTGCAACTTACGTCCGATTCGGATGTGGACGCGGTGGCGGACGAGATTCAAGGCAGGATAACTTCCGCCGCCCTGCCCGATTCCCCCTATCTGCAAGAGTCGATGGTGATTAAAGCCAACCCGAATATGCTGCCTTCCATGTCCATATCCGTTTCCCGCAAGGGCGAGAGCGTGCCGGACAATATGGAGTATTTCAACGCCCTGGCGGACCGCATTCGCGCGGTGGACGGCGTGCAGGACGTGACCGTGCAGGGCCTTATAGATAACTACATCTTGGTTAGCCTGAACGACGAAAAGACGGCGGACGTGCTCCACACTCAAATCAAGGAAGCGATTTCCCCCGCATCGCAGACGGCTTTAAGCAAATTCTACTCATCCCTTGCCGCGCATTTGAGCGGAGCTCTAAACGAATTGGAACAGTATACCCTTGCTGACATAAGCGAGCTTGCCACGGTTTTGCAAAATTTGGCGGCATTTTACGACGAGTTGAACGGCTGGCTTGCGGGCGGCACGATTGACGGGGTGACGGATTCTTTTGAAGCAACTTATAATGCGAATCTTTCTGATGGCGACGGCGAGCGCGCCGCTGCCGTGTATGCTGCCGCGACCGCGATAGATGTACTGCTTGCAAGGAGCGACTACCGTGCGGCAAATTCGCTGATCAAATTCATATATCCCGAAACAAGCGACTATGCCGCGGTGCATATAAACAGGCTGCTGCTCAACGCGCCGTCTTCTTCCGGCACCTACTTGCAGCAGATACAGGCGGCGGCGAGCGGCACGGGCAGCGCGGTGGAGCTCATCGCGGACGGAATGGTCACGCTTTCACCCGACGTGTTTAAAAGCGTTTTTCAGTTTATATATACAAATACCGCCGTTCAATCGGCGGCGAGTATTGCGGATATAGAAAGCGCGGTGGGCACGCAGTTGGCGGCATTCGGCGATCAATATACCGACCAAAATCACCCTTATTATAAGATAGCGGAATATGTGCGCGAGCATACGGCGGAGTTCGCCGCGGCGATCGTGGATTATTCGGCAAGGCTTGCGCCCGATTATTCCTCTATTTCGAGCATAACGCCGCAAATGGTCGTTGCGGGCGCGGAGATTGCCTTTAACAACGCAAGCACCTCGGCGATCGAAGCTCAGCTTTGCGAGGCGCTTGGGTATTCTTCGTTAAACGAACTTTTTGCCGCGCTGACGGGCGAGGACACGGCGGAGATATATAAGGCGCTCACGCAAACGCTCTCGAGCGTGATAGATTCCGACCTAATAGGCACGCTCATCCAGGCGCAGAACATCTCCTTGCCCGCGGGCAGCTATACGGAAAACGGCATAACTTATATCGTCAATGTGGACGGCAGTATCTCCACCCTGCAAGACCTCATATTTATGCCGGCTACGGGGATAAATTTGCTCTCTCTTCTCACGTCTTCTTGGGGGGAAGCGGACGGGATATTGTCCTTCCTCGTCTCGTTATTGCCGGCGGAGGACGGCACGAGCCCGCTTGAAGAGACCGTTGTGCAGGAGTTTTTGATCGCGCTCATCAACGGAAATATCTCCGCCTTCACGGACGGACAATGGGCGGAGCTGGGCGAAATTTTGGGCGTGGATTCGCAGCTGTTAAGTCAATGGGCGGCGAACGTATATATCGATAAGGACGGAGAATTTACCGCTCTCCTGCGCGAGGCGGGCTTTATCTCGCTTGATTCCGTCACGGGGAATTACTCCTTCAACGGCGAGGCGGTGCAGGCGTTTGCGGACGAGCTGGGCGAATTTACCCTGTCCCTTTCACTCAACGATATTGCCGATATCACGGTGATAGACACCTCCGCCATGGTTTATTCCAAGCTGGACGGAGTAAATTCCATAACCCTTTCCGTGACCAAACAGGCGGGGTATTCGGGCGCGACGCTTTCCGACGATTTAAACGCGCTGCTTACTTCACTCACGCAGGAAGAAGGCTTTGCGGACTTGCAATTTTCCGTGCTGTATGACGACGGCGAATATACAAACCAACTGATAAGCACGGTGATAGAAAACCTGCTGTGGGGCGCGTTGCTCGCGGTGGTGGTGCTGTTCATCTTCTTAAAGGATCTGCGCCCCACTCTGCTCACAGCCCTCTCTATGGTGATAAGCGTGGTCGCCACCTTTGTGATAATGTACTTTGCCGGCATAACGCTCAACCTGATGTCTATGGCGGGGCTGGCGATGGGCATAGGCATGCTGGTGGACAACTCCGTGGTGGTGATAGAGAATATCTACCGCCTGCGTGCGCGCGGCGCGCCCGTAAAGGAGGCGGTCATAACGGGCACAACGCAGATGTCCGGCGCAATTTTGGCTTCCACCATAACCTCGCTGATAGTGTGGCTGCCCATCGTGTTTACGCAAGGGCTCACCAAGACGGTGGTCAAGGATATGGCTATCACCTTGTGCCTTGCCCTGGCGGTTTCACTCATAGTGGCGGTAACGCTGGTGCCCTCGATTGCGCAATTTACGGTGAAAAATTACCGCCCCAAGCAGGAAAAGGTCATGGGCAAGGTGAAAAAAGGCTACGCGCGCGCCCTCTCCTTCACCTTAAAACACAAGTGGATAACGGTGGTCGTGGTGGTGGTGATGCTCGCGCTTGCGGTGACTTCCTTCTTCTTTATGGATTCCCGCTTCTTCCCGGAAACGGACACGGGCAGCCTGACGGTGACGGTATCGCTCGACGCGAGCGCGATAAACGCGGGCAAGGACGAGCGCGGGGAAAAGCTTGACTACGACGACGTGATGGACGGCGTGACTTCGCAGGTCACCGAATATTTAATGGCGATGGACGAAGTGGAACACGTGAATATGACCATTTCGAGCAACGTAAACATTGCGGGATATAACATTCAGGCGGAGGGCATGAACATAGGCGCGGACACCATCTCCGCCACGGTGAAATTGACGGACGGGAAGCGCGATTCCGCCAAAAAGCTGTGCGACAGGCTGGTGGACGAACTTTCCGACCCCGAAAATATCGACTATGCGCAATATATGAAGGTGGAGTGCTCCACGGGCACGGTGATAGATACGGCGGTGGCTTCGGATACCCTCACCGTGAACGTATACGGCGACGATCTGGACGAGCTGAAGGAAGCGGCGTCGCAGCTCTCTTCATCCATAGCGCGGCTGGAGGGCGTTTCCTACACCTCGGACAACGTGAGCGGAAGCGGCATTTCCTACACCTTGAAGATAGACCGCGAGAAAGCCATGAATATAGGGCTCACCGTGGGCGAAGTTTACCAGCAGATAGCCGCTTATCTCACCGACGTCACCCTCTCCCCCGCCGCGTCATTGACCGTTTCGGACGGCGGCAGTGAAGGCTCTTATGACGTGATAATCTACGACTATTATTACTCCTTGCTCACCTGGCACAAGGGCTTTGCGGGCGATGTGCCCACCGACATCTACTACAAGGACAGCTATGTGAAGGAGGGCGCAACCTACGCGGTGAACCGCGAATACTACCTCATAGGCACTAGCGGCGAGATAACCCCTCTCACTGCGGACAAGGACGGCAGCGGCGCGCTCGTCACGGACGAGAACGGCTTGCTCTCCTTGAACGGCGGAGCTTACAAGGCGGACACGAGCGAGGAGTATTTTTCCGACGATTCCGCGCGCACGGACATTTTGGATATGGACATCAATTACACGCTGAACGGGCATATCGGCGGCACGCAGAGCGGCAGCATTAAACTCGCCGAACTGCTCACAGCCGATTCTTTCGACGAAAACGGCGGCTTGAAGGCGGAAGAAGGCATGGTATCCATCGACCGCAAGGACGGCAGAAGATACTCCGCAATAACCGTGAGCTTGCAGTCGGGGGCTTCCGTTTCCGGCGTATCGGACGACATTAAGGCGCTTATCGACGCTTACAACTCCTCTCATCCCGATTCATCCTTGCAGATAGACTTTGCGGAGCAGACGGCGGAAGTGGAGGAGATATACACCACCCTTTATATCGTGCTCGGCGTGGCGATTGTGCTCGTCTACTTGGTGATGGCGGCGCAGTTCGGCTCGCTTAAAACGCCGTTCATAATAATGTTCACCATTCCCCTAGCCTTTACGGGCAGCTTGCTTTTGCTGTTTATAACGGGCGTGGGCATCTCCGTGGTGGCGGTGCTGGGGCTCATCATGCTGATGGGCGTGGTGGTGAACAACGGCATTATATTCGTGGAACTTGCCGATAAGCTGACGGCGGAGGGCGTGGAAAAGCGCACCGCCCTCATCACCGCGGGAGCCACGCGCCTGCGCCCCATTTTGATAACCACCCTCACCACGATAGTGGGACTTATCATCACCGCGTGCGATTCCTCCGCCACGGGCAAAATGCTGCAGCCCATGGCGATAACTTCGATAGGCGGACTGCTCTATGCCACGGTGGTCACCCTCTTCTTCATCCCCGTGATATACGACCTGTTCAAGCGCAAGAAAAAAGGCGAGCCCGAACCTACGCCCGCACCCGAAGGCTTCGACCCGGATAAGCTGCTGGCGAGCGTGGAAGAAAAAGCGGACGACGTGACGATAGAAGCCCTGCCCGCCCCCGAAGAAGGCAAAATAGCCAAGCTCATCAAGCGCATACGCAGATCTAAGGGGAGCGCGGAGGATATGCCGCAAGGCGAGGAAAACGGCACTGAACGCGCCGCCTCAAGCGCGGACGAAACGGAACAAGCGGAAGATACGGCGAGCGAAAACCTGCCGCAGGCGCAAGATACAGCGAACGAAGAGACTGAAACGGAGGATACTAAGAGCGAAGAAACGCAAGGCGCAGACGAGGAGCCGACTGAAGGCGGCGAGGATAAGCGCTGAACAGAATTTTTAATACTTCATGAAAAAAGGGAGCCTACCTTTACCCAATCCTGTTAGAACACATTTTACATATATAACTATTTATAGCGAATATGTGTTTATTTTCTCGTGCTAAATATCACTTGTAAAATGCTCGCTTTTAGCGAGGTGGATTTCGTTCAGTTTTGTGCGAGATGGCGCGCAGTTGTAGTACCTCCTACAACAAACGACATATCGTGCAAAAATGAGCGGAAGACACCCGCTTAAAGTGTTCTAACAGGGTTGGGGAAAGGTAGATTCAAGGCTCCCTACTTGTTTGCATTATTTTTCATTATATGATAGCGGGGTCGGAGAAGAAGTGCCCGCCTATGGCTACGCCCAGGGCGAGGAGGATGATCACGCCGCAGACGATGTAGATCTTGTAATCGCGCACGGGAGCGTCGGTGTATTCGTCGCCCTTCTTTTGAATAAAGCAATTTACTATGTTCACGGCAAACAGCACGCCGGCATATACGGCGGTGCAGATGGTGAAGCTCCATGTAAACTCAGCCGCGAGCAAGGAGAGCACCACGGCGATCGCCGCGCAGATGAACGCCGCTATTTGAGGGGCGAAGGAGCCGTCCTTGAAGTATTCGGCGAAGTGCGAACCTATTGCCACGGTGAAGAGTATCACGCCGATTGCCGACAGAACGGTGACCAAAATTGCAGCCGTATTTCCCGAGCAAGAGAGTACGCTTGTGCGGAAGATGAGCAGGAGCAAGGCGTAAATTGCCGCCGCCATATAGAGGTATATGGTGGTGCGCTCGGTGAAGTGGTCGCGCGCAAAATAGCATATCAAAACGCCCGCAACTGCCGCCGCCACCAATGTTGCCGTAACGGTTACGCCAATGTCTGTGCCGTCGGAGAAAGTGGGGAGCAGAGTTATATCGGTAAAGATATAAGTACGCAGAGCGGCAAGATAAGTGAATAGCAATAAAAATGCGGAAAGCAGAGAGATATATCTGCGATTTTTAAGCACTTTGAAAACCTTTTTCATTTTCACCCTCCATATATAAAAATATCAACGCTTATATAATAGCAAAAAGTCGGCTTACGGTCAAGATATATTGGGAAATTTATAGACATTTTTACGCATATTTGCGCATTTTAGTAAAAAACGCGCCCCTTTTGAGAGGCGCGCCCTTTTTGCTCGGTTAGTTTTACTTGGCGTACTCCACGCTGCGCAGTTCGCGGATGACGTTCACCTTGATTTGACCGGGGTAATCGAGCTCCGCTTCCAGCTTTTTGGCGATTTCCTTTGCCATGAACATGGTGGCGTTGTCGTCCACTTCCTCCGGCTTGACCATAACGCGGATCTCCCTGCCCGCCTGGATGGCGTAGGACTGCTCCACGCCCGCAAAGGAGTTGGCGACGTTTTCTATCTTTTCAAGGCGCTTGACGTAATTTTCGATGGATTCCCTTCTTGCGCCGGGACGTGCGCCGGAGATGGCGTCCGCCGCCTGGACGATGATGGCTTCCAAGGTGGTGGGTTCCACGTCGTTGTGGTGCGCTTCCACCGCGTGAATGACGGCGGGGGATTCCTTAAAGCGCTTTAATATCTCCACGCCTATGGAAACGTGAGTGCCCTCCACTTCGTGGTCGACGGCTTTGCCTATGTCGTGCAACAGACCCGCCCTGCGGCATACCTTGAAGTCCGCGCCCAATTCGCTTGCGAGCGAACCTGCCAAGTAGCTGACCTCCAGCGAGTGCTTGAGCACGTTTTGCCCGTAGCTGGTGCGGTATTTAAGCCTGCCCAGCAGCTTGATTATTTCGGGATGCAAGCCGTATACGCCCGCGTCGAAGGCGGCGTTTTCCGCGGCTTCCTTCATCTGGTTATCCAGCTCGCGCCTTACTTTTTCCACCGTTTCTTCTATGCGCGCGGGGTGGATCCTGCCGTCCGCCACAAGGCGCTCGATGGCGAGCTTTGCCACCTCTCTCCTCACGGGATCGAAGGCGGACACGGTGACCACGTCCGGCGTGTCGTCGATGATGAGGTCTACGCCCGTGCAGTTTTCGATAGAGCGGATGTTCCTGCCCACCCTGCCGATGAGCCTGCCCTTCATCTCGTCGGAAGGCAGTGCCACGGTGGATACGCATATTTCGGAAGAGTGGTCCACCGCACAGCGTTGAACCGCCTGACCCACGATGTTGCGAGCGCGCTTTTCCGCCTCGTCCTTGGCGGTTTGCTCGATCTCTCTCGCCTTTTCGCCCGCGTCCTTGCGCGCTTCGTCGAGCAGCTGCTCCATTAACTGAGCCTTTGCCTCTTCTTGAGTGAGCTGAGCCGCCTTTTCCAGCTGCTCAACCATCTTTTCGTGCGCGTGTGAAATTTCCGATTGCAGGTCGGCTATCTCCTGCTCTTTCGCCTCGATGCCCTTCTTGCGGTCGTCGAGCGACGCCGACTTCTTGTCCAGCAGCAGCTCCCTGGAAGAAAGCTGATCTTCCCTTTGCGAAAGCCTGTTTTCCGTGCGCTGCAACTCTGCCCTGCGTTCCCTGGACTCTTTGTCCAGCTCCGAACGCATTTTGTGCTGTTCTTCTTTGATCTCTAGTCTTGCTTCCTTTAGATAAGTGTCCGCATTGGATTTTGCGCTGTCCAAAAGCCGCGCGCACTCTTCTTTTACCGATCCGAGCTTTTTGCGCGCGACATACCTGAATAACAGATATGCTAAACCCACGCCCGCTATAAGCGCGAGTATTATGCCCACGACGATACCTATGATACCTTCGGTTCCGACACTGCAAAGGAGAAAACTTGCTGAATACAACATTTTAATTCCTCCCGTTTGTTACGCCGCATAAGCGGCATATTTGTTAATTTACATACCATAAAATTCGGGCATAGCTACCCTTATACTTATAGTATTATAATCATTATAATATATATGGGGAGGGATGTCAAGTAAATGATTTTTGAGGGGATGAAAAATAATAATTTTTTCAGGGCGCAAAGTAATTGTTTGCGAAGCGTAAGCGCCCTGAAAAAATCGCGGAAATTTGCTTTTGACAACTATGACATTAAAGTAAAGTGCGGTAAGCAAATTTCTTTGCGCGGC
>CALWKO010000061.1 GCA_944381275.1 uncultured Clostridia bacterium | reverse complement strand
AGGAGAAGGAATATGTTAACAGCAATAGTGGGAATCAATTGGGGCGATGAAGGCAAAGGCAGAATGGTGGACCTCATCTCCCGCGACTACGATGTGGTGTGCCGTTACCAGGGCGGCAACAACGCCGGTCACACCGTCATCAACGAGCGCGGCAAATTCATTTTGAATTTGATACCTTCCGGCATCCTGCGCCCCGAAGTCACAAACGTCATGGGCAACGGCATGGTCATCGACATCAAGCACCTGTGCGGCGAGTTGGACAAGCTCGCGGCGGCGGGCGTGGAGATAACCCCCGAACAGCTTAAAATAAGCGAGAGGGCTGTAATATGCATGCCTTACCATGTGCAGCAGGACTGCCTGGAAGAAGACAGGCTCGGCGACGCCAAGTACGGCTCCACCCGCCGCGGCATAGCCGCCGTCTACGGCGACAAATATCTTAAAAAGGTGATAATGATGGGCGATCTGTTCTATCCCGAACAGCTTAAAAAGCGCCTTGCCGGCATCATCGATTACAAGAATTTGTTTATAAACAAGGCATACGGCGCGGCTCCCATCACCATGGAAGCCATGCTCGAATACCTGGGTACATACGGCGAAAGGCTCAAACCGCACGTCACCAACGTTTCCGCCTTCCTCGAAAAGGCGATAGACGAGGGCAAGAACGTGATGTTCGAAGCTCAGCTCGGCGCCTTGCGCGACATCGACTTCGGCATCAACCCCTATACTTCCTCATCCAACACGATCGCGGCATACGCCCCCATCGGCGCGGGCATTCCCAACCGCAAGCTGGACAGGGTGATAGGCATCATGAAGGCGTACTCCTCCTGCGTGGGCGAAGGACCCTTCACGGTTGAGTGGTTCGGCAAGGAAGCGGAAGAGCTGCGCGCGGCGGGCGGCGAGTACGGCGCCGCAACCGGCAGACCCAGGAGGGTAGGACCCTTCGACGCGGTGGCTTCCCGCTTCGGCGTGTTCGCTCAGGGCGCGGATACCCTTGCGCTCACCAAGATGGACGTGCTCTCCTACATGGATAAAATCCCCGTATGCGTCGCTTACGACGTAAACGGCGAGCGCACCACGGAATTCCCCCGCGGCGTAAGGCTGGATGAAGCAAAGCCCGTTTACGAGTATGTGGACGGCTGGAAGTGCGACATCGGCTCCTGCCGCAAGATGAGCGATCTCCCCGCGGCGGCGCGCAAGTATGTGGACTATTTGGAAAAGCTGGTGGATTGCGAGATCTCCATCGTTTCCGTGGGCGCGGAGCGCGACGAATACGTCACCCGCAAGTAAGTATATATAATTAGGTATTATATATAAATATATGGAGTTTACGAAAGAGCAGATAAACGACATTTTGGACAGGCTCGCAAGCGTGCACCCGCAGGCGGAGTGCGAACTCAACTTCAACTCCACATTCGAGCTGCTCGTGGCGGTCATCCTCTCCGCTCAATGCACGGATAAGAGGGTGAACGAGGTCACCAAGGTGTTATTTGCCAAATACAACAAGCCGCAGGACTTTGCGGACATAAAGCAAGAAGAGCTGGAAGGGCTCATCTACTCCTGCGGATTTTATCGCAGCAAGGCGGCGCACATCATCTCCTGCGCGCGCGACATAGAGGAGAGGTTCAACGGGCAGGTGCCGGAGGACTTTGAAAGCCTGCTTTCCCTCGCGGGTGTGGGCAGAAAGACCGCCAATGTCGTGAGCGCGGTGGCGTTCGGTAAGCAGGCTATGGCGGTGGACACCCACGTGCTGCGCCTTGCAAACAGGATAGGCTTTATCAAATCGGATAAGCCCGAGCAGGTGGAGAAGAAGCTGACGGAGATAATTCCGCACGAGCGCCTTTCCCAAGCTCACCACTTGCTCATTCATCACGGCAGGTATATCTGCACCGCGCGCAAACCCGACTGCGCACAGTGCCCGATAACCCAATATTGCAAATTCTATAACGAAGGTGGATTATGAACAAAATTTTAAGCATCGTTGAAACCGCGCCCCGCGTGGTGAGGCTGGAAGTGGAAGCCCCCGATGTGGCAAAACATTGTCAGCCCGGTCAATTTATCATTCTTAGGGCGGATGCCGAAGGGGAGAGGGTCCCTTTCACCATCTGTGACTACGACAGAGAGAAGGGCACAATAACCCTGCTCGTTCAAGTGGTGGGCGACACCACCGCCGAGATCGCCGCATTAAAGGCGGGCGACTTCATCCACGACCTCGTGGGTCCCCTGGGCAACCCCACGGATTTGGAAGAGTACGAAAACGTGGTGCTCGTGGGCGGCGGCATAGGCTGCGCGGTCATCTATCCTCAGGCTAAAAAGCGCATGCAGGAGGGCAAACCCTGCGATATCATCATCGGCGCAAAGACCTCACAGCTCCTCTTTGCCAAGGAGGACTTCAAAAAGTTCGCCAAAAAGCTGTACATCACCACCGACGACGGCTCCGAAGGCTTAAAAGGCTTTGTCACCACTCAGCTTGAACTGCTCATTCAAAGCGGCGAAAAGATAGACTGCGTGTTCGTCGTGGGTCCCATGATAATGATGAAGAACGTGTGCGACGTAACCGCCAAGTACAATATTCCCACCGTGGTGAGCATGAACTCCCTCATGCTTGACGGCACGGGCATGTGCGGATGCTGCCGCATAACCGTGGGCGGTGAAACCAAGTACGCGTGCGTAGACGGTCCCGAATTCGACGGTCACAAAGTGGATTTCAAGGAAGCTATGCAAAGGGTAGACTTTTATAAAAAGCGCGGTAACGATTGCCGCATGATGAGGTATTGATATGGCTAATATGAAAGGAAGAAACGCACCCCGTGTGCAGGACGCAAAGGAAAGAATAAGGAACTTCGACGAAGTGAGCCACGGCTTCGACGACGCCGCCATGGTGGACGAAGCCAATCGCTGCCTCAATTGCAAGAACGCTCCCTGCATGGGCGGCTGCCCCGTGGGCATCCATATCCCCGAATTTATCTCCTGCTTGAAGGAAGGGGACAAGGAGGGCGCAAGTGAGGTCATCTCCCGCTCCACCAAGCTCCCCGCCATCTGCGGCAGGGTATGCCCGCAGGAGAGGCAGTGCGAAAAATATTGCGTGCGCAACCGCGCGGGCGGCGCCGTGGCAATCGGTCAGCTGGAACGCTGCGTGGGCGATTATAACCTCACCAAGGAGAACGTAAAATCCTCTCCCGACCCCAAGGCTCCCGCCGTCGCCATTGTCGGCAGCGGTCCCGCGGGACTCACCTGCGCGGCGGACTGCCTCTCCGCAGGGCTGAGGGTTACAATATTCGAAGCCTTCCACAAGGCGGGCGGCGTGCTCACTTACGGCATTCCCGAATTCCGTCTGCCCAAGGCGATAGTGGACAAGGAGATCTCCAAACTGCTCGACATGGGCTGTGAAATAAAGCTGAACAGCGTGGTGGGCAGGAGCGAAACGATCGACGAGCTCAAGCGCGATTACGCCGCCATATTCATCTCCTCCGGCGCGGGACTTCCTCAATTTTTGCACATCGAGGGCGAAAATTTGAACGGAGTCATGTCCGCAAACGAATTTTTGACCCGCGTAAACCTGATGAAGGCTTACAAGAAGGACAGCGCCACCCCCGTATATTGCGGTCAAAACGTGGTGGTCGTGGGCGCGGGTAACGTGGCTATGGACGCCGCCAGGACGGCAAGGCGTTTGGGCGGAGAAGTCACCATCGTATACCGCCGTTCGCGCGACGAGATCCCCGCCAGGGCGGAGGAAGTGGAGCACGCGGAAGAAGAGGGCGTGAAATTCATGCTCCTCACCAATCCCGTATCCATCGGCGGCGACGAAACGGGCATGGTCAACCGCATGACGTGCATCAAAATGCAGCTGGGTGAACCGGACGCTTCCGGCAGGCGCCGCCCCATCCCGATAGAGGGCAGCGAATTCGAAATATCCACCGACCATGTGATAGTGGCTTTGGGTACTTCCCCCAACCCGCTCATCAAAAAGGCGTTCCCCATGCTCTCCTTCAACCCCCGCGGCACCATCATCGCCGATGAAAATATGTTCACGGGCGTAGAAGGCATCTGGGCGGGCGGCGACGTCGTCACAGGCTCGGCAACCGTCATCTCCGCCATGGGCGCGGGGCGCAAGGCGGCGGCTCAGATCATCAAATATATAGGAGAAAAAAAGAAGTAATGTTCCTCGATATTGCCACCGTATTCGTAAAGGCGGGCAACGGCGGCGACGGCGTTGTGTCCTTCCACACGGAAAAATACGTTGCAAAAGGCGGTCCGGACGGCGGTGACGGCGGAAAGGGCGGAGATGTCATCTTCAAGGTGGACAACAACTCCTCCACGCTCATCGACTTCCGCTTTGCCAAGCACTTCCGTGCGGAAAACGGCGGCAACGGCGCCGGCAAAAACTGCAAGGGCAAGAGCGGCAAGGATCTCATAATAAAAGTGCCTCAGGGCACCGTGATCCGCGATAAAAAAACGGGCAAGGCGATTGCCGACATGTTCTATCCCGATTCCGTCTTTGTATGCTGCAAAGGCGGCTTGGGCGGCAAGGGCAACGCCCGCTTTGCCACCGCTCAGCGCAAAGCCCCCAGGTTTTGCCAGCTGGGAGAAAAAACGCAGGAGCGCGAACTCGTTTTAGAGTTAAAAACCATCGCCGATGTCGGTTTGGTAGGCTTCCCCAACGTGGGCAAGTCCACCATCCTCTCCGTCGTCAGCGGCGCAAAACCCAAAATAGCGGGCTATCACTTCACCACGCTCACCCCCAATTTGGGCGTGGTCAAGTTCCGCGATTCCTCCTTCGTGCTCGCCGACATCCCCGGTCTTATCGAGGGCGCCAGCGAGGGCGCGGGGCTGGGTCACAAGTTCTTGCGCCACATCGAGCGCGTGCGCCTCATCGTGCACGTGGTGGACATCTCCGGCAGTGAAGGGCGCGACCCTTACGAGGATTTCCTCACCATAAACAGCGAACTCGGCAATTACGGCGAAAGGCTCGCCTCGCTCCCCCAAATCGTGTGCGCCAACAAGAGCGACCTGCTTCAAGACCCTTCTTACATCGAGGAGTTTGAAAAGAAGATAGGGCAAAAGGTGTTCCCCGTGAGCGCCATATCCCACAAGGGAGTGGAAGAGCTGCTTGCGGAGGTGGTGAAGAAGCTCGCCTTACTCCCTCCCGCCGAACCCATGGAGATAGACGAATATTACGAGGAAGTGCCGGACAACGCCTCCTTCGAGGTGTTCCGCGGCTCCGACGGGTCGTTCATGGTGGAGGGCGGACTTATCGACATGCTCTCCCGCAACGTCATACTTTCCGATTACGAAAGCTATCATTACTTCCAAAAGGTGCTGGATGAGCGCGGCGTCATCAAGGCATTGCGCGACGCCGGCATTAAGGAAGGGGACATCGTCCGCATGAAGGACATAGAATTTGAATATACGGAGTAAACTATGCTGCAAATAACATCCTCTCAGCGCGCCAAATTAAGGGGCTTGGCGATGAAACTGCAACCCACCGCCCAGCTGGGCAAGAACGGCATCACCGATTCTTTTTTAGATATGATCGAAGATCAGCTGGAAAGCCGCGAACTCGTCAAAATAACCGTACTCCGCACCGCGGACGCGCGCCCGCGTGAACTCGTGGACGAACTTGCGGACATCCTCGGCGCCGCGCCCGTTCAGGCTGTCGGCTTCAAAATAGTGCTCTACCGCCCCTCGAAAAAAGAAGGCGTTAAACACATAGAGTTTTAGTACCCGCAGGCATCGCGATAAAACGCTTTGAACATGGTCTTTTCGGCGGCTTTCCTTAATAGCGCCGACTCATAGCAGCGCTGCTGCAATTTCGCGCCGCCTTGCAAAAATCTAATACAAAATCTCTATGCTGAAATCGCTTTACCGCGGTGCCTGCGGGCGCTTATCGGTATAATAAAATAAAAGCCATATTGCGTAACCTAAAAAGTTGCGCATTTTTATTTGCGCAATATTGTTTTCGGCGGCGGAGAGAGGGGACCTTCGTCCTCGCTGTACCCCTTAAAGGACAGGGCAAGGCTTATAAACGAGAGCGTCAAGGTGATCGCGCTCACTATCAGGTAATAATTTTTCAGCGGAGTCAAAAAAGCCAGCATGGCGAGCACGAGCGCGGCAAAGCAAAACCTCGCCGCCGCGCCGCGCGTGAACATGAGCGGTAGGGCGGATTTTATCGCCGTAAGTCTGCGCCGCTTTTCTCTCGTCCTTGCGGGGACTACCCCCGCGTCGCACGCCAAGCGGTAAAATTTTCTGAAAGAAAGGGCCTTGACCTTGACTCCCATCCTGCCGCCCAGGGCGATCGCCTTTGTTTCCTTGTTGGGGGAGAGGATATGTATCGTGCCTATCCCCGCTAAGCTGCACTTGCGCAAGCACGCCGCCGCCATGTCCAAGGAAAGGGGTGAAAAACGCGCGAATACCGCCACGGCATATTCCCCCGCAAAAATTATTCCGTCTTCCTCGTGAACCGCCCTAGTAATGCAAAAAACTTTCTTTGCCGCCTTTTTCAGCCGCTCATCTCCGCCCGCCTTGCAAAAAAAGCACCACTTGGAATAGGATATATACCCCTCCTTTTTTCCTCGCTTTGCCCATGCAATGCCGCCCAATCCCACGGCGAGAGCGCTCAAAAACGCCGCGGCAAAGCATAGCCAAGTCTTCATATCGAGCAGGGCGCATATCGTCAGCACGGCGATGAACGCCATAAATTGCAGCAATATATAATCGGCGTATTTTCCCATACTCCCATTATTGCCGCATTTTTCCTTCTTATTCCTTTGCGCACGGGCGCGGAGTGTGCTATAATACCCATGTGAAATACGTAATCTTCGGCGGCACGTTTAATCCGCCTCATCCCGAACATATCGCCATCGCGCGCCATGCCCTTGCCATGGGGTATGACAAAGTCGTGCTTTTGCCCGCCGGCATCCCTCCGCACAAGAGTTGCAATATGAGCGCGGCTCATAGGCTGGACATGCTGCGCATAGCCGCGCGCGGAGAGGAAAATTTTATAATAGACGACTACGAAATGCACACGGGAGGCATAAATTTCACTTCCGACGTGCTCCCCGTCATGTTGAAAAAATACCGCGGCGCGCACTACCTCATCGGCGGTGACAGCCTTATCGATTTGGGCAAATGGCACGAGCCGGAGAAGATAATCAAGATGTGCCCCTTCCTCGTCTGCCCTCGAGCGGGCAGGGATGAGGAGTTCGCCTCCGCGCTCGCATTTTGGCGCGGCAAGGGCGCGGACATCACCGTTATGGATTACTATCCTGCGGACATCTCCTCCACCATGGCGCGCTGCCGCGTTCAGCTCGGCGATTTTCGCGGCTTAGATCCCGCCGTTGCCGAATACATCCGCGCAAACAACTTATATAACGACTATGCCGATTACTTGGAAAAACTCGCTCAAATGGTAAAGCCCGCGCGCTTTGAACATTGCAAGCGCACCTGTGAGTATGCCGTCATGCTCAATATCAAACTTCGTTTGGGTCTTGATAGCGACAAGGTTTTTTTGGCGGGTCTGCTCCACGACTGCGGCAAGGGCAGTTCCCGTTTCGACAGGGAAAGGGCACTCCGCCCCCTGCCGGCTAATGCCGACGAAGAGGACAGGCAGCGCGTTTTGCACCCCGTTTCATACGACGAATCCCTCATTCCCATTGACGCCATCGGCAAGCCCGTGGAGCACCAATTTGTGGGCGCTGTGCTCGCAAAGCAGGTCTTTAACGTCACCGATGAGGAAATTTTGGGCGGCATCCGCTACCATTGCACGGGAAAAGCGGACATGACCGTTATGGAAAAGCTCATCTTCAGCGCCGACGTGCTGGAAGAAGGGCGCGACTATCGCGGAGTGGACGAGCTGCGCGCAACCATGCTCTCCGACTTCGAGAGCGGCTTCCGCGCCTGTTTAAAAAGCTCGTACGACAATGTAAAAGCCAAGGGCGGCAGCATGTATCCGCTCACCGCCCAAGCCTACGCTTACTACTTCGGGCGCTAAATCAGGCCCGCGCGTTTAAGTCCGCTCACCAGCAATCGCTCCAATTCTTCTTCCGAAAGTCCCGATTCGCACGCCTTTTTCGCCAAATAGAATATGTCCGAATCCGTGCTCACCACCACCTCGCGGTACCCGAATTTCTCCTTTATATCCTCCGTGAGTTTTTCACGGAAAGCCTCCTTTTCACTGCGGGTAAAAAATGGCTGAGTCTTTGCCGCCACAAGCGCAATATCGTCATATACCACGCAATATGCCTGCTCGATCCCCTCATATCCGCACACAAAATCCGTCAGCTCGCCGCAAAAAATCCCGCAAGCCGCCATCGCCGTAACTGCAACAATTATCGCCGTTTTCATATCACCAATATGTGCAATACAAAACTTTTTATCCGCCTTACCTAAACTTTCCCCAATCCCCCGCATTATTCAGTCAAGTATCTTTAAGATACCTAACAGAGGTACATTTTCTGTACCTCGCGCATGGTAGCACTAATCGAGGTACGGAAAACGTACCTCGCGCACGTTAAAATTAATCGAGGTACGGAAAACGTACCTCGTGCACAAAAGCCAATCGAGGTACGGAAACCGTACCTCGAGCACAAAGAACTAATCGAGGTACGAAAACCGTACCTCGCGCAAGGTAGTACTAATCGAGGTACGGTTTCCGTACCTCGAATATAAACCGATTGAGGTATTCGTTATATACCTTACTTC
>CALWKO010000060.1 GCA_944381275.1 uncultured Clostridia bacterium | reverse complement strand
CCCAATATTTATCTCTTTATCCTTCCTCTTCTTTCTTCTTTGGCTTTGTGTAACAAATGTATTGTAAACCTACACAAGCGCGGAACATCCGCCCCTTAAATGCCGTGAAGCGATTATAAGAGGTTATCGGGCGTAAAGCGCGCGCTTCATCTTTACGGCGTACTCCTCCAGCGCGCCTTCCGCATGCTCGCCCAGCATGGCGATGATATTCACCGCGCCGCAGCCGGTGGTTACGGCTCCGCCCATGCTCTGCGCCGCCTGCTCGGGAGCGGCCGCCTGCACCGCGACTATTCCGCCCGCCTTCACGGCGAGCGCGTTTTGCTCCTCGAACGTGCCGCAGGCGGTCATAAAGCCCTGCGCGTTTTCCGCTATCATCCTTATCCTCTCCGCAGGCGCGGGAGCGACGGACGAGATTACGCATACGCCGTTTTTATTTGCTTCGCCCAATATCTCCTCCCTCTCTTCAAAGGGCAGGTCGGGCACTTCTATGCCGCAGATATCCAACTGCTTGCAGCGCGCAAAAAACCGCTCGTAGCCATAGCGGAATACGGGGTTGAGATAGCTGCGCAGGATGAGGGGAATATCGCTCATTTTCCGCACCTGCTCCGCGATTTCGAAGGTGCCTTCCGCGTTCATGCCCTTGCTCAAAGCGCGAATGTTTGCGTCCTGTATCTCCGTGCCCTCAGCGGTAGGGTCGGAGAAGGGAATGCCCAGCTCCACTATATCAGCACCGCCGCGTTCCAGGGCGAGCGCGTACTTTACGCTGCTTTCAAAGGTGGGGTCGCCCGCCGTGATGAAGGCGATGAGCGCCCTGCCCCTTTCAAAGACTTTACTAAGGTTATTCATACAAGTTCACCCCCTTGTAGCGCGCTATCGCCGCCACGTCCTTATCACCTCTGCCCGAAAGACAGATTATCATTACCTCATCCTTGCCCATGGAAGGAGCGAGCTTTTTTGCGTAAGCCACGGCGTGAGCGCTCTCGATCGCGCAGATGATCCCTTCCGTGCGCGCCAAAAATTCAAATGCCTCCACCGCCTCGTCGTCCGTCACGGGCACGTATTCCGCCCTGCCTGTGTCGTGCAAGTAGGCGTGCTCCGGACCTATGCCGGGGTAGTCCAGCCCCGCGGAGATGGAGTACACGGGCGCGATCTGCCCGTTTTCGTCCTGGCAAAAATAAGACTTCATGCCGTGAAAAACGCCCAAACTGCCGCGCGCCATGGTAGCGGCATGGTAGGGGGTATCCACTCCCTTGCCGGCGGCTTCGCAGCCGATCAGCCTCACGCCCTCATCGGGCACAAACGCATGGAACATGCCTATGGCGTTGCTTCCTCCGCCCACACAGGCGAGCACCGCGGAGGGCAGCTTCCCTTCCGCCTTCAAGATCTGCTCGCGCGCTTCGCGCCCTATCACGCTTTGAAAGTCGCGCACGATGAGCGGGAACGGATGGGGACCCATCACCGAACCCAGCACATAGTGAGTGCTCTTTATGTTGTTCGCCCACTCGCGCATGGTTTCATTCACCGCGTCCTTCAGCGTCTGCGTGCCGCTCGTGACCGCGTGAACCTTGGCACCGAGCAGCTGCATGCGGTAGACGTTCAGCGCCTGCCTGTCCGTATCCACCTTGCCCATGAATATCTCGCACTCCATGCCCAAAAGCGCCGCCACCGTGGCGGTTGCCACGCCGTGCTGCCCCGCGCCCGTCTCCGCAATAAGGCGGGTTTTGCCCATCTTCTTGGCGAGCAGAGCCTGCCCCAGGCAGTTGTTTATCTTGTGCGCGCCGGTATGGTTGAGGTCCTCTCTCTTCAAGTAGATCTTCGCGCCGCCCAGCGCCTTTGTCATGTTCTTTGCGTAATACAAAAGCGAAGGTCTGCCCGCATAGTCATTCAGCAAAAAGTTTAACTCCTTGTTGAATGCCTCGTCGCCCTTGCACTCGTTATACACCTTCTCGAGCTTTTCCAGCTCTGCCATCAGCGTTTCGGGGACGTACTGCCCGCCGAACATGCCGAATCTGCCCTTTTTCATGCTGCCTCCTTCCACGGGCATAAAAAATCCGCCCATGACTAAATTAAGTCAAGGACGGATCGATATTTCGATTCGCGGTGCCACCTTGATTCGCACTTGCGTGCGCACTTGAAAGGTACTTACATACCCCGCCGCTTTACGCGCAGCATACGTCGCGCCATACTCGGCAATAAAGCCTTTCCCTCGCGCCCTCGGCGGACCATTTGACAATCTGCGTTTTATCCGACTCTCACCCCTCCGGACTCTCTGTGAATGCACAACTGCCGTTACTTCCGCTTCAACGGTTTAGTAAATTATAACCGAATAAATCATATATGTCAAGCAATACCCACACTTTGAACTTTTCCTTTCGCACAAAAATTTCCCGCTCACTTTACTTTATCATTATTTGCGCGCTTTTGCCTAAGTATCTTTTGGATACCTAGCTTCTTTTTATTATGCTCTTTTAGCAATTAAAAGTATTGACAATGTTATTTTTCGGCATCTAATATAAATGCCGGTTAGGCAGGTGAGTGCTGCAGCCTCACCACCCCGCATCAGCCGTATGGGGTGATTTTTTTGCAATTTCCCCTTGACACGCAAAAAAATTCGCCATATAATGTGCTTGTCGGGTTCAAGAGCGAATTTTTCGAGTAATCCGGCAACGGATTGCCGACCGGTCGGCGGCCCGTTCTTTTTAAGCGACTCTCCTTACTTCGCGTAAAAAACACCTCGAACGCCAAAGCCGTTCTTTCCCAAGACTTAAATGAGGAAAATAAAAAACAATTTGACACAAAAATTGCACAGATTTTAAAGCGAAAGTGACAAATTATAGCAAAAACCCCGAAATTTATCGACACATAGGCGATATTTTTCGGGGCTTAAACTGCTGGTCGAGGTGACAAGACTTGAACTTGCGGCCTCACGGTCCCTAACCGTGCGCGCTACCAAACTGCGCCACACCTCGTCAAGCTACAATATTGTAGCACATCATTTTGATAAAATAAAGTGTTTTCGCCAAATTTTTTCAACTTTTTTTTTGACGCTGCACTTCAATCGCTTGATTTTGGGCGCTCCCGTATGATAATCTTATGCTCACGGAAGGTTTTCGGTTAACACTTCCGAATAAAAAAACCGAGGTAATTTGATGAAAAAATTCCCTGTAAAAGCTATTTGCCGCGCCGGCATCATCGCCGCGCTCTATGCGGTGCTCACCATCTACTTGGGCAGCATCGCCTATGGTCCCTTTCAAATCCGCCCCGCGGAAGCGCTCACTCTGCTCCCCCTGCTCTATGTGGAGAGCATCCCCGCGCTGTTCGTGGGCTGCCTTATCGCCAACCTGCTCTCCTCCCCCTACGGCGTGGCGGACATAGTGGTGGGCTCTTTGGTGACGCTCATCGCAGCCTGCCTTACCTACATAATCCCCCGCCTTGTGAAAAATCGCTTTCTTAGGGCGGCTCTCGGCGGGCTTTTCCCCGTATTCCTCAACGCGATCATCCTGCCCGTCATGTGGCTGATCATGGGCGGTATGGGCTCCTTCTGGTATAACCTGCTCTCTATGAGCTGTACCCAGCTCGTGTGGGTATATGTGCTTGGCGGTCCACTCTACCTAGCCTTCGAGCGCATGTCCTATTCCAAGCGCTCGCCCCTCTACCCCACCAACCACTTCGTCCTGCGCGGGCGGTTGAACGACAAGAAGAAGGCGGAAGACGCCGCCGCGGACGCCCCGCCCCAGCAAAACTAACTGCCCAAGCCGCATGCAACCGACATGCGGCTTTTTTATTTTCCTTATTGACTAAAAACTATAAAGGTAATATAATTTATTTATAAATGTTTGGAGGAAAACAAGCTTTGGACAGCGAAAAGTTACTTTCGGCGATAAATGATTATAAGAAAATATTTCCCGTTAGCAAAGCGGGTGAAAAATATAAGTGGCAGGCAGTCAAGCGCTTCCAAGATAAGTGGAACATCGATGCGCCAGATTTCAGACAAATGTTTGAGCAAGCCACCAAACTGTGCGGTAATCTTTTGACATCTTACAACTTTTATCCGCGCGGAATGATGTGTGAGATTGCACAGCAGGACGGCGAATTTGCGCGCTCTCTTTTCAAAGAGCTCTTTGATGAAAGCAAGGATCTTGCGGCTAGAGTAGATAAATTCGACAAACAGGCAAAGGATTTTTGCAAAATACATTTCCCGGGGAAGCAATCTTATCAAAATGCAAACGCAATATCCACCTATCTGTGGCTGCGCTATCCCGATAAATATTATATCTATAAATATACCGAAGCCAAACACGTGGAAAAGAAGCTCTGCAACGAAAGTTTTTTGACGGGCAAAAAAGGCGCTTACCGATTGGCGGCAGCTTTTGAAAAATACGACCTGATAAGAAATGCCCTTTCCGCCGATAAGGAATATTCTGCTATGCTTAAAGAATTTCTCACCCCCGATTGCTATCAGGATGAGAACTTTTGCACCGCAACGATAGATTTTGTATACCATCTAGACAAAAGTTTTGCACACGACCCTTGGGAGTATACTGCGGTAATTTCAAAAGAAGAATGGTGTAAATTATTGCATGATAAAGATATTTTCAGCGAGCACGCCCTTATCGTTCTGCGCCGGCTTTACGAGATGGGCGGTACAGCCACCTGCACGCAACTTGCGGAAAAATATGGCGAAACGCCTAATTATTACAATCGCAACGCCTCTGCATGCGCGCAAAAAGTAGTGGAGAAAACAGGCTGTCCTCAGCCCAAAAACGAGGACGGTAACAGCAAATGGTGGCCTGTTTTGTTTGTGGGAAAATATGCAGACAAAAATACCCCCGGCTCTTATTCCTGGACGTTGCGCAAAGAACTTAAAGAGGCGATGGAAGAGTGCGGCATCGTTTCAAAACAAAATATGCCGCGCTACTGGTGGTTAAATTCCAACCCGAAAATATGGAGCGTTTCTTCCCTGGAAGTGGAAAAGGAACAGAGCTACAGCCTGGTAAACGACAACGGCAACAAGCGCAGAATATACGCCAATTTTTTGGCGGTACAACCGGGTGACCCCGTCATATGTTATGAAACCACTCCCATAAAGAGCATAGTGGGTTTGGGTGTTATCACTCACTCTTCAGATGGAAAAAATATTTCTTTCAAGAAGACGCAAACACTCCTCACGCCAATACCGTTCACCGATTTGCGCGATTGTGAAGAATTGCAAAATATGGAATTTTTCATAAACGGCAACGGCAGCCTATTCAAGCTGACAAAGGATGAATACGACTTTATCATGGATATGATACAAGAGAGAAACCAACTGCGGTTTAATATCTCCGCGGAAAAATACACATACGAAGATTTCGCCGCAGACCGCGTATTCATATCCGATGAACAGCTGAAAGATTTAACCGCGCTCATGGCGAGCAAGCGCAATATAATTTTGCAAGGTGCGCCGGGCGTAGGCAAGACATATATCGCAAAAAGACTGGCGTGGCTGAAAATGGGCGAAAAGGACAACTCGCGCATTCAAACGGTGCAATTCCATCAAAATTACTCCTACGAAGATTTTGTGATCGGTTATAAACCGAACGGCGACAAGTTTGAACTGACTTACGGTATATTTTATAACTTCTGCAAAATGGCGGAGGGCGAGCCGAACAAGGAATTCTTCTTTATAATCGACGAGATAAATCGCGGCAATTTAAGTAAGATTTTCGGCGAACTGCTCATGCTGATAGAGGAAACTCACCGCGGAGAAAAGATCGTGCTTTCACAAAACGGCGCGGAATTTTGCGTGCCGAAAAATCTTTATATCATAGGCATGATGAACACCGCTGACAGGAGCTTGGCAATTATAGACTATGCACTGAGAAGGCGCTTTGCATTCTTCGATATGCGCCCCGGATTTGACTGCAAGGCGTTTAAGGAATACTGCTCTTCTTTGGCAAATCCGCTTTTTGATAAATTGATAAGCGGAATAAAATCGCTGAACGAAGCAATTGAAAAAGACGACGCCCTGGGTGAAGGTTTTTGCATAGGTCACAGCTATTTTTCCTGCCTTGAAGGAGAAGATATAAAAAGTCGCCTGCACATTGTCGTAAAGTACGAAATTTTGCCCATGTTAAAGGAATACTGGTTTGACGACAGGCAAAAATACCTTGATTGGGAAAGCACCCTTACAAAGATTTTGGAAGAATGACGGAAGACCGCGGCAAGCTGATAAAGAATATATACTACATGCTCTCGTATGCGTTTCGCGCGCTTAAAGGCAATCGATTCGAGCGCATCGCCAAAGAGGATTTTGACGATGCCGGTGATTTGTTTGCCGAAATTCTTTCACTTGCCGTAAGTAAGCAATTAAAGCAGGGCTTGCAGCGCGAATATTGCGAGCGCGCGGACGAACTCGCCGTGTTTCGCGGAAAGATAGATATGCCCGGCACGATCGCCTTAAAGGTGAGGCGCCGCCAAAACCTGTATTGCACATATGACGAGCTTTCGGAAGACAACGCTTTGAACAGGATCTTAAAAGTCACCATGCGCACACTTGCACTCTCTCCCGACGTGAAGCCTGAACGCAAAGTGAAATTAAACGCCCTGCTCCGCTACTTCAACGGCGTAAGCGACATGCCGATAAATGCCATAAATTGGAGCGTACTAAAATTCAACCGCTACAATATGATGTATGTAATGATGATAAACATCTGCTTCTTCGTATTGCACAATCTATTGCAGACCACGAAGGCGGGCGAATACAAAATGCAAGCGTTTTCCGACGCGCAGATGGAAAAGGTTTTCGAAGGCTTTGTGCGCGAATATTACCGCACCGAACACAGCGAATTCATCACGCGCAGTCCGCAAGTAAAATGGGCGCTGGATAGTGGCTTTCCCGCAAAAAATCTACCCCTGCTCCCAGTTATGCAGGCAGATACCACCCTGGAAACGGAAGGAAAAAAGCTGATCATCGATACCAAATATTACTCTTCCGCCACAAATGCGCGCTACGGAACGGATAAGCTCATCTCCGGCAATCTGTATCAAATCTTCACATATGTAAAAAACGAACAGCACTCCTCCCCGCACACGCAAATTACGGGGCTTTTACTGTATGCAAAAAGCAAAAACGACAAGGACATAGACTTCGATTGCAGCGTGGGAGGCAATCGCATAGCGGCAAGAACGCTCGATTTAAATTGTGATTTTGCTCAAATAAAGGCGCAACTGGACGGCATTGCCGCCGATTTTTTGCTTTAATACTTTATTTTTCCTTGAATTGGGCGGCGAGTATTGCATTATAAGTCAAAGTGTTGTATAATTGATAAAAGGAAGGCGGACTTTTTATCCGCAAAAAGCTAAATGAGAGGTGGAATTATGTCATTTGCCGTAACTGTTTTTAAAGCGATAGACGTGCTGTTCGACGGCGCGCAGAACAAGCGCAAGGTGTGCAAGGACAAAGAAGGCGTTGTGACTATCAAAAACGATATCATCTACGACCCCGCACGTCCGGAAATTTGCAAGGGCGACCTTTACGTCCCCAAAGAAAAACCCGTGGGCGCGGTGCTGGAAATTCACGGCGGCGGCTTTGTGGCGGGCGACAAAAAGCACAGGCGCGGTCTTTCCACATGGATGGCAAAAAATGCCGGCGTGGTTGTGTTTTCGGTAAATTATGGGGTGGGTCCCGCGAGCAAATTCCCCGAACCCGTCGTAGACGCGGCGAACGCCTTCAACTTTTTATACGACATGGCGGATGAAGCGGGCTTTGACAAGGACAAGATCTTGGTGTGCGGCGATTCCGCCGGCGCCTACTATTGCGCGCAGCTGGGCGCGCTGCAATGCAGCGGCGAGCTGAGGGAGAAATTCGGCGTGCAATTAAAGGGCAAGATTGCGGGCGCGATCCTCGATTGCGGCGTTTACGACCTGGAAGAAGCGCTGGACAGAAAGATAGTTTTCGACCTCACGGGCAAGATAGTAAAGGACTTTTTGGGCATAGATATAAAGGACATAAAAACTTACGAAAAGTACGATATGCTCTCCCCCATCGAGTATGTAAACGAGCAATTCCCGCCGACCTTCATCACCTACGCCGAGAAGGACTTCTTCTGCGGCGGTCAGGGCGAAGCGATGATAGAAAAATTCAAATCTCACGGCGTGCCCTACCGCGAATATCACTCCACCAAATTTATGCAAAACCACACCTTCCCCCTCACCTGGAAGGGCAAAGCGGCGGAGGAAAACAACAAAATAATGCTGGAATTTATCGGCGAAATAACCTCAAAATAAAGCGCGGCATACATATCGGCGCGGGCGGTCTTCACCGCCCGCTTTTTACTTGCTTTACACTTTGAAGGCGGTTTTAAGGCGAATTCTCCTCGCTGCGCGATTATCAATCAAAATGTATAAAAACGGACGTATAGAGCGCATTTTATTTACAATATCCTTACAAAAAAAGCGCCGAAAAATTCTTGACGGCACCGCTTTGCCGCACTATAATATAGGCGAAAAAAACAAGGCGCCGCGGCGCATGAACATTGACATCATCGAAAGTGTAAAGGCATGGTAATCATTTCGCAAACGGGGTGTTTGCACGGCAAGAGATGAATAAAGCCGAAAAAAGTCAAGGAGAACCAAATATTACACCTTCTGATACATATTCTTATCACAGGAGGATTTAACCTATGAGCAAAGTATGGAAGGCATTCAAGGAATACGTAGCAAAGTATGGTATGATTTTCAAACTTTATTAAGCGAAAAACAAAAAGGATAAGGCGGGTACCGTTTTCAACGGTATCTGCCTTTTTCTTTTTCGCTTACTGAGGGGAAACCCTTCCATTGAAAACAACAATACTCTACGAGAAAGCGTAATCTATACCGCGGGTGGCTCT
>CALWKO010000059.1 GCA_944381275.1 uncultured Clostridia bacterium | reverse complement strand
TGTAATTTTTTTGGGAGGTCAAAAACCGTGAGAACCAAGATAACGCTCGCTTGCACCGAATGCAAACAGCGCAACTACGATACCTTTAAGAATAAGAAGAACACCGCAGATAGGATAGAGATCAAGAAGTATTGCAAGTTCTGCAAAAAGCATACCGTGCATAAAGAAACCAAGTAAAAGAGGGCTTTATGGGTAAAAAGAACACGTTGAATAACGGTGAGCAACTCTATTCAAACGCTCCGCTCCAGAATGCGGAGCTGGCTTCTTCCGATCAAAAAAGTGCTCCCGCACCCGACAATAAAAAGAAGAAGGACAAGAAAAAGAGCGGTAAGCCCAATATTTTCGTTCGCATCGGCAGATTTTTCAAGGAGATGTTCTCCGAGCTTAAAAAGGTCAGCTGGCCGGATGCAAAAAAAGTGTTCACTCAGCTCGGAGTGGTGCTTTTGGTAGTGGTTATCTTCCTTGTGATAATCACGGCATTCGATTTGGGCGCGGCAGAGCTGCTTACACTGCTGGTAACTCACCGCAGCTAAGGAGGCAAAGGAGGGTATATGGCAGAAGAAGAGATGCAGCAACCCCAATGGTATGTGCTCAGCACTTTGTTCGGCTATGAAAACATCGTAAAACGTAATATCACGCAGATGGTGGAAACCAACCAGCTGCAAGATTACATCTTCGATGTGGTGGTACCGGAAGAAGAAGAGGTGGTGGAGCGCGAAAACGGCAAGAAAAAGTTCGTCATGCGCAAAAAGTTCCCCAACTACGTCTTCATCAAGATGATCTACACCAAGCAGATCTGGTACATGGTCAAGCAAACCAGGGGCGTGAAGGACTTCTGCAGCGGCTACGACGGCAGGCCTCTTCCCATGACGGCGGAGGAAGTCAAGCGCGCTCAGCTTGAAGAAGTCAAATTCGAAGATCTGTCTATCTCCGTTGGTGATTCCGTCACCATCATCAGCGGCCCGCTGAAGGATTTCATCGGCGAGGTGAGGGAGATAAAGGCAGAACAGCAAAAGCTGAAGGTGGCAGTGTCCATGTTCGGCAGGGAAACCACCGTGGATTTGGAATATTCCCAGGTGGAAAAACTCAACTAAGAAGTAATATACTTATTGCTTATTAAGAAAGAAGGAATTCTTTCACAATGGGAGGAACGTAAAATACTTGCTTGCGTTCCGCTATAACCACGATTGCCAAGGAGGTTAGTATGGCAAAGAAGATTACGGCAGTTGTAAAGCTTCAGCTGCCCGCCGGCAAAGCAACGCCCGGACCGCCTGTGGGTTCCACGCTGGGTCCCCACGGCATCAACATTCCCGGTTTTACCAAGGAATTCAATGAAAAGACGAGAGGACAGGAAGGTCTTGTCATCCCCGTAGTGATGACCATTTACGCGGACAGGTCCTTTACCTTCGTTCTCAAAACCCCTCCCACCCCCGTGCTCATCAAGAAAGCGGCGGGTATAGAGAGCGGCTCCGCAGTTCCCAACAAGACCAAGGTGGCAAATCTCACCGCGGCACAGGTCAAGGAAATAGCGCAGACCAAAATGCCCGACCTCAACGCGGCTTCTCTTGAAGCGGCTATCAGCATGGTCAAGGGCACGGCACGCAGCATGGGCGTGACCTGCGAGGACTAAGGAGGTTAGATATGAAAGGTAAAAGATATGCTCAGGCAGCCGCCCTTGTGGAAGCGGGCAAGGCGTATGAAGCAAACGAGGCTATGGCAAAGGTAGTGGAAACCGCCACCGCCAAATTCGACGAATCCATCGAACTGCACGTCAAGCTGGGCGTTGACTCCCGTCACGCAGACCAGCAGGTGCGCGGCGTCGTGGTTCTGCCCAACGGCACCGGTAAGACCGTCAAGGTTCTGGTCATAGCAAAAGGTTCCAAGGTTGACGAAGCCCTTGCGGCAGGCGCGGATTACGCCGGCGGCGAGGAAATGATCAACAAAATCAAGAACGAAAACTGGTTCGACTTCGACGTGTGCGTCACCACTCCCGATATGATGGGTATGGTAGGTAGGATAGGTAAGGTTCTGGGTCCCAAGGGTCTCATGCCTAACCCCAAGTCCGGCACCGTCACCATGGACGTGACCAAGGCCGTCAAGGAAATCAAGGCAGGTAAAGTGGAGTACAGGCTGGACAAGACCAACATTATCCACGTGGCTATCGGCAAGAAGTCCTTCGGCGTGGAAAAGCTCATGGAGAACTACAACACCGTTTACGACGCAATCATAAAGGCTAAGCCCGCCGCAGCCAAAGGTCAGTACGTGCGCAGCGTAACGCTCACCAGCACTATGGGCCCCGGCGTGAAAGTGGCTTACAGAGTGTAACAAAATACTTGACAAACGTCCCGTTTATGCGTTATAGTAAACGGGCAGATGAATAATCACCGCAGACAGCAAGTGCTTTACCGCTTAATATCTTGCCGAGGTAACAGTCAGGACGCTTTGCGCCCCCGTACCTCGCGGTGCGGGGGTTATTTAATATAGGAGGTAGCTATGGCTTTAAC
Organism: uncultured Clostridia bacterium; assembly: GCA_944381275.1. Lineage (GTDB taxonomy): Bacteria > Bacillota > Clostridia > Christensenellales > UBA3700 > Alloclostridium. Next base: position 7,177 of record CALWKO010000059.1, on the reverse strand, counting down.
AAGAGAACAAAAGGGCGCCCAGATAGACGAGATAGTCAAAAGCCTTGAAGAAAGCAAGAGCTTTGTCATCGTAAGCTATAAGGGCATCAGCGTTGCAGACGATACCGCCCTGCGCGCAAAGTTCAGAGCTGCCGGCGTCACCTACAAGGTGCTCAAAAACCGCCTTATTCTCAAGGCTATGGAAAAGTTGGGCATCACGGGCTATGAAGGGGCTTTGGAAGGAAGCACGGCAGTCGCTTTCTCCATGACCGATCCTCTCGCAGGTCCCAAGGTGATTTCGGAAATGTCCGCCACCGTAAAGGCGCTTGAAGTCAAGTGCGGCAGAATGGACAACATGTATCTGGACGTGGAAAAGGTAAACGCATTGGCAAAGATCCCTTCCAAGGAAACTTTGCTCGCTCAGTTGCTTGGTATGCTGCTCAGCCCCGTTACGGGTCTTGCTGTTGCGCTTAACCAGGTTGCGGAGAAACAGGCTCAATAATCTAAAAAACAAACGGAGGACATAAAAATGGCAGATATTGCAAAAATGATAGAAGAAATCAAGGGCATGACCGTGCTCGAACTCAACGACCTGGTTAAGGCTATCGAGGCTGAATTCGGCGTAAGCGCAGCCGCTATGGCAGTTGCGGCTCCCGCGGCAGGCGGTGCGGCAGCTCCCGCAGCAGAAGAGAAGACGGAATTCGACGTCATCCTCAAGAGCTTCGGCGCTAACAAGCTCGCCGTTATCAAGGTGGCTCGTGAAATCACCGGTCTTGGCCTTGCCGACGCAAAGGCTCTTGTTGAATCCGCTCCTAAGGCGATCAAGGAAGGCATCACCAAGGAAGCCGCCGATGAGATTGCTAAGAAGTTGACCGAAGCCGGCGCAGAGGTAGAGATTAAGTAATTGTAAGCGAAAAGAATTTCAAAAAACGCGGAAGGGCGACCTTCCGCATTTTTTATTTTCGCTTACTCGAGGGCGCCGCATATAAGCACCCTTCTGCGTTGTCAAGGCACAAAAATCGAAAAATCACGTACAAGGAGTACGCTCATTTCCGATTTTTGCACCTTTCCTAGCATAAGGGCACTTCTCTGCGGTGCTTTCGTGGCGCAACGTTAACAAGGTGTTTTTTTATAGTGCGAAAGTATATATATTACTCTACAATCAAAATGCTGTAACCGCCGTGATTACAACGCGAATATGAGAAGAAAAACTTCTTGACATAATGATATGGCTTTCTTAGAAAACCAAGAAAAGCAAAAGTATGTGCTGTACCCGCACCCAAACCCAGTAGAACACTTTAAGCGGGCGGCAACGTGACGTTGCATCCCTTTTTGCCTTGAAGTGATAGTGCGTTAAGTTGAAGCCACTGTCTTCGCAAAAGCTATAATGAAATAACTTGCCTTTGCGAAGAAGCAAAGTATGAAATATTCATATGTTACTTCAACGCGCATAAGGGGTGGAGCGCCCCGCGCTCCCGCGCCATCTCGCACAAAACTGAACGAAATTCACCTCGCTAAAAGCGAGCATTTTGCGGTGGCGTAATAGCACACATAAATTAACATATATTCTAGAAAATCGATTATATATGCAAAATGTGTTCTACTGAGGTTGGGTGCGGGTACACATAATTTCTAATTACTGCAAGTGATAAAATATCTCGTTTCGGGATAAATTCGTGAGCGAAAAATATAAATACCTCTACAATATAAAATGTTGTTATAATTGCGGCTATTTTAATATTACATATTGAATCGGTCGGAGAGGGAGTTGCGGTATAGTTGCCACTTGATTTATATCTGCTTGCAGGGAGTTTTTCGAGTATAAAAAAGGGGCGGAACATTGTTCCGTCCCCGTTGGAAGGGTACCGAACATTTTTCTGTCCGGCAAAATAAAAAATTAATGCCAAGCATTGCGAAGAAAACCGCCTTGTTCCCATACAGTCACTTCAAGGCGGTTAATGGATACAACGCCACGCGTTGTGGGTGGAGCGTCCCACGCTCAAAATGTGATTTCGACGCGCTTCATTTGCAAAAAAGCGAAAATTTTTCTCTTCGGCAAAATAAAAATTTAATGCCAAGCATTGCGAAGAAAACCGCCTTGAACTTCTCTTGCGTTTACTTCAAGGCGGTTAAGGGGTGGAGCGTCCCACGCTCCTAGTTTTTGGCGGTTTTGCGCTTTTCGGACAGCGCGGATTCGGGCGCGTTTATGCGCTTTGCGCTGAACCTGTTATAGATAAGGTAGAACAGTGCCCAAAGGCCCGCAACGCCTACTATGCCGTAAATGACTCTTGCGCCCACATACGAAGTGGTGGAGAACATCCAATTGACTATGTTGAAGTCGAAAATGCCCACGCTGAGCCAATTTATCGAACCGATGATTACAAGTATTAGTGCGATAACGGTTATCATAATTCCCTCCTTTTTCAGTCTGGGAATAGTGTGAGCAGGCGCGCAACTTTTATTCACGCAGGGCAGGGGCGTCAATCTTTTTTGCGGTATTTGGCGTTCTTGTAAGTGCCCGTCTTTTCCGCCTGCCCCGTGCGCAAAAGCTCCGCAAGCACCGATTCTACGGTGGATATGCTTATATCGGGGAAGAGGTCGTGTATCTCCGCCTTGGTCATCGGCTTGCGCTCGCCTAAAAGTGTGAGTATTCTGTCCGCTTTGCGTGTGCCGGCATGGTTTGCAATGTCTATTCTCCGCTTAAGATCGGTATAGCACATGTGCAGCATGAGGGCGAAGTTGTTTATAAACGGCATATAGTCGTTGCGGTTGAAGTACCAATATTCCGACGATTTATAGAGAGCGTCGTAATATTCCGCGCGGTATTTATCCACATACCCTTCAAAGGACACATACTTGCCCGCGTCGAACCCCGCCTTGTAGAGCAATAGCAAGGTTAAAAGTCTGCTCACTCTGCCGTTGCCGTCGTCAAAGGGGTGGATGCACAAAAAGTCCAATATAACGCAGGGGATGAGCAGGAGAGGGGGGATGTCCTTGTCCTTTCTAGCGTCCGCGTATGCCAGTACGAGCTGCTGCATGGCAGAGGGCGTTTCCTGCGCGGAGAGCGGCTTAAAGCGGATGATCCTCCTTCCTCCCGAAAATTGAGAGATGAGATTGTCTTGATCTTTATAACGGCCGCCGCCTTCTACCGTTCGGGAGTATAAAATTCGGTGAAGGAGTAGTATGTCCTTTTCGCAAAAGGCAAGCTCGCCGTAGCTTTCGTGAATAAGAGCAAGCGCTTCCTTATATCCGACGAGCTCTTCTTCCGCATGGTTTTGCGGAGCGCTTTCGTTGCGGCATATTTGCACAAGGCGCGCTTGCGTGGTGGAAATGCCCTCTATCGCGTTCGACCCGCGCACGGATTCCACCTGCGCCACTTCTTGCAGGGCGTTGAACAGCGAGCGGTGCTCGCGCTTGTTGAGCGCGTTTTCCCCCTGCATGAGAGAGATGTCCGCCAGCATTGCGGCATAGGCGGAAGACAGCTTTTCACCTTTCAAGAACGAATAATCGAATATCCTCATATTGTCATTATACCGAAAAAAATCCCAAGGCGCAAGTATTACTGCACATTTTATTAAGTAAATTATGCAGTAAATTGCGGTAATTACGCAATAAAAGGATATTTACTGCATATTATATGGGAAATTTTATGCAGTAAATTCGCCTTTTTTGCATACTTAGGGCGGGGCAAAAAATTTTACTTGCTCAAATTGCGTTTATATTATATAATAATGTTATGGCAAGCAGAGGAAGTAAGAAAAATTCGGTAAAACCGGATAAAAGGGTCGCCTTGGCGGCGGAGATGAAGGAAAAGTGGCGCAAGGGCTCGGCCAAGTTCGCCGTTATCGCGGCGATATTGCTCGTGCTGACGGTGGTGCTCTCTATGCCGTTTGCGTGGAACGGCACGCTCTCGGTGAAGGCGGAGGGCACGCTCACCATGGAGATGAGCGGTCCGCTTTATGAGCTGATAGCCTCGGAATCGAGCACGTCGTCTTCGCAGGAGATAAGTGTTTCCTTGCCGGCGAATCCGTGGATGGTGGCGTTTGCGCCCACCTACTGCAACGGAGGAGATACCTTCCTGCTCATGGAAGTGCTGATCGGCATGGGGGAGGATTTCGACAGGCAGGCGGCGGGGTATATGGATAACCCGTTCAGTCTTTCCGCCGACATGGAGCAAAAGCTGGATACGGCGAGTGTGGCGATGTATGTCGTGAGCATTCTGGTCGTTTTGGGCATGGTTGCCATGGCGGCGGTGTGCATAATCTCCATCACGGGCAAGCTGAACGCGAGGGCGGCGTTTATCGCCTCGCTGGTGTTTTTGGCGCTCACGGCGGTGCAATTTATATTCGGAATAGCGGCGTGCAGCGAGCGCATTCCCTCGGTGGACGGTACGACGGTCACGATAGTGCCGGGTGCGTTTATGATAGTATCCGTAGTGCTGGGCGCGTTGATGTCCGCGGTCACGGGAGTGTGGATGAAGAAGTGCGACGGCGCTCGTTCGGATTACCTGGAAATAAAAGCGGAGATAGATAAAAAATGAAATGTCCCGAATGCGGAACGGAGTTGAAGGACGGGGAGAAGATATGTCCCAAGTGCGGAGCCAAGCGCCCCGGCTACTTCAACTTTATAAAAAGGCGGCAGCTGCGAGAAAAAGAGACTGCGGAGCTGCTGGAAAAATCTTATATCCATGCAGAGGACGTTTCTAAAACGCAGGTCACCGAGCTGCGCGTCACCTACCGCGGCAAGCTGAGCGAGGAATTCGCCCGCGCTGGCATAAAGGTGGGCGTAAGCGCGCTTTTGATGATCGCCTGCGTGGTGGTAATCGCCCTAAGGCAGTACACGGAACTGATGGACGGGCTGGACACGATAGGCACGGCGATAGTGCTGCTGGGCGCGTTCTTGCTCCTGTTCGGCAACGGCGCTTCGGCGGCAAATTCCGCCTACTACCTTTCCAAGCTCAACGGCTTGAAAAAGCAGGGCGTGGGCGTGAGCAAGATAAATTACGGCAAAAATCCCACCGCGGTGTATGCGGGCGGAGTGTATGAAGTTGCCGTGGCGCAGGCGTGCCCCGCGTGCGAAGTTCCCGCCGCCATGCACATCGAGCAGGTGCAGGATATGCTCGTGGCGGTGTGCAACGCCGACCGCAATCACCTGTATAAGCTGGACAAGGCGCGCGTGATAAACGCCGTTATGGAGTGCGAACGCGTCCGCTCGGGCATGGAATACACCCCCTTGCAACTTGAAGAGGACGCCGAAGAAATTCAGCCCGCGCAGGAACAAGGCGAAACCCCCGCACAAGCGGCGCAAACGGCGGCGCAAGGCGAAAGCGACCCCGAGCAAACTCAAGGCGAACCCCCCGCACAAGCAACCCCGCCGAGCGAAGAAGAGGCGGACAAGAAGGGCGAAGAAGAATAAAAGTCCAAAGATAAAAATACCTTTACCCAACCTCGCCCGAACACTTTAAGCGGGCGGCAACGTGACGTTGCATCCCTTTTTGCCTTGAAGTGATAGTGCGTTAAGTTGAAGGAAGTGTCTTCGCAAAAGCTATAATGAAATAACTTGCCTTTGCGAAGAAGCAATGTATGATATAAGCCTAAGTTGCTTCAACGCGCATAAGGGGTGGAGCGCCCCGCGCTCCCGCGCCATCTCGCACAAAACTGAACGAAATCCACCTCGCTAAAAGCGAGCATTTTACAGGAAACTAGTAATACCGACAAAAAACATATATCAAATAAAATCAATTACATTTGTAAAATGTGTTCGGGCGAGGTTGGGTAAAGGTAAATATAGGAAATAGGACGGCGCAACGCCGCCCTTTGAACGTTTTGCTTCAACGTTTATTCGCCTTTGAATATTTTGAGCAGATCGTCTTTGCACTTTTTGCCCACATACGAGAGCGCGGCTTTTTGCGGATTCAGCACCTGAAGCGCCAGGGCGTTTGCTTCGTCAAGGGTGACTTTGTCCACCCGCTTTATCTCCTCTTCCGCATTGAAAAGTCCGCCCGTATAGAGTGCAAAGCGGGCAAATAGCGTGCCGCTTCCGCTCGTGCTCTCGCCCGAGAGCGCGTAGGCGGTTTTTATCTGCTGTTTGCCCTTTTCCAGCTCGCCTTTTGTAATGGGGTTCGCCTTTAATCCGAGCAAAAGATCGGCGATCGTGCGCACCGCCTTTTGCACATTGGAAGGCTTTACGCCCGCATAAATGCACATATAGCCGTTATTTATATAGGCGGACGGAGAGGAGAACACGGAATACGCAAGCCCTTGCTTTTCCCTTACTTCCTGGAAGAGCCGCGAGCTCATATTGCCGCCCAAGATGGCGTTCACCACCGCCAAAGTTGCGTCCTTTTCATGCTTATACGGCAGCGAGGGGAAGGCAATTCCCACGTGCGACTGCTCCAGCTCCGGCTTGTGAGTGTAGCTGTATCCCATATGCGGAGCTGCGGGGACGTCCTGCCACTTCCTGCCCGCCCTCTTCATCCTGCCGGTAAAGTATTTTTCCGCAACAGCCTTTGCCCTTTCGAACTCCACGTTGCCCACAATGGTGACGACGGTGCTGTCCGAAGCGTAATTTTGCGCGATGTACTCCCTTAAATCTTCGCTTGTAAAGCGCGCCACATTGCTCCTCGGTCCCAAAATCGTGCGCCCCAGCGGATGCGCGCCGAAGTACGCGCCCGAAAGATTATCCAAGCACAAGTCCGCGCCGTCGTCTTCGGACATGGATATCTCCTCGTCGATCACCTTGCGCTCCTTGTCCAGCTCCCCTTCATCCAGGGTGTGGTCGAATAAGATGTCCGAGAGCACGTCCGCGCACTCTTCCAAGTGCTCGGCGAGCCCCGTGGTGTAATAGCATGTGGCGAGCTTGGAGGTGAAGGCGTTTATCTGCGCGCCTATCTTGTCGATGTCCTCGCTTATCTGAAAGGCGGAGCGCCTTTTCGTGCCCTTGAAGAGCATGTGCTCCACGCAGTGGGAGATGCCGTTGTTTTCCTCCGTTTCGTTGCCGCTCCCCACCCCCGTCATAACGCTGAGGTAGGCGGAGTATACGCCGTCTATTTTGCAATGCACCAGCTTTAAGCCGTCTGAAAATGTGAATAAGTTCTTTTCCATAATAACTATATTATATGCAATCGGAGAGGAAAAGTAAAGGGAATATGATTTTTGAGGGACGCAATTAACAATAAGCATACTTATGCGTCCCTCAA
>CALWKO010000058.1 GCA_944381275.1 uncultured Clostridia bacterium | reverse complement strand
TTATATCTTCGCAAGGGCTTTAATTACAAAAGCGTAAGATGTTTCTTCGCAATCTTACGGGGTAGAAAGAATACTTTTGCAACAATACTAACCAAGTGTAAATCCGCTTGCGGTGCCGCCGCCCTCGAACAGCGCCGCTCGCGGCTGTATGTTCGAGGATTTCGCCCGCCCTCTCGTCGCTTTGCGGTTTGAGGGCGGATTTCGCCTTGCGGCGAACGCTAGTTATTTCGTAGAGATTATTCATATCCGCCGCAAGATTTCGCCTTTTACCCTCAAGAATAGTACGAAGACATATAAAATTTTATGAGGGTAAAAGATTTCGCGATTTTTTCAAGGCGCTTCCGCTTGTTTTTTGATAACAGCGCCTTGAAAAAATCATATCAACTCAAACTCCATCCTCACGGGATTATGGTCGGAAAACTCAAACCCCGTATCGATGTTTTGCACCAAATTCACCTTCACGTTGTCCGACACGATAAAGCCGTCCAGCACGGTGATGTAGTTCACGCCGGGGGTATAGGGGATCTCGGCGGCGCGGCATGTGCCCGTGCCCTCCTTGCTCGCCTGTATGGTGAAGTGGTCGGCGACGTCGTCGTTTGTCAGCTTATATGCCCAAGTGGGCTGCTGTTGGGCGGAGGGGAAAGTGCCGAAGCTGTCGGCTAGTTCGTGGTTGAAGTCCCCGCCCACGATGACGTAGTTGCCCTTGGCGTATTCTTCGCGCATAACCTCGTTGAGCATGGTGAGCTGCTGAGCGCGGATGGTGCCGCCCTCGTCGTAGGCGGACATGTGGCTGTTGATGAGCACGAGTTCCTTACCGCCGTCTGCGGCTATGCGGTTGACGGAAAAGCACCTGTCCAAATCGAAGAATTTGGCAAAGCCCGTGTCCACGGGGTAACTGCGGCGCACGGAAGAGGTCATCTTCACCTTAGAAAAGGTGACTATGCCCGCGTTGTTCTTGCCGTGAGGGTCGTTGAAGGGGTAAAGAAGGTACGCCGTGTGGAAGTTTTCCGCATACGTCATATCCCCGGCGAGCGCGGAGCGGAGCGCTTCTGCCTGGTTGATGTGGTAGCTCCTGTCCCCGTCCTCGTCCACTTCCTGCACGAATACAAAGTCCGCGTTCTGCGCTTTGAGCACGTCTATTGCGCCGCTTGTGTTCTTCTGCACGTCCTCTTTTGAAAGTCCCTTTGAGTACTTGCCGGTGACGGACGTGCCGTCCTCCATCACTCCGCTGTCCATAAAGAAGGAGTATTCGGGGGAGTACGCGCCGAAGCCGATGTTATAGGTGACTATGCTGTACTTCTGCCCCGTCATGGCATACTCCGCGGTCTGCCCCGCGTTTATCTCCAAGGGGGTGTTGTCGTCGATGCGGTAGTATTGAACCGCCACGTATACCACATAGCACACCGCCGCAACGATGAGCGCAAGGACGATCGACAAAAGAGTGATCGCCGTGATTTTAATTGCCTTTTTCATAATATTTCCCTCGCGGCGCCGCAAAAACGGCGCTTTTTTCTATCGTATCACACAATTTTTCTTTTGGCAATACCCGCATTTTTCACGTTTTGCGCGTGGCGTTTACGCTATTTGTGCAAAATGCGGCGAATAGTAGACACCTGTTTGACTTATGCCGCTTATGCGCCGACGCTATGGCGAAGACGTTTATTTTTATCTGCTTAAAATTTTACTTTTCCCATACGTTTGAGTTGACTTTTACAAGCGGCGGGGCTATCATTTTACACGCTATGAAAACGCTCGATTTGGGAAGCAATAACGTCCTGCGCACTTGCCTGCGCCTCGCCATGCCCGCCATGGTGGCGCAATTTATCAACGTGCTCTATTCCATAGTGGACAGGATATTCGTGGGGAACATGGCGGATGTGGGCGACCTGGCGCTCGCCGGCGTGGGAGTGTGCGCTCCCGTGACCACCCTCATCACCTCGTTTGCCTCCCTGGTGGGCATAGGCGGAGCGCCCATATTCGCCATGAGTTTGGGCGAAGGGCGCCCGGACAACGCGCGCAAGATCTTATCCAACGCCCTGCTCATGCTGGTGGTGATCGCCGCCTGCTTAACCGCCATAATTTTACCCCTGTTAAAGCCGCTGATGATGACCTTCGGCGCGAGCGAGAACACCTACCCCTTTGCGCGGGAGTATATGCTCGTATATGCGAGCGGCTGCATATTCGCAGTGCTCTCCGCGGGGCTGAATCAGTTCATCACGGCGCAGGGATATTCGGGCATGGCCATGGCGACCACCTGCATAGGCGCGGTTTCCAACGTGGGGCTGGACCCTCTCTTTATCTTCACCTTTGATTTGGGCGTTATGGGCGCGGCGGCGGCCACCGTGCTTTCGCAGGGCTTGTCCGCCGTGTTTGTGATAACCTTCCTCCTCCTGCCCAAGACGAAAGTGCGCCTTTCCTTAGGCGGATACAGCGGAAAGACCATGCTGCACATAGTGAAGATGGGGCTTTCCCCCTTCTTTATCACGGCTACGGACAGCATTATAATCATCGTTTTGAATGCCGTGGTGCAAAAGTACGGCGGCGCGGACGGGGATATGTGGGTGACGGTCGCCACGATAGTGCAAGCCTTCCTCACCCTGATAACCATGCCCATGCTGGGCATAACCACGGGCACGCAGCCCGTGCTCAGCTATAATTACGGCGCGCGCAACACCGCCCTCATCAAGAAGGCGGAGAAGATAATCGTGCTCATGTGCCTTGCCTTTACCACGATAATGTTCACCCTGTCCTGGGCGATAGAAAAGCCGTTCGTCGCCCTCTTCACCGACGACCCCGTGATAGCGAGCAACAGCATAAGCGGCATAAAAAAGTATATGATAGGCATAATCCCGCTCGCCCTGCAATACGCCTTTGTGGACGGATTGACCGCGCTGGGTCAGCCCAAGTTCGCCTTTACCCTGTCCATCACCCGCAAGCTGGTGCTGCTGCTCTCCCTCACCTTCGCCCTGCCCGCCCTCTTCGGCGTGAGCGCGGTATTCTACGCCGAACCCGCAGCCGACATTGCAAGCGCATGCCTTTCCACGGCGACGTTCGCCCTTGTCATAAACAGGATATTGAAAAAACGCGAGCAAAGCGCGGATGACATCATATAAGCCGTTTGCAACTCAATCGCATTGCTTCGACGCCGCAATATATAACAAATTGTTATCTTTTCAAATAATATAGTAACATTTTGTTTTGCATATTTATGCATTTATGCAAATTTCGCAAAGTTTTTACATTTTATTGCCAACCAACTTCGACTGTGATATAATATATGCTGTAAAGAAAAAACACTTTTCCAAGAAGGAGTATAAAAATGAAAAAGAAGCTTTTGATAATTATCGCAGTTGCTATGATAATTACGTGCACCGTTGTCGCTTTCGCGGCATGCGGCGGCAATGCAAGCATTGAAGCGATACAGGAAAAGGGCGTGCTCAACATTGCCACGAGCGCAAACTTTCCTCCGTTTGAAAACACCGACGAATCCGGTGCAATAATCGGTTGGGATATCGACATCGCACACAAACTTGCCGAATATATGGGCGTTAAACTCAATATTTTGAATATGGACTTCGACAGCGTGCTTGCCGCAGTTTCAAGCGGCCGTGCAGACATCGGTATGGCGGGCATTTCCAACAACGCTTCAAGAGATGAAGTGGTCGACTTTTCCGATAACGTATTCGACAGCACTCAGGTCATTATCGTCCGTAACAGTGACACTTCCATAAACGGACCTATGGATCTTGCGGGAAAAACCATAGGTTCCCAGCGCGGTACCGTCGGTCAGCTGCTTGCGCAAATGAGTGAAGATTGGGCGTACGACTTCCTTGAAAACGGAGATCCCGACCTCAACAGCCCCATACTCGGCGAACCCAAGAACGAGATAGGTTACGATACCGGCGCGCTTGCCGTGCAGGCTCTTGTGGACGGCAAGGTCGACGCCGTAATTCTGGACAGATTCCCCGCCGAGGCAATCACCGCCAACTATGACGGACAGGTTAAAATACTCGAAACGCCCGTATTCGAAGACGCTTACGCTTTTGCCGTAGCGGAGGGCAATACCGGTCTTGCCGAATGGATAAACGAAGCGATCGCCAAAATGAAAGAGGACGGCTTCTGGGATTCCAATATGGAAAAATGGTTCGGTAGCGCAGAAGTTTAACTTCAATACCGCAAGGGCAAGTTGCCTTATGCAGCTTGCCCTTTTTTGAGGACTGTTAATGAAATTCGACTTTTCTGTAGTATCGGACGCCGCAGCCACCTTGGGCAGAGCTTACGGCTGGACGTTGTTTATCGCCGTAGGCGCGCTTACAATAGGCGTCATTTTGGGCACTTTGATAGCCGTTTGCAAGGTTATCCCCCACAATAATTTTATCACGAAAGCGCTGGATAAAATTACTTCTTTATATGTGGCGATATTCCGCGGTACTCCGCTTACCGTACAGCTTTTCATATTCTACTTTATCATATTTGCCAGCGTTACCATTATCAATTCGATGGTACACCCCTATCTCATCGCGGTGGTAGGCTTCGGACTCAACTCCGCGGCGTACGTCTCCGAAACGATAAGGGCGGGCATTTTGAGCGTGGACAAAGGTCAAATGGAAGCAGGACGCGCGCTGGGACTGAGCTACGGCAAGACTATGCGTTCGGTTATAATCCCGCAGGCGGCAAAGAGCATTATCCCGCCGCTGGGCAATGAGGCTATCACCTTGGTAAAGGACACTTCCGTGGCGATCGTCATAGGCGTTACCGAATTTTTCACGGCTATAAGGAATATAGTGTCGGCAACGTATAACGTGCTTACGCCATACATATTCGCGGCGATTGTTTACTTTATTACCGTGCTTATTATGACTTTTGCGCTGAATAAGCTGGAAAAACGTTTGAGGAGGAGTGACGCAAGATGAGCGAAGAAAACATACTTATATCAACGCGCAATCTGACCAAACGCTTTGGCAGCAAGGAAGTGCTGCGCGGCATAGACTGCGATATTAAAGTGGGTGAAAAAGTAGCCATTATCGGACCTTCCGGCAGCGGCAAATCCACCTTCCTGCGCTGCCTCAACCTGCTTGAAATCCCCTCCGGCGGCACGGTCACGGTGAACGGCGAAGTGCTTTTTGAAAGCGACATGCAGCAAAAAGGCGACGAGCTCGCCGCCATAAAGAAGAAGATACGCGACCTGCTCAGCGGCGAATATTCCGAAGAAGTGCAAACGCACCGCGAAGAAGCCGAACAAGTCAAGGCGGACATAAAGCGCGCAAGGGAAGAATTGCAGGAAGCCAAGATGAAGGTAAAGCTGCTCACTGTAAAGATAAGGCGCAGCCGCGGCAAACAAAAGGCGGCGGAGCAAAACCATTCGGATAATAGTAAGGATCAGGGCGAGTCACTCTCCATGCAGCTGGATGCTGCGATGTCCTCCCTTGAACAAAAGTTGGACGAGATAACGGATTTAAAGGAAACGCTCGCCGGCATAAACGCCAAGATAAGACAGAAAAAGCGCGAAGCTCGCCAAGTGGCGGACATGGACGAACTCGCCCGCTTGAAAGAGGCGAAGAAGGAAGCCTCGCAAGCCTACCGCCTTGCCAAAAAGGAGCATAACGGCGCCATGAAGCGCACAAATGCCGCCATCGACGAGCACAGGCGCAACATGGGTATGGTGTTCCAGCACTTCAACTTATTCAATAACCTCACGGTTATGGAGAACATAATGCTCGCCCCCGTCGCCCTGGGCGTGAAAGATCTGAAAGCAAAGCGCAAGGAACTTTTCAAGCGCAAATTGAAGGGCAAGGACGTGAGCGAGCAGCTCTCCTCCCTCCCCGAAAAATTGGAGATAGAGGAGAACGCGAAGGCGCGCGCAAGGCGGCTGCTCAAGCGCGTGGGATTGGAGGACAAGGCGGACGTCTACCCCTCCACCCTCTCCGGCGGACAAAAACAGCGCATTGCGATAGTGCGCGCCCTGGCGATGAACCCGCGCGTAATGCTCTTCGACGAGCCCACCTCCGCCCTCGACCCGGAGATGGTGGGAGAGGTGCTGGAAGTCATCCGCGAACTCGCCGACGAGGGCATGACCATGGTGATAGTGACGCACGAGATAGGCTTTGCCCGCGAGGTGGCAACGCGCGTGCTCTTTATCGACGAGGGCGTGATAAAGGAAGACGCTCCGCCCAAGGAGCTCTTTGGCAATCCCAAGGACGCGCGTTTGAAGGAATTCCTTTCTAAAGTCCTTTGATAAAAAATCAAAGAAAAAATCGGGTACCCGCACCTAACCCCATTAGAACACATTTTACATATGCAACCATTTATAGCGGATATGTGTTTATTTTCTTGTGCTTAATGTTGCTTGTAAAATGCTCGCTTTTAGCGAGGCGGATTTCGTTCAGTTTTGTGCGAGATGGCGCGGCAACGTGGGACGTTGCATCCCTTTATGGCTCTTGCGAAGAAAAACCGTATTCTTACTTATACCTTTCATCAAGGCGGTTAAGGGTGCAGCGACACGCTGCCGGAAGGCACCCGCTTAAAGTGTTCTACTGGGGTTAGGTGCGGGTATTTGCCCGATTTTTTATGCCCTTTTATTGTTTGTTATTTTTGCGCGGTGAACAGCATAAAACCGAGCACGAAGTAGAAGGCGTCGTCCTGGAACTTCTCTTCCAGATCGTCATACATGTCCTCATACCACTCCAAGTCGGCTTTTATCCGCTTGTCGTCGGGGTACTTTTCCCTAAGTATGCGCAGATCTTCCAAGATAAAGGAAAAATATGTATCAAAAAGCGCGCTGCGCTCGTCGCTGTCCATACCCGCAACGGAAAGCCCGAACCGCTCCTGTGTGATGTGCTTGAATCCCGAACGGTAGAGCAAGGTATATACCTGCCTGCCGCTCTTGCGGTAGCCCGCCAGCTCTTCGCGATTGCATATGTCCACTGCCTTGGCGAAAATTCCGTCATCGTCCGGATACGCCATATTCATGCCGTCGTCGATGTCCTTTACTATTATCGTTCCGTCCTTTGAAAGTATTCCGCGCAAACCCTTGAGCAGGCGGTAAGGGTGCTTCAAGTGCAGCAAAACCATGCTCAAATTTATCACGTTGAAGGAGCTTATTCCGTTTTCGTCCATTATGCCGCGCAGATCGTCATAGAAGGTTTCGCTCTCCAAATCCAGGCGGAAGAAGGCTATCTTACCCGCCTTGCCGTATGTGGCGTTGGCGTATTGCACCGCCTTTTCGTCGAACTCCACGCCCACGAGCTTTTCCAAATTTTCACTCGTGCCCAGCCTGTCCATGATAAATTCGCCCGTATTCGCACCCAAATCGAGCACCGTCAGCTTTTCGTACCTGCCCTTTACCTTGTCGTAGGCGGGAGCGTCAAACGAGCGCATCAAATTTTGCTGCGTGTTCAGCCTGCGCCGCTCTTTTTTGTCGTCGTAAGTGAAGTACTTGTTGCCCTCGCGCACGTCCTTTTCCGCGCTCACCTTTTTGCCGCCCTTCACCGCCATATTCACGCACATTGAAAGGATGCGCTCGATGGATGCGTCCAAATACTCCCTGCTCATCTGTACGGCGTTGTAAAGGTGCAAGCCCTTCAATGTTTCGGGCAGATCGCTCGGCCAGGTAAAGCCGTTCATCATGAGCGGCACGATGTTCTTCTTTTTGGCGATGGCATACTCTATTTCTATGCGCAGCCAATCGTCCTCACTCTTGCACCTGTCCAGCGAATCTTTGGGCAGGACGAGCAAAAAGTTGGCGCTTTCGTCTATCGCGCTGAAAAGTTTTACGTTGAATTTGCCCGAACGCAGCTCTTCCAAATCGAAAAATACGTTTAAGCCCATGTCGTGCAGGCGGTCGTAAAGCAAACGAGCCATTTCAAAACCGCCGTCGCGCCTGTAACTTATAAAAATATCGTACATTATTTGCCCCCTTGCGCAATAATTACCTTAATTATAGCATATAGGCGGCGAATGTGCAATATTTATGCGCAATTTTTAAGGCGAATGCGATATTCTTGTTCAATCAAAACGAGTTTTTTCACGCACTCTTTGGCGGACTCTTCCGCCTGAGCGTACTTAGAAAGCAAGCCTGCGAGCCGCTCCAAGGCGGAATCGCACGAGCGGATCATCATCTCGGCTATGCGCGAATTTTCCGGGCGCACGGCTATGCGCACGCTCGTGACGGCGCGAGCCATCTTCTTCACCGCCTTGTTCACGCGCTTCCCCTTTTTGCCGCGCGCGGCGAGCAATAAGTCCGCCTCTTCTTCCACCTTGCGGTGCTTGTCCTTGAATTCGGAAAGCAAATTCAATAGCTCCGGATCGGTGGCGTAACGCTGGGCGGCATTTATGCCGTTCACGCCCATCTGCGCGCCCAAGCCGCATTTTTGCAAAAGTTTTTCCGTATTGTCCTTCATCTTCCCTCCGCACATTTTTTAGGTAATACAATTATGCACGGAGTGAAAAAATATATACCCGCGGCAAACAGAGCGCGGGTATATGCTGCCAGAAATGCGGCGCTTATTCTTGCGGCTTATCTTCCTTGCCGGAGAGTTTTTTGCCCGCCTTTACGAGCAGTTCCCCCGCCTTTGCCTTGGCTTTGCCCTTGAGCTCTTCCGCCTTTTCCTTTGCCATTTCTTTGGCTTTTTTCCTTATTCCTCCCGCCTTTGCCCTTTTATCTGCGGGAATAACTTCCTCGTCTTCCGCAGGGAGGACTTCCTTTTCCGCCAAAGCGGTTTCCGCGGGCGCGGCGTCTTCTGCCGCAGGGAGTTCGGCTGCGGCTATCTCGGCGCGCTCTTCTTCCTCTTTTGCCTGCCTGTGGGATATGTATTCCTTCGCCCTGTTCTTGGCGGCGGAAGTTATGGATTCGCCCTCCTGCGCGCCCAGCTTTTCGCGCACCGTCCTTTTCACCTTGCGCGCCAGCACGAATAATATTATCCGCCATATCACTTCTGTTATTGCAAAGGCGAGCGCCGCCGCCGCCACGATGAGCGCGAGGATATCCAAAGCGCCCGCCGTCGCGCCCGCGCCCACGATGACCGCCGCGGACGTGGCGAGCGAGAGCGTCTTATTTATTATCTTCTTGGTTATTTTCAGCGATTTTTTGCCTGCCTTGTACGTCTTTTTATGCTCCTTATTCGCCCCCGCCGCCAGGAATATGACGTATATTGCGATCTGCAGCGCCAAAAACACCGTGACCACGATGTTCGCCGCCGTCCAGCCGTCGCGGTAGATCTTGTAGGCGTCCAAGCCGATGTAAAACAAAAAGGAGAGTATGCTGTATACTACCGAAATTGTAAAGAATATGCGCGAAACCTTGCCGCGCGGCTTTTTCTCTTCTTGCAATGCGTTTTCCATATTGCCCCTCTCATATTAAGCGCTGACTATATGTTACCATATCGGCGCAATGAGCGCAAACAAAAACGCGCCGAAATTCGGCGCGCCCTTGCTTTAGATCGATTTGCCGTCATGGTCGGCAAAAGCCTTCTTAGAACAGGTTCAAGCCTTCGCTTTCGCCCAAAGAAATGGCGAATGCAACGGCGTTGCCCTTCTTCTTAACAAAGTTGCTGTCGCCGCCGCCCAGCGATTCATAAACGTCCTTTGCAACGGAAGAATCGGAGTAAGCCACGATGACCACGGTATCTACGATATTTGAAGCGGTAAAGGCGTATTCGATGGCGGGATCGCCCTCGATGTCCGCGCCGGCATCCTTAATGTAATCGGCAACGGCGTCCACGTCGATGTTCACGCAGGCATAACCCGCGTCTTTATAAGTGCTCTTGAGCTTTTCGAGCGAAGGGGTGCATGCCGCAAACGCGAATACGCAAGTGAGGACGAGCACGACCGCAACTGCGGATACGATGAGTTTTTTCTTCATATTTCCATCTCCTTACATAAAATCAAGCATATGCTTGTACCATAATTTTACTCACGGATATTACAAATGTCAAGAGATTTTAGACAAGTGTCTATAATTAATTTTTTCAGGGCGCAAAATAATTATAGGCTAGCTGGCGCGCCCTGAAAAAATCGTGATATTTTTCGGAAGATAAATGTAAGAAAAAAGCGAAAGTTACGTTACTTCCGAAAAGTGATATTTTTTGGCAGATATGCAATTTATCCATGAACAACTATTC
>CALWKO010000057.1 GCA_944381275.1 uncultured Clostridia bacterium | reverse complement strand
AATAATAAATACTTTTCTGGTATCGCAGCATAATCTGCAGCCGCACAAAGAAATTTGACAAGCAAATTTCCACTTTTGGCTCTTATAAAGCGGTGTATTTATCTAAGATAAAATTCTAATGCGCCTGCGGCACCGCAACTTTTGCGCGGCGTTGCTTGCAACAGTATCTCCAAAAATAGTTGCGCTTGCCCTGCGTGGTCGGGTATCGCTAGTTCATATGCGGAAAGATTAGTTACATATCGGGTATCGTTACTTTATCCGTCGCCGCGCAAAGAGATTTGCGGGGCAAATCTCCACGCGCCCTCTCGTCGCTCTGCGGTTTGAGGGGCATAGTTGTGCTCGCCTTGCTTTTCGGGTATAGAAAGTTTTCAAGCGGATAAGTAATAAATGCTTTTTCGGGTATCGCAACATAATCTGCTACCGCACAAAGAAATTTGTGGGGCAAATTTCCACTTTTGGCATTTTTATAAAGCGGCGTATTTATCTAAAATAAACTTCTAATGCGCCTGCGGCACCGCAACTTTTGGAGAGCGTTTGCCGCTCGCGGCAAACAGTATCTCCAAAAATATCACGCGCCCTCTCGTCGCCTTGGCGGTTTGAGGGCGCATATCACTTTTGGCGTGTGAAATAGCTTCTGCGAAGAGAAAAAGCCTTAATGCTCATTACTTCACATCAAGGCTTTATAGATTGGCAAGCCAAAAATATCACTTTTTTGGGGTAGATAAGGCGCGCTTATACATTATTCTTTATCCCCAAAAAAATATCACGATTTTTTCAAGTCGCTAACGCTCGCAATAATTTTATTGCGACTTGAAAAAATCATTTACTCAGCTTCTCCTTCCCGCCCATATACATCCTGAGCGGCGCGGGGATATTCACGCTTCCGTCCGCCTGCAAGTTGTTTTCCAAGTAGGCTATCAGCATGCGGGGCGGGGCGACGACGGTGTTGTTAAGGGTGTGTGCGTAATAGTTTCCGCCTTCGCCCTTTATCCTTATGCCCAGCCTTCTTGCCTGGGCGTCGCCCAGGTTGGAACAGCTCCCCACCTCGAAGTATTTCTTCTGCCTGGGGGACCACGCCTCCACGTCCAAGCTCTTCACTTTAAGGTCGGCAAGGTCGCCGGAGCAGCACTCAAGCGTGCGCACGGGTATGTCGAGGGAGCGGAAAAAGTCCACCGTATTCATATAGAGTTTTTTGAACCAATCCATGCTGTCTTCCGGTTTGCAGATGACTATCATCTCCTGCTTTTCGAATTGGTGTATGCGGTAAACGCCGCGTTCTTCTATGCCGTGCGCGCCCACTTCCTTCCTAAAACAGGGGGAGTAGCTGGTGAGCGTGAGCGGCATTTTTTCTTCGGGGATGACGGTGTC
Source organism: uncultured Clostridia bacterium (assembly GCA_944381275.1). GTDB lineage: Bacteria > Bacillota > Clostridia > Christensenellales > UBA3700 > Alloclostridium. Next base: position 9,496 of record CALWKO010000057.1, on the reverse strand, counting down.
CATAAACCTGCCGATCATCGAATGTTCACTCGTGCCGATGAGGTAGAGGTCCTCGCCCTCTATCTTATACATCATATTCTCCATCTCCGCAAAGCTCATAACGCCGTTCACCACGTTTGCGCGGATCATGAAGGGGGGCACGCAGTAGGTAAAGCCGCGGTCTATCATAAAGTCGCGGGCATAAGAGAGGATCGCCGAATGCAGGCGGGCTATATCGCCCGTGAGGTAGTAAAAGCCGTTGCCGCTCGTCCTGCGCGCGCTGTCGAGGTCTATGCCGCTGAAAGACTCCATTATGTCCACATGGTAGGGGATATCGAAGTCGGGAACCTTAGGCTCGCCGAAGCGCTCCACTTCCACGTTCTCGCTGTCGTCCTTGCCTATGGGCACGCTCGCGTCGATGATGTTGGGGATGACCATCATGCGCTTTTTGATCTCCTCTTCCAGCACCGTTTCGCGGCTTTCAAGTTCGCCCAGCTCCTTGGCTACGTCCGCCACTTCCTGCTTTGCCTTGGCGGCGGAGTCCTTGTCGCCCTTTGCCATAAAGCCGCCTATTTGCTTGCTTATGGCGTTGCGCCTGCCGCGCAAAAAGTCACAGCGCGTTTTTGCTTCGCGATATTCCTTGTCCAGGTTGAAAACTTCGTCCACAAGGGGCAGCTTTTCGTCCTGGAACTTCTTTTTGATGTTTTCCTTTACCAGTTCGGGGTTGGTCCTTATCAGTTTTATGTCTATCATGACTGTCTCCTTATTTAACCACTATATTCACAAGTCGCTTGGGTATAACTATCACCTTTACCACTTTTTGCGTGCCGATGACGTCCTTTACGGCGCCTGCGGCTATATCTTCTATCTGCTTGTTGTCCGCGTCCACGGGCACGACTATCTTCGCCTTGATGCGGCTGTTCACCTGCACGGCGAGTTCGTATTCGTCCTTTACAAGCCACTTTTCCTCATACTTGGGGAAGGGGCGGCGGTAGATGGGGTAGGGCTTGCCCAACACGCTGCCCAGTTCTTCTGCGATGTGCGGCACGAGCGGAGCGAGCAGGAGCACCAGCTTGTCCGCGCAGTCCTTCATCAGGTCATAGTCCTTGTCTTCTTCGCCGTCGTACTTATACATGGCGTTGACCAGCTCCATTATGCGGGCGATGGCGGTGTTGAATGAGAATACCTCCATGTCCTCAGTCACGCGCTTTATCGTGTTGTTCAGCGTGTAGAGCAGCTCTTTTTCCGCCGCGCCCACCTGCTTCGAACCGGAGGGCATATCCTTTATTTTGAGCACGAGCCTTTCCGTGCGCTCTAAAAATTTCACTATGCTCTCTATGCCGCTGCTGTTCCACGGCCCGCCCTCGGTGTAAGAAAAGCCGAACATCAAATAAAAGCGGAATGCGTCGGAGCCGTACTTGCTCACATAATCGTCGGGGGAGACCACATTGCCGCGCGACTTGCTCATCTTAAAGCCGTCCGGCCCCAAAATGGTGCCCTGGTGCACGAGCGAGGTGAAGGGCTCGTCGAATTTCAAGTATCCCAAATCGCGCAACGCCTTGGTGAAGAAGCGGGCGTAGAGCAGGTGCATGCAAGCGTGCTCCGCGCCGCCGATGTACTTATCCACGGGGAGCATCTTATTGATTATCTCGGGGTCGAAGGCCTGCCTGTCGTTGTGTGCGTCCGGGTAGCGCAGATAGTACCACGACGAGCACACAAATGTGTCCAGCGTGTCGGGGTCGCGTCTTGCGGGCGCGCCGCACTTGGGGCAGGTGCAGTTCATGAACTCTTCGCTCTTCAAAAGGGGCGACTTGCCGTCCGGCGTAAAGTCCACGTTATAGGGCAGTTTTACGGGCAGATCTTCTTCCGGCACCGCCACTTCTCCGCAATGCGGGCAGTGGATGATGGGGATGGGGCAGCCCCAATACCTCTGGCGGGAGATGAGCCAGTCGCGCAGGCGGTAGTTGGTTTTAAGCTCGCCCTTGCCGCTCTCTTCCAGCCACTTGACCACGGCGACTTTGCCGTCTTCACTGCTCATGCCGTCGAACTTGCCGGAGTTGACCATAACGCCGTATTCGCAGTAGGGCAGATCGTCCTTGCCGCCGTCCGCGCTCTTTATCACGCGCTTTATCTGCAAGCCGTATTTTTTGGCAAAGTCGTAGTCGCGCTCGTCGTGCGCCGCCACGCCCATGACCGCGCCCGTGCCGTAGGAGTAGATGACGTAGTCGCCTATCCAAATGGGCACCCGCTCGCCGTTTACGGGATTTATGCAATATGCGCCCGTGAACGCGCCCGTCTTTTCACGGGTGGAAGACATCCTGTCTATCTCCGAAACTTTGGAGCACGCCAGCTTATAAGCCTCCACTTCCGCCTTGTGTTCGGGAGTGGTCAGCTTGTCCACAAGCGGGTGTTCGGGCGCCAATATGACGTATGAAACGCCGAAGATGGTATCCGCCCTTGTGGTGAACACGCGGAAGGTGTCCCCGCTTTCGCAGGTGAACTCTATCTCGCCGCCCGTGGATTTTCCTATCCAATGGCGCTGCATTGCCTTGGTCTTTTCCGGCCAATCCAGCTTGTCCAGGTCGCGCAGCAGCTCGTCCGCGTAGGCGGTTATCTTAAAGAACCATTGGGTGAGATTCTTCCTCACCACCTGGGAGCCGCAGCGTTCGCAATGCCCGTCTACCACCTGCTCGTTTGCAAGCACGGTATTGCAGGAAGTGCACCAGTTCACGGGCGCTTCCTTGCGGTAGGCAAGCCCCGCCTTGTAGAGTTGAAGGAATATCCACTGCGTCCATTTATAGTAGTCGGGCATGCACGTTTTCACCTCGTAATCCCAATCGAACATGCCGCCCATGGCTTGCAGTTGGTGCTCCATGGTGGCGATGTTTTTAAGGGTGGAATCCTGCGGGTGAATGCCCGTTTTTATCGCGTAATTTTCCGCCGGCAGACCGAACGCGTCAAAGCCCATCGGCTCGAAAACTTCGTAACCCTGCATACTCTTAAAGCGGGCAAAGCTGTCCGAAGGGCCGAAGTTGTACCAATGCCCCACGTGCAATTTTGCGCCGGAGGGGTAGGAGAACATCTCCAGGGTGTAATACTTTTTGTCGCGCCTTGCGGTGTTGAAGGAGTAAATCTTATCTTCCTTCCACTTTTTCTGCCACTTTTTTTCAATCTCGATAAAGTCCATTTTTCACTCCGAAAAGTTGATATATAGGTATTATATAATTGCGCGCGCGCTTTGTCAAGTAAAGAACCGCCTTTGGGGCGCGGCGTTTGCTTTTGTTTGGGCGGGGCAACGCTTGCCCCCGCGCGAATTTTTTGCTATACTTTAATCATGGAAAATAAAGAAAAATGCGTGATCGTAGGCGGCGGAGCCGCGGGACTTATGTGCGCGGCGCGCTTAACGGCGGGAGGGGTCACCCCTTTGGTGCTCGAAGCGGGCGCACGCGTGGGCAAAAAGATCTTGGTGAGCGGCAACGGCAGATGCAACCTCTCCAATTCGGGCGTGAGCGAAAAAAAGTACAACGCCCCCTCTTTCGTCGCGCCCGTGCTGGAAAAATATCCCTTTGCCGAGGTGATGAATTTTTGGAAAGAGCTGGGACTTGTCACTCGTGAGGACGGCGAGGGCAGGGTGTATCCCCACTCCAACTATGCGGGCAGCGTGCTCAATATCCTGCTCGCCGCCACTTCGCGGGCGAAGATGCTCACTTCCTCTCCCGTAAAAAGCATAAGGGCGGTAAGCGGCGGCTTTAGCGTGGAATATGTCGGCGGGAGAGTGCTTGCGGAAAACGTCGTGCTCGCGTGCGGCAGTGGCGCGGGCGGCGGCACGGCTTCTTATAATCTGCTCGGCGGCTTGGGTCACAAAGTCACCCGCTTGACCCCCGCGATAACCTACCTCAAGACGGACGCGTTCAAGGGCTTAAAGGGGGTGCGCGCCAAGGTGCAGGCAACGCTTAAAACCGCATTCGGCACATGGAGCGATAAGGGGGAGATACTCTTCAAAGAGGACGGCGTAAGCGGCATTCTCGCCTTTTGGCTCTCCTCGTTTTTGGCGCGCAACGACTGCGGCGGCACGCTCATAATAGACTTCGCGCCCGGCATGACGGACGAGGAGATAGAGCGCGAATACGCAGGCAGGGAAGAGCTGCTCTGCGGACTGCTTCACAAGGCGCTTGCGGATAAGCTGCTGCGCGAAGGCGGCTTGAAACTTATCAAGCGTTACAAAGTAAGCGTCACGCTCGCGGGCAAGGACAATCAGGTGACCTGCGGCGGCGCGGATTTGAAAGAGTGGGGAAGCGATATGCAATCCAAATTGCACAAAGGACTTTATTGCATAGGCGAGATGGCGGATGTCGACGGCGAATGCGGCGGCTTCAACCTGCATTGGGCATGGGTGAGCGCGCTTGCCTGCGCGGACGCCGTCCTTGCGGGAGAGAGAAATGATTAAAATAGACGGATTAAGCGTAAGGGTGGGGCAAACGCCCGATTTTACGCGCCTTGCCCTGCGCGCGCTGCGCATAAGAGGGGAGGATATAAAGAAAATAACGGTGCTCAGGCACTCTCTCGATTGCCGCAAAAAGCCCGATCTCTATCACGTTTTCAGCTTGGGCGTGGAAGTGCACGGCGAGGAAAATCGCATTGTTAGGGCGTGCCGAAACGCAAAAGTTTCCTTGGCTCAAGCGCCCGTGCACGACTTAAAGGACTATCTTGTGCGCCAAGGGCTTCCGATAGATAAAAAGCCGCTTCGCTTGCGCACCGTCGCGGTGGTGGGCAGCGGTCCCGCGGGACTTTTTGCCGCTCTCACCCTCGCGTATTTGGGCGCAAAGCCGATAGTTATCGAGCGCGGCGCGAGCGTTCAAGAGCGCACCGCCAAGGTGAACGCCTTTTTTGCGGGCGGAGAGCTTGACGGGGAGTGCAACGTGCAGTTCGGCGAGGGCGGAGCGGGCACTTTTTCCGACGGCAAGCTGAACACGGGCATAGGCGGCACTCTCGCTTCCGCTGTTGTGGCGGAATTTGCGGAGAACGGCGGCGGCGCGGAGCTAAAATACGAAAGCAAGCCGCATATCGGCACGGACGTACTGCCCGCCGTTGTCACGTCCATCCGCTCCAAGATAATCGCCATGGGCGGCGAATTTTACTTTAACACCAAGGTTACGGACATAATCACAAAGGGCGGCAAGCTCGCCGGTTTAAAGCTGGAGGGGGCAAGGAGCGGCACGTTGGAAGTTGACAGGGCGATATTCGCCGTGGGGCACAGCGCGCGCGACGTTTACGAGATGTTGTATGCGCGCGGCGTGCAACTTTCTTCCAAGCCGTTCGCCGTGGGCGTGAGGATAGAACACCGCCAGCGCGACATAAACCTCGCCCAATACGGAGAACAGAAAGTCAAACTCCCCGCGGCGGACTACAAATTCACCGCCCAGGTGGAGGGGCGCGGCTGTTACACCTTCTGCATGTGTCCGGGCGGAGAGGTCGTTGCGGCGGCAAGTGAAGAGGGTGGCTGCGTGGTGAACGGCATGAGCGCCCGCGCCCGAGACAAGGAAAACGCCAACTCCGCGCTCATCGTCACGGTGAACGAGGGGGACTTCGGCGCGGGAATTTTTGACGGAGTGGCTTTCCAGCGCAAGTGGGAAAACCTCGCCTACCGCGCCGCGGGCGGTTACGCCCCGCCCACCCAACTGCTCGGCGACTTCAAGGCGGGCAGGGTATCTTCTTCCCTTCAAGAAGTGACCCCCTCCTGCGCAAGGGGTTACGCTTTCGCCGACTTAAACGCTTGCCTGCCGCCCTATGTCTGCAAAAGCATAGCCGCGGCTACGGAAATCTTTGCAAAAAAGATCCCCGTCTTCTCCTCTTACGGCAGTATATTGTGCGGCGTGGAAACGCGCACTTCTTCCCCCGTGCGCATCCTCCGCGGCGACGATTGCAACTCCTCCGTCCTCGGGCTCATGCCCTGCGGCGAGGGCGCCGGCTATTCGGGCGGCATAACCTCGTCGGCGGCGGACGGCGTGAGAGTGGCGGGGAAAGTTTTGGAATGATTTTTGATGGACGCAAATTGACTATTTGCGGAGCGATAGCGTCCCTCAAAAATCGTGATATTTTTTACCTTCATATACTAAATTTTAACACGCCGCTTTTATCAGAAGGTAAAAAGTGATATTTTTTGGCAGATACACTATACTGCCATGAACAACTATTCGTGTGCCAAAAAGTGAAATGCGCCCTCAAACCGCAGAGCGACGAGAGGGCGCGTGATATTTTTGGACATACAGCCGCAGAGCGGCGCTGTCCAAAAGTTGCGGTGCCGCAGGCGCATTTACATTTGCTTGGTCTTTTATCGAAAGTATTCTTTCTACCCCATAAAATTGCGTAGAAATCAACTTGAGCCCTTATTATTAAAGCTATTGCAAAGAGATAAAGCAGTGCAATAAAGCGCGGCAAAATCGCACTTTTGCCAAGCGTTACCTTGAGAGAGGCGACTGCCTCTCAAATCAGAAAGGGTGAATTTTTGCGGGCAACGTAACGCGCGCTATCTTGCTCACTTTCCCGCAAAAAGAGGGGAAACCGCGGCTCAAGCAAGCAATCTTGCGGAGCAACGGAGTGGCTCCGCAACGTGATTAAGCTTCTTCATCGAATAACATTGCTTGCGAATGACGGGGTTGCCCCTTAGCAAGCGGAAAACGAAAAAGCAACTTATGTATTAAACAAATAATCTATATCTTTTTTGTTTTTCGCTTAATGTAATAGAGCGCGGCAAAATCGCACTTTTGCCAAGCGTAACCTTGAGAGAGGCGACTGCCTCTCGCCCAAGCGGAGCGACGGGACGGAAAGGGTGAATTTTTGCGGCTAAGTAACGTTCGCTACCTTGCCCAAGAGTGCCGCAAAAAGAGGGGAAAACCGTGACGTAGAAAACAATTAGCGGGCGGCAGAGCCACCCGCGGTATAGATAACGTTTTTCGTAGATATTAAGTTGTTTTCAATGGAAGGGTTTCCCCTCAGCAAGCGGAAAATGAAAGGGTAACGGCGGTTGTAAACCGCACTACCCTTCATCCCTTTTGTTTTCCGCTTATCATTTACTTGATTTTGTTAATTTGCATATGCTATACTTATATAAGCTATTGCGCGAATAATTGCGCGCGAGGGCAAAACTCGTAAATAAATGATAAGCAGGTAAGTATGACGGATCTGGAAATGAGCAAATCGGAAGGCGGAAAGAAGAAACTTTCCACAAGAAAAAAAGCCACGATAATAATGGCGGTGATTTTAGTCGTTGCTATAATCGCCGTTGCGGTCGCGCTCATTGTGGTGAGCGAATTCAACGTTTCGCATAAAGAAGAGGGCGGCTTTGTATACTCGCTCTCGCGCGGTCAAGCCACCATTTTGGAATACACGGGCGAGGATGTGGATGTCGTTATTCCCGCTCAAATAGGCGGCAGACCCGTTGTGGCGATTGCCGAAAAAGCCTTTTATAAGAACGGCGAAATAAACAGCATAACCATCCAAAGCGACGCGGACAACTTCACCATAGGCGCGCAGGCGTTTTCCGATATGGATATGCTCGTATCGGTGGTTTTGCCGGACGGATTGAAGACCATCCCCGCCCGCGCGTTTTCCGGTTGTGATTCGCTCACCGAAGTGACCATGGGCAACGGCGTGGAAACGATAGAAGAGTACGCGTTTTCCGAATGTCCCACCCTTGCAAACATCTATATCTCCGCAACGAGCGGAGGCAAGGGCAAAGCCGATTCCGACTACAACACGCAATACAATATGACCATGCCTTCCTCGCTTAAGACGATAGGCAACTTTGCCTTCTATCAATCGATAACGGCTTCTGCCGCGAGCACGCGCAAGATATTGTTTAACGCCGCCCTCACCGCGATAGGGCAGAGCGCGTTCGACGGCTGCAACAGGATCGCGTTTATCGATTATGCGGACGCAGATACCGCCGTTTCCCTCACGGAGATAGGCAACAACGCCTTCTACGGCTGCACGTCCCTGCGCTTTACCAAAAACACCACGGCGGGAGCTTCCGGCGTGTTCTTCCTCACCAAGGCGCTGGAAGACAGAGTGCTGGAAAGCATAGGTGACGGAGCATTTGACGGGTGCAGTTATTCCGGCACTTCATCAAGCCGTGCTACTTTGAAAATTTACGAGGATACCGAATCCATCGGCGATTATGCCTTCCGCAACGTAAATAACATCAAAGAAGTGCAATTTTACGCGTGCAATCCCGAGCTGGGCGAGGGCGCGTTCTACGGCGCGAGCAACCTCGCCACCGTAAAGTATTATGCCGAAGACGGCACAAATGAGGACGGTAGCGTCAAGTATTCCGAAAGCAGCGAAACGTCGCTTTCCCCCTCCCTCACGTCCATACCTTCCTTGCTCTTTTACGGCACGGGATTGAGCGGCTTTAAGCTGGGCACTACCGTAACCGCGATCGGCGACGGCGCATTCTCCGCCCTCACCAAGGAAGGGGCGATAACCATCGTCGGCGGCACTACGGACGAGCTGGGCAACGTCACGGGCGAACACTTTGCCATCTACAAGCTGGCGCCTTACTACACCAAGGAAACGTCTTCTTCCGTGCTCTATACGGAATCGAATAACCACTACCTGCTCATGTCGGCGGATAAGACGGTTATATACGGCTACATCGGCGCTTTCAGCGACAGCGCCACCTATAAGCACGGCGAAACGACCGCTCAAAGCCACGCGGGGCAGTTCACCTTCTTGCAGAATTTGGATATAAACATTACCGCTATCCGCGGCTACGCCTTTGCGGAAACGGACTTCGCCTATATCTGGCTGCCGGAAAAACTCACGACCTTCGGCGCGAACGTGTTCAACGGCAAGGAGCTGAGCGGCGACGATATGTTCTATGTCACCTTCGAGGGCAAGACGGCGGAATATTACAACACCTTGCTCTCCGGCAACCTGAGCGAGGAGTTCCTCTCCGGCATAGATGCGGACGGGGAAAACATAATGATAAGGCTCTCCGGCGGGCAGAGCGCAGAGATATTGAACAGCTTCAATTCCTATTTCACCCTTACGGGGCATTACACCTCCACCAACCTGTAATCAATCGGGGCGCACGGCATTAACGTGCGCCCTAACCATATAATCACGCGCAAAACGGATAAAAATTTTTCGCAAAAAATCTGCTTTATTTGATAAAAAAATGCTTGACAAATCGCGCGGCATATTATAATATAGTATTCGCTATCGCAAATGCCCCTATAGCTCAGTCGGTAGAGCATGCGGCTGTTAACCGCAGTGTCATAGGTTCGAGTCCTATTGGGGGCGCCAAAATAAAAAAGAGAGACCTTGCGCCTCTCTTTTTTATTTTGGCACCCCCAATAGGTGCGCGCACCCGCAATTTTTCTTCCCCAAGAAAAATTGCAGGTGCGGCAAACGCGCCACCCATTGCCGGCGCGTTTGCTTTCGCCGTAAATACAGTATTTTCGTAGAGACCAACTTACACAAAAGAATAGCAGTACGGAGAACTCCAGCCACATCG
>CALWKO010000056.1 GCA_944381275.1 uncultured Clostridia bacterium | reverse complement strand
CCATCTCGCACAAAACTGAACGAAATTCACCTCGCTAAAAGCGAGCATTTTGCGGTGGCGTAATAGCACACATAAATAAGCACATATTCGATAAAATCGATTATATATGCAAAATGTGTTCTACTGAGGTTGGGTGCGGGTACGGGGCGGGTGCTTGCGGATTTTGATTGAATTGAGGGGCTGCATATTTTGCGGCAGACGGGTGCGGAGAAATAATGCTTGCTCGCAAATAATGGGGTGAAGATGATAACATAGGGGAATAAAAATATGAGAAAAAGGTTAAATCTTCCCGATAAAAGGGGGAAAGTGCGCGGTTTTGTTGACACATTGTCTTTTTACATTATATAATTTTACGGGAAAAGGAAAATACTAAGGGCGCAAAGGGGTGGCGCCAAGAGGTGACATGGGACTTTTTTCTGAACTCAGATTGCGGCGTGCGCGCAACAAAAAGAAGGACGGCAGCCGCAGCTATAAGAATGCGGAAAGGTTTACTCCCGACATGAACGCGGGCTTGACGAGCGCGCAGGTGGCTCAAAGAGGTGAGGAAAACCTCGTAAACATCAAGCCCATCAACAGGGCAAAATCTTATCCCCGCATTATTTTTGAAAACGTCTTCAGTTTTTGCAACATCGTAACGTTGTTTTTAATGCTGCTGCTCATCTGCATCGGGGCGGCGGACTATGCGCTTTCTTCTTCCATTATCATAATTAGTATGGTAATAGGTATAATACAGGAGATAAAGGCGAAAAAATCGGTGGAAAAACTCTCCTTGACGGTGGAATCCACCTGCAGCGTCATCCGCGACGGCGAGAAGAAGGAGATCTCCACCAAAGAACTCGTGCTCGACGACATCTACATTGCGGAAGCGGGCGCGCAGGTACCGGTGGACAGCGTGATAGAAGACGGCTATGTGGAAGTGGACGAATCCATCCTCACGGGCGAATCCATACCCGTAAAGCGCACGGCTGGCGAGAGCATATATGCCGGCAGCATAGTTATGGAAGGTCAGGCGACCGCCCGTGCGGACAGGGTGGGCAAGGATTGCTATATCGAGAGCATCGCCCGCGCCGCGCGCAAGGTGGAGCGCCCCAAATCGCGCATATTCAATTCGATAAACAACTTTATAAAAGTGGCTACCGTCATCCTGGCGGTGCTGGCGGTGATACTCATCATCTCCGAACGCCTCGCCGCGCAGATGGACGATTGGAACAGCTGGAAGCAGACGATAATCACCGTATCTTCCAGCGTGTTGGGCATGATCCCCGTGGGCATGTTCGTGATGATGTCCACCGCGCTCGCCGTGTCGGTATTGCGCCTTTCCAAGCACTCGGCGCTGCCGCAGGATCTTTACAGCGTGGAGATGCTCGCCCGCGTGGATACCCTGCTTTTGGACAAGACGGGCACCATCACCAGCGGCGACCTTGAGGTGGTGGATATAAAAACGCTCACCGAACCCACCGTGGATCTGCGCGACCTGATGTGCACCTTCACCCAAGCCACCAAGGACAAAAAATCCACCGCCCGCGCGCTGGATAAGAAGTTCGAAGGCGGCAAGGTGCTGGAATTTTCCGACGCGCTCTCCTTCTCCTCCGCCAGGAAGTACAGCGCAGTCACGCTCGCCGGCGGCAAGTCCTATCTTTTGGGCGCGCCCGAATATGTGACCGTGCTCACGGACGAGGCGAAGGAATACCTTTCTAAGCAATCAAAATTGGGCAGGAGGAGCGTGCTCCTTGCCGAATACGACGGGCCCATATCCGAAGCCGTGCCGGAAAAGACGGTGCCGCTTGACATCTTCATCTTGGAAGACAGCCTGCGTACCGACGTGCGCAGCACGCTGGAATGGTTTTATAAAAACGACGTGGACGTAAAGATAATCTCCGGCGACAATCCGGAAACCGTGTCGAACATAGCGGAAAAAACGGGTGTATACAACGCGGATAAGTGGGTGAACTGCCGCGGACTTTCCAAAGAAGAGCTGGAAGAAAAGGCGGAAGAAGGGGTGGTGTTCGGCAGAGTGTCCCCCGACCAAAAGCGCGACATCGTCCGCACCTTGCAGAGGAAGGGCAGAACGGTGGGCATGATAGGCGACGGCGTGAACGACGTGAAGGCGCTGCGCGAATCCGACTGCTCCATCTCCTTCGGCTCTGCCAACGAAGTGGCGCGCAACATCTCGCGCATCATCTTGACGGATAATAACTTCAGCACCCTCCCCACTATCGTAAACGAGGGCAGGTCGGTTATCGGGAATATCGAGAAGGTTTCAGCCCTTTACATCATGAAGAACATCGCCATCATGGTGCTCACCCTCGCCTTTGCCATCGCCGGCTTTATCAACCCCGCGATAAGCTATCCCATCACCACCAAGCAGCTGCTGCTCTTGGAATTCTTCGTGATAGGCGTGCCTTCGCTCGCTTTCGCCATGCAAAAGGGCAACGCGCGGCGCGTTACGGGCAACTTTATGCGCAACGTGCTCAAGGTGGCTCTGCCCGCCTCGCTCGCGCTCATCCTCTCTGTGGCGATAACATATCCTCTCGGCGTAAACGGCGTCCTCGCTTCTGCGGACGAAACGTATGTGGTATCCGTTACCGCCATGGCGCTTACGGTGACCGGCTTTATGTGCCTGCTCATCATATCCTTGCCGCCCAACAAGTTCCGCCTTATCGTGACCGCGGTGATGTTCGCCGTATCCGTGGCGGCTATCTATGCCGACTACTACCTCATCGGCGACTGGTTCGGACCCACGGAAACCTTCCTGGGCATGACGCCTTTGCAAGCCGGAGCAGATATAGGCTGGATAGTGCTGGCGGCGGCTGCGGGCACGGCGGTGAATATAGCCGCCCTCTTCTTGGCGCGGTTCATCGAGCGCAAGTACGGCGACAAGCTGGACGAAAAACTCCTCGCCTTCGAAAACAAGCTGCACGCCTACCGCGAGCGCGTAAAGGAAAAAGTAAAGGCGCGCGACGAAAAGAAAAAAGCCGAAGCCAAATCGAAAGAAGAGAGTAAAAATAAGTAATACTCAACCAAAAAATATCGGCGCCGCAATTGCGGCGCCGTATTTTTTTGCGTAAAAATGGCGTTTAAGGGGACAATTTTTGAAAAAATTGCAAAAATTGTCCCCTTAACTTGCATTTTTTAAGATTTTGTGATATACTTTGCGTATAAGGAGAAGCGGCTATGGATTTATTCGTTCGCGAGAAGTACTTAAAAAAGATGCGCGGCTTTTACCGCGACTGCGAGATAATCAAGGTAATCACCGGCGTAAGGCGCTGCGGCAAGTCCTGCTTGATGCAGACGGTCATGAAGGAGCTTATCGATTCCGGCGTGAGCGAGAGCAACATCATTTCTTTGGACATGGATAGCCGCAGGTACCGCAAGGTTAAAACCGCGGATGAGCTGGAGCAAGTGATAGACGGCTTTCAAGTAAAAGAGGGGATAAAGTATCTTTTTATCGACGAAATTCAAAACGTGAAGAATTTTGAAGAGGTGGTCAATGCTTTCCGCGCGGAGGGTGACTATTCCATATTCATCACGGGGTCAAATTCCTATCTGCTCAGCGGAGAGCTCGCCACCCGCCTTACGGGCAGGTATATAGAATTTGAACTGTTTCCGCTCAGCTTCGATGAGTATTTGGATATGAAGGCTTTTTACAACAAGCCGGTGCAAGCCAACCTTATAATAGAGCTGAACAATTATCTGCAAGAGGGCGGGTTTCCAAAAGCCATGCAGTACAACGACTTTGCCGATAAGCGCACCTATGTGAAATCCATAATAGACGAGATTTTCGAAAAGGATATAAAAAGGCGACTGCGCATTCGCAACTTCGAGGCGTTCGACAACGTCAAAAATTTTATAATCAACAACTTCGGCGCCACAACGAGCATTCTCGGTTTGCAGGAAGCTTTGGCAAAAAAGGGGATAGAGGTAAAGCGTTCCACTTTGACCAGGTATATCGACGCGCTCGTGCAGAGCAAAATTTTATATCCCTGCGACCGCTTTGACATGAAATCGAAAAAATCGCTCGGCGGTGAAAAAAAGTACTATCTGGCGGATACTTCCTTCTACTTTGCGGTGAACACGGATAACAGGATAAATTACGGTCCCGCGCTTGAAAATATCGTATACGTCTATGCGCGCGGCTTGGACTATTCGGTAAGCGTGGGGAGGATAGGCAAGTTGGAATGCGACTTTATCCTGCGCGATCAAAATATGGGGTATTCCTATCTGCAAATTGCCTACACAATAAACGAAAGCAAGGCTACTGAGGACAGGGAGTACGCTCAGCTTGAGATGATAAGGGATAACTACCCCAAATACGTGCTCACAACAGACTACCTGTTGCAAAAGCGCGGCGGCATAATTCACGCCAACGTATTGGAATTTATGCGCGCGCATTCGCGCTTTTAGTATTCTTCCAAAAGCCGCCGCTTTTCGCCAAAACATGCCGTAATACCCTCCTTCGCGCAGGTTATAATGGCGGCATGAAGGTGAAGTCTTTTAGTTATTGCGCGGGCGGATTTTTACTCGCCTTTGCCGCGTTTTACATATTGGGCAGGGCGATTCCCGCGGCGGATATGACTCCGCTTAGCATAGGCCTTTATTGTGCGCTTTTTTATTGCGGCAAGAATTATTTCGCGCTTTCCGCCGCCTTCTTCGGCGGCTATTGCCTGGCGGGGTGGGATATACTCTCCCTCATCGACGCGGCGAGCGCGGTAGGAGTTTTCGCCGCTGTCAAACTCATCCTCTTCAAATTCCGCTTACAGCCGAAGATACCCGCCATGGTCGGCGCGGCTTTTTTGAGCATGCTGCCGCGCTTTTTCACCGCGCTCTTCACGCAGGGCGTGGCGGTGAGGGGAGCGCTCTCCCTCGTGCTCAACACCGCCTTTTGCGCCGCCTGCTGCATAGCATGTTTCGCCCTCTTTGTGCGTAAAAGCGCGCGCCTTGCCTATGACGAATACCTCTCCTGCGCGCTGCTTTTGGCGGCGCTGGGCATGGGCGTTTATTCTTTCGATTTGTGGGGATACAAGCCCTACTTCACCGTGATATGCGCGCTTTGCCTGCTTGCTTCCCGCTTTCCCGCTCTGCCGGGCGCGGGCATATGCGCGGCGTTTTCCTTGGGTGCGGGCATATATACCCGCGATATGGCGGCGGTGGGCGCGGCGCTCATGGTATGGGCGGCGGCAAAGTGCTTCCGCGGTCAAAGCAAGGTGTTTGCGGCTATAGCGGCGGAGGGTATATACCTCGTATGCGGTTATGTGATGAGCGCATTTCCCCCTTTCGACACGCTGAATATCTGCCTTGCCGCGGCGGGCATTGCCGCGGCGCTCCTTGTACCGGAGCGAGTGCAGGAAAACATGTGCAAAGCGCTCTTTCCGCAGGGGACGGACGCGCTCAGATATGCCGCGGAGAGGGAGCGCGAGCAGCTCTTTGAAAAGCTGGGCGGCACCGCGCGCATGATGGCGGGCGCGGCTGCGGAATTCGAAGCGGGCGGAGCGGAGCCCGATATAGTGCAGGCGGCGTGCAAGGACGTGGCGGCAAGCGTGTGTTCCGCGTGCGGCGAGCGGGACAAATGCCCCGACCTTGCCGGTTTGGAGATGTTCAAAAGGGCGATAGAAAAGGCTTGCCGCGGTGAGGAGATAGGCGCGGACGACTTTCCCATGTTCGTGATAAGCAAGTGCGGGGCGCTGGACAAGCTCGCGCAGGAGTGCGCCCTTGCCGCGCGCAAGGTGAACGACGCCCGCAAAAAGCGCGCCTTTGCCCTGCAAAGCGGCGCGGCGGCTGCAGAGCAGATGCGCTCGGCGGCGGCTGTGCTGGGCAGGCTGGCGGCAAAGGTGGGCAAAACGGGCGGAATAGACGAAGAAGCGGGCGAGAGAATAAAGGACGAGCTGGGCTACAACAATATAACCTGCCTTGCCGCGGCGGTGATCGGGGAGGGTGAAGAGCGGCGCGTGACCCTGCGCCTTCGCAAGGGCGACGAGTGCAAGCGCGGCGTGGAAAAGGCGGCGGAAGGCGCGCTCGGCGGCAAGGTGAAGAGGGTGGAGTGCATGCCCGCCCCGGGCGCCGTGACCGTCACCTATGCTCCGCGCGAAAAGTTTTTGGCAGCCTTCGGCGCGGCGGGCGCGGTGAAGGAGGGGAGCGACCGCCCCGGGGACAATTACTCCGTCACGTCCGTGGGCGACGGCCGCGTACTTGCGAGTATATGCGACGGCATGGGCAGCGGCAGCATCGCGGCGGAAGAGAGCGCCGCCTGCCTCACCATGCTGGAGAGCTATTGCAAGTGCGGCTTTGAAAAGGGCGCCGTCCCCGCGCTCATCAACAGGTTTCTCACCCTGCGCGGCGGCGAAAAGTTCTGCGCCCTGGACGCGTGCTTTATCGACTTGAATACGGGCGCGGCGGAGTTCATCAAGCTGGGCGGGGTGGAGAGCTTTATTTTGAGCGGCGGCGCGGTGAAGACGGTGGAAGGCGGCGCGCTCCCCGCCGGCATCTTGGACGAGATAAAGCCCGTGTACGCTCACGCCGCCTTGAAGGACGGCGACGTCCTCGTCCTGGTCAGCGACGGCATCACCGACGCGCTCACCGTGCACGGCATAGAATACGCCCTCACAAAGATAGAATCGGGCAACCCTCAGCGCGTGGCGGACATGCTGCTAGCCATGGCGCAAAAGAGCGGCATGAACGACGACGGCACCGTGGTGGCGGTGAAGATCTTCTCCGGCGACTGACGGACATAAAAGTCAAATCGTATTAAAATACTCAATAAAATTATATTTTATAAGTATGGGGAAAACGGGCATAATTTGAATTTATTCAGAATAATGTATAAAAGTGAAGGGCAAAAGTTTTCCACACAAATATATGTTTATGGGGATAACTATGGGGATAACTCGGCTTTTTTGGGGAAAGTAAGGGTAAAAAAACGGATATATGCGTAAAATATGTGTAATCTCGGCAAAGTGGATAAAGCCGGCGGTTTTCGCGCTGGTATTGGGGGTCATTGCGCTCGCTGCGGCGGGCGGAGCGGCGGCATACGCTTCCGCCACCATACCGGAAGTCACCGTGGTGCTGGACGCGGGGCACGGCGGATTTGACGGCGGAGTGGTGTCCTCACAAGGGGATAAGGAGGCGGACATCAATCTTGCCGTCACCCGCCGCGTAAAAAAGCGGCTGGAGGAGGGCGGCGTGCGCGTCATCCTCACACGCGAGGGGGAGGGCGCCTTGGGCGTTACCAAGAAGGAAGATATGCAAAAGCGGGCGGAGATAATCGCCTCCTCCGGGGCGGACGCGGTGATAAGCATTCACGTTAATAAATATTCACAATCCTACCGCCGCGGCGTGCAGGTGTTCTATGGGGATACGGGCACGGGCGGACCTTTCGCAAAAAAGCTGCAGAGCGTGTTCAATACCTATATCAACGCCAAATACAGCGGCAGGGATTACTCCGCTTTGGCGGGCGATTACTTCATCGCCAAGTGCTCCGCCATCCCCTCGGTGATAGTGGAGTGCGGCTTTATCTCCAACCCGCAGGACTTGGAACTTTTAAAGTCGCAAGCCTATGCCGACGAGATAGCCGAGTGCATTTTTAAGTGCGTGTTGCGCTAGCGGCGTGTTTTAAGCGCAAAAAGCCGAGGAAACTAAGCAAAATAAAAGCGGCGACTGCGTAAACTTTATCTTTCAAATGAAATTTTGCATTAAAACGCTTGAAAATACCCGATTGTTGTGTTAATATAGTATGGCAATCAATATCGGAGGATAGCAAATGGACGCATTCTTACAAGCAAAAGAGTACCTGCAGCCCATTTTCATGATCTTAATGGCGCTTTCGGGTATCGCTACAATAGTGCTCGTTCTGCTGCAAAAGGGCAGCAGCGATAATATATCCGCCATCGGCGGCGGCTCAACGGAGACGTATGTGGGCAAAAAGCCCCGCAGCAAGGATAGGAATCTCAAAATCGGCACCGTCATCTGCGGCGCACTGATGCTGCTCTTTTCTATCGGCTACTTTGTTTTGTTCTTGATACAGGACAGCCTGGCAGGTGTTGCGTAAGAAGGGGTTAACAAAAACAGCGATCCTCCGTATCAAAGCGGAGGATTTTTTGATATATGGACGTAAAGATAATAGACAACAATAAAAAGGCGTTCCACGATTACTTTATCGAGGAAACGTACGAAGCGGGCATAGTGCTCACGGGCGCGGAGGTCAAGTCCGTGCGCGGCGGACATTTCAGCCTGCGCGATAGTTTTGTCATCTTCAAGGGCGGCCAGGCGCTTTTGGTAAACGCGCACATCAAGCCTTACGACAAGGGCAGTTACTTCAATCAGGAGGCAAAGCGCACGCGCGTGCTGCTGCTCAACAAGGCGGAAATAAACAAACTGCGCGGAAAGACGGAGGCCAAAGGTTACACCGTCGTCCCCACCAGGGCTTACTTCAAAAAGGGGCTCGTCAAGGTGGAAGTGGGGCTCGCCAAGGGTAAGGAAGGGCACGACAAGCGCCGCGCCATAGCCGACCGCGACGCCAAGCGCGACATCGAGCGCACGTTAAAACAGTACAACACAAGATAATTTTGCGGCGCTGCCGCCAAAGGAGGATCATATGAAAGAAGGCACAAAATGCGTTCAGGAAGGGTACACCCCCGTCAACGGAGGACCCAGGGTACTTCCCCTTTATCAAAGCACGACTTTTGCCTACGACACGCCCGAACAGCTGGCGCAGGTATTCGACTTGAAGGATCCCGGATTCATGTATTCGCGCTTGGGCAACCCCACGTGCGACGCTCTGGAAAAAAAGGTCGCCTCGCTTGAAGGCGGAGCCGCGGCGATCTCCGCGTCCTCGGGCATGTCCGCCATATTGATGGCGGTCACCAACGTGTGCAGTGCTGGCGACAACATAATCTCTTATTCCAAGATATACGGCGGCACGTTCAACCTGTTCAACGTGACTTTGCGCAGGCTGGGCATAGAATGCCGATTCATCGAATCTTCCGCCACCGCTGAAGATATCGAAAAGCTCATCGACGATAAAACCCGCATTATCTACGGCGAATCGATAGCCAACCCCGGCATGGACATCTTCGATTACGAAAAAGTCGTGCCCGTATGCCGCAAACACGGCGTTTTGCTCATGATAGACAACACCCTCACCACTCCCGTGCTTCACCGCCCGTTCGAGTGGGGCGCGGACGTCATCGTGCACTCCACCACCAAGTATATGGACGGTCACGCCAGCTCGCTGGGCGGCATGGTGGTGTGCTCCAAAACGCTCGATTTCACCGGCAACAAGCGCTATCCCATGTTCACCACCCCGGACGAGAGCTATCACGGGCTGGTGTATCAAACGGCATGCGGCGCTTCCGCTTTCGTTACAAAGATAAGGGCTACCATGCTGCGCGATATGGGCTGCTGCATGTCCCCCTTCAACGCCTATCTCACCAATATGGGCATGGAAACGATGCACCTTAGGATGAGGGCGCACAGCGACAACGCGCTCGCGCTCGCCAAAGCGCTGAAGAGTGCGGATAACGTGGAGTGGGTGCGCTACCCCGGTTTGGAAGACGACCCCATGCACGCGCTTGCCGAAAAGTATTTTAAGGGCGGGTGCTCGGGCATGATCACCTTCGGAATAAAGGGCGGCAGGGCAGCGGCAAACAAATTCATGAAGGCGCTTAAACTCGCCAAGATTGTCACGCATATCGCCGACGTGCGCACCTGCGTGCTTCACCCCGCCACCACCACCCACCGCCAGCTCAGCGACGAAGAGCTCGTAAAAGCCGGCGTACCCGATAACCTCATCCGCGTATCCGTGGGCATAGAGGACAAGGAAGATATAATACAAGATATGCTTGCAGCCTTAAACGCCGCCAAGTAATAAGGAGAAAAAATGCCGATAGTAATACCCAAATCGCTGCCTGCGCACGACATACTCGCGCGGGAGAATATATTCGTAATGTCGCATGCGCGCGCCACGCGCCAGGATATCCGCCCCATAGAAATAGCCATCGTAAATCTGATGCCTACAAAAGTGGACACGGAAACTCAGCTCATGCGCCTTTTGAGTAATTCCCCCCTGCAAGTGAACGTGACGCTGGTCAAGACGGGCAGCTATACCGGCACCCACACCCCCTTGGAACACTTGGACAAGTTCTATAAGACTTTCGACCAAATATCATCCCGTCATTTCGACGGGATGATAATAACCGGCGCGCCCGTGGAAACCCTCCCCTTCGAGCAGGTGGCTTATTGGGAAGAGCTCACCCGCATCATGGACTATGCGGATAAGTACATCACCTCCACCGTGTTCATCTGCTGGGGCGCGCAGGCGGCGCTTTACCACTATTACGGCATAGGCAAGGTGCAGCTCCCGGAAAAACTCTTCGGCGTCTACCGCGTGCGCTCGCTCGACGAAAACGAACCGCTCCTGCGCGGCATGAACGACATTATGCACATTCCTATGTCCCGCCACACCGCCGTGGACGAAGTCGCCGTGGCGCAGTGCAAGGACATCAAGGTGCTCGCCGTGGGCGATCAGTGCGGACTTTCCATCGCCAAGAGCAAGGATAACAAGAAGTTCTTCTTCACCGGGCACAGCGAATACGACCGCTTCACCCTGCGCAGCGAATACTTCCGCGACCTGGACAAAGGCCTGCCCATCAATCCCCCCGTCCATTACTTCATCGACGGCGACACCAACCGCGTGAACATGAAGTGGCGCTCGACCGCAACGCTGCTGTTCAATAATTGGCTTAATTATGTCTACCAAGTCACGCCTTATATAATAAATTAAAAACGCGGGCGCCGCATATAAGCACCCTTCTGCGTTGTCAAGGCACAAAAATCGAAAAATCACGTACAGGGAGTACGCTCATTTCCGATTTTTGTGCCTTTCCTAGCATAAGGGCACTTCTCTGCGGTGCTTTCGTGGCGCGGCGTTAAAGCGGATATAAATTAAATTTTTGA
>CALWKO010000055.1 GCA_944381275.1 uncultured Clostridia bacterium | reverse complement strand
AACCGCGGAGGAAGAAGCCTCCGCAGAAGAAGCGGCGCCCGCAGAAGAAGCGGCACCCGTAGAGGAAGCGGCACCCGCAGAAGAAGCGGCACCCGCACCTGCGGAAGAATCGGCGCCCGTTGAAGAAACCGCGGAGGAAGAAGCCTCCGCAGAAGAAGCGGCGCCCGCAGAAGAAGCGGCACCCGTAGAGGAAGCGGCACCCGTAGAAGAAGCGGCAACTGCCGAGGAAACCGCACCCGCGGAAGAATCTGCACCCGCCGAGGAAGCGGCTCCTGCTGAAGAAGCGGCGCCCGCTGAAGAAGCAAAACCCGCAGAAGAAGCACAGCCCGCCGAGGAAGCCAATCCGGCGGAAGAAGAGATAAGGATATATGACGAACCGGGCGGCAGAGATGTCACCGACGATCAGCAAGGAGGAGGCAGCGGCAGCGCTATGAGTTCAAAACGCGCCAGAAAGGCGAAGATGAGAAAGAAGGAAGAGGCGGCTGCCGAAGCCGTAACAGAACAACCCGCCGAGGAAACCTCCGCGGAAGCCCCCGCGGCTGAGGCGGAAGAAGCCCCCGCGGAAGTTACGGCAGAAGAAGTCCCCGCGGAAACCCCCGCGGAAGAACCCGCCGAAGCGGCAGCAGAGGAAGCCCCTGCGGAAACCCCCGCAGAAGAACCCGCTGAAGCGGCAGCGGAGGAAACCCCTGCGGAAACCCCCGCAGAAGAATCCGCAGAAGCGGCAGCAGAGGAAACCCCCGCAGAAGAATCCGCCGAAGTGACGGCAGAAGAAATGCCCGCGGAAGAAACCCCCGCAGAAGAACCCGCCGAGGCGGCAGCGGAAGAAACCCCTGCAGAAGAACCCGCCGAAGCCGCGGACGAAGTGACCGCAACTCAAGAAGAAGCGGGCGCCGCCGAAAATCCCGACGAAGCCAGCACCGTAGAAGAGGGCAATACCTACTACGTAAATCCTCAGGAAGAACCCGAGGAAGAAGAGCCCGCCCCCGCGCCCGTGCAGGAAATACCCGTACTGCCCGAGGTCATGCGCTATAAGGTTACGGGCAACGTCAAACTATACGCTCGCTGGGTGGAGAAACCGCCGGAAGAGCACGTCATCGGCTTTATCGCGGGCGGCTATGTCGCCGGCGTGGTGCACACCTTCGGCAAGGAAGTGCTCGTATTCCCCGCCGCCCACGAGCTGGAAGGCTACGAATTTGTCGGCTGGTTTATGTCGGAAGAAGGCAGGGATCAACCCTTCACCGAGCAAGCCTATGCGGAAAAGAACATATACAGGGACTTTGTCGTCTACGGTCAGTACGACAAGCTGCCTGAACCCGAGGTCGAGCCTGTCGTTGAGCCTGAGCCCGTCGTTGAGCCTGAGCCCGTCGTTGAGCCTGAGCCGGAGCCCATCGAACCTCACATCATCTCCTTCATCGCGGACGGCGAAGTGGTCGCAACCGTGGTCACCGCCGGTATGGACGCGCTCGACATTCCCGCCGCGCCCGTCAAGGAAGGCTATAAGTTCCGCGGCTGGTTCACGGACGAGGAAACGCACGAATCCGCAGTGGAAGAGAGCAGCTTCGTAGATAAGCAGCTGGAAGAAGACCTCAACGTATACGCTTACTACGAAGAGGAGAAGGAAGAGGAAGAAGAACTCGTCGCCGCCATCCTGCCCGAAGAGGACGAAGAGGATGCAGAAGAAGAGGCGGAAGAAGAGGACGAAACCCCCGAAGTGGAAGAAACGGAAGAGGACGCCGAGGAAGAAGCCGAAGACGACGGCGCACCCAAGCTCATCACGGCGGAGGACGCAAGAAAGCGCCGCACCTCCACCATGCGCGGCCGCCTGAGGTACGGTTCGGACGTGAACAAAGCCATCTACGAAGAGCTCGTCAACCACTTGCTTACTTACAAGAACGTGTCCCGCTCGCTCACCAACAGGGCGGACAACTTCAAGCACAAGGGCAGCTTGGTGGCAAAGATAACCCTCACCGGCAAGACGATAAAGCTCTTCCTGCCGCTTGACGCGGAGCAGTACGAATACGACAAGTATCACCAGCTCATCACTGAAAAGAAGGGATACGAGGAAGTGCCCTTCACCCTCAAGGTGAAATCCAACCGCGGACTTAAATACGCCAAGGAGCTCATCGACGAAGCCATGGCGCAAAAGCAGGTGGATAAGAAGAAAAAGACGGAGCGCAAGAGCTTTAAAGAGCTCATCCTGCTGCAAAAGGGCAGCCTGCTCATCAAGGCGAAGAAGACGGATAAATTGCGTTCCCGTGTGGATTCTCAGGACGCAAACGCTCAGCTTACCGATGCAGAAGCGCTCGAGCTCGTAAGGATAAAGAACGTCCCTTACGTCGACGAAGTAAAGAAGACCGCGTTTGTCGGCTTAGACAAGATCCAGGATCTTTACAACGACTGCGATATGGTCAATATCAAAACGCTGCGTAAGCGCGGACTTGTCAAGGAAGAGCATAACCGCGTGAAGATAATCGGTGGCGGCACGCTCACCAAGTCGCTTAAAGTTTACGCCGACGAATACTCTCTCACCGCCGTCAAGATGATAGTCCTGCTGGGCGGCAAAGTAGTCAAGCTGGTGGAAGAAACGCTTGAACCGGAAGGAGAGGACAATCAAGGTTAAAACGGGAGGGAGATGCCTGTTTTCAGGGCTTCGGCGCGCTTGCGCCGAGGCCCTTTTAATAATATAAAATATGGCGCAAAATTGCTTGCAAAAGGAGCAAGCTATGTGCTAAAATAATTTACGTACCTGCGGCAGGGTTTTGCAAACAACTCCGATGCATTACGCGGCTGCAGGCAAATAAAATTTTCCTACGGAGGTAAAACAAATGGAAAAGATGGAAAAGAAGGACATCATCGCCACTTACGGCATGAAGGAGGGTGACACCGGTTCTCCCGAAGTGCAGATAGCGCTTTTGACCGCGCGTATCGAATTGCTCAACGAGCACCTCAGGCAGCATCCTAACGATCTTCATTCCAAAAGAGGACTTCTCAAGCTGGTCAGCAGAAGGCGCAGATTGCAAAACTATCTGAAGAAGAACGATATCGAACGTTATCGTGCCATCAACGCCAAGCTGGAACTGAGGAAGTAATCGAAAGGCGGCTCATTTTGCCGCCTTATTTTTACTCGGCAACTAAAAAAAGAGATATTATTCATACTTATTGGAGGTAAGTAACGCATGGAAAGACACGTGTTCAAAACAACCATCGGCGGCAGAGAAGTTACCGTTGAGTCCGGCGCATACTGCGGGCAGGCGGGCGGAAGCTGCATGGTTCGCTGCGGCGACACTGTGGTAATGGTAAATGCAACCATGGCAAAACAACCCCGTGACGGAATAGACTTTTTCCCTCTCGGCGTTGATTTCGAAGAAAAAATGTATTCGGTGGGCAAGATCCCCGGCGGATTCAAGAAGAGGGAAGGCAGGCCCAGTGACAAGGCTATCCTCACTTCCCGCTTGATCGACCGCCCTCTGCGCCCCCTGTTCCCCAAGGGCTTTTATAACGACGTGGCGGTGGTGGCAACCTGCCTCTCCGTCGACCCCAACATCCCCCCGGAAATTTATGCGATGATCGGCAGCTCCGTTGCCCTCAGCATCTCCGAAATTCCCTTCCAGGGTCCCACGGGCTCCGTGGTGGTGGGCATGGTGGACGGCAAGTACGTCATCAATCCCGATTCCGAACAGCGCGACAGGAGCAAGCTGCACCTCTCCCTCTCCGGCACCAAGGAAGCCATCTTGATGGTGGAAGCGGGCGCCAACGAAGTCACGGAAGAAGAGATGATCGGCGCTATTCTGTTCGGCCATGAGGAGATCAAGAAGATTGTCGCCTTCATCGAGGACATTCAAAAGCAGATAGGCAAGAAGAAGATAGATCCCGAGCTGTATCATCCCGCCGCAGACATAGAAGAAGCGGTTAAGGAATACGCCGACAAGAAGATGGACAAGGTCCTGGAAAATTACGATCGCCAGGAGCGTGAAAAGGCGGAAGAAGAGCTGGAAGCGGACGTCTACGACCACTTTGCGGAGGAATTTCCCGAAGGCAAGAAGGACATCGGCGAAGTGCTTTACGCCATGAAGAAGGCAAAAGTCAGGAGCAAGATCCTCGACAAGGGCATCCGTCCTGACGGCAGAAGCCTCACCGAAATCCGCCCCATCTGGTGCGAAACGGGCATCCTTCCCCGCGTTCACGGCAGCGGCGTATTCACCCGCGGTCAAACGCAAGTTCTCACCACCTGCACCCTGGGCAGCATCTCTGAAGTACAGAAGTTGGAAGGACTCGACGATGAGATGTTCAAGAGGTATATCCATCACTACAACATGCCCCCTTACAGCACGGGCGAAGCCAAGCCCATGCGCAGCCCCGGCAGGCGTGAGATAGGTCACGGCGCACTCGCAGAGCGCGCTCTCGAGCCCATGCTCCCCAGCGAGGAGGCTTTCCCTTACGCCATCCGCACCGTGTCCGAAGTGCTTTCCAGCAACGGCTCCACTTCCCAGGCGAGCGTATGCGGCTCCACCCTCGCGCTCATGGACGCGGGCGTGCCGATCAAGCGCCCCGTGGCGGGCGTGGCGATGGGTCTTATCTCCAACGAAGATAAGTCCAAGATAGCCGTCCTCACCGACATTCAGGGTCTTGAAGACTTCTTCGGCGACATGGACTTCAAAGTGGCAGGCACCACCGAAGGTATCACCGCTATTCAGATGGATATCAAGATCAAGGGCATCAACGAGGAGATCCTGCGCAAGGCTCTCGCCCAGGCGCACGAGGGCAGAATGTTCATCTTGAACAAGATGCTCGCAGTTCTGCCCACCTACCGCGATCACCTCTCTAAGTACGCGCCCAAGATAGAATCCTTCAAGATCAATCCGGACAAGATCAAGGACGTGATCGGCAGCGGCGGCAAGACCATCAATAAGATAATCGACGCCACCGGCGTGAAGATCGACATCAGCGACAACGGCGATGTGTTCATCGCTGGCGTAGATACCGAAATGCTCGAAAAAGCCAAGAAGATGATCGAGCTCATCGTCAACGATCCCGCCATCGGCGAAGTGCTGGAAGGCACCGTCGTGCGCACCATCGCTTGCGGCGCGTTCGTGGAATTCTGCCCCGGCAAGGACGGCATGATCCACATTTCCAAGCTCTCCAACAAGAAGGTGGACAAGGTGGAAGACGTCGTCAGCATCGGCGATAAAGTCAAGGTGGAAGTGCTCAAAATCGACGCCAAGGGCATCGGGCTCAAGCTCCTGGAAAAGCTGGACAACGACAAAAACTAAAAACGCCAAGCGCGGAACGCCCGCAAGGGCGCTCCGTTTGCTATAACACAAATGAGCCATGGCAACTCCAAAGCGGCATTAAAAAGCACCTGCGGAAGCCAAGGCAACACACAAAAGAGCCGAGCTAAACTCAAGGCAAAAACACAAAAGCGCCCAAATATAAACATACATAGGGCAAAAACACAAAAGAAAAAACGCCGCCTCGTGCGGCGTTTTCCTTGGAGCGGGAGCGCGTGGCGCTCCACCCATTATGCGCCTCGAAGCAGAGTATTGCAAAAATCAAAGCGTAGATACTTCGCAACGGCTGCGTATATTTAGGAGAAAGAAATTTGAGCGGGAGCGCGTGGCGCTCCACCCATTATGCGCCTCGAAGCAGAGTATTGCAAAAATCAAAGCGTAGACACTTCGCAACGGCTGCATATATTTAGGAGAAAGAAATTTGAGCGGGAGCGCGTGGCGCTCCACCCATTATGCGCCTTGAAATAAAGTACTGTAAAATCAAAGCATATATACTTCGCAACGGCTGCGTATATTTAGGAGAAAGAAATTTGAGCGGGAAACTTATTAAAGCTGTGATATTTGATCAAGACGGGCTTATGTTCGACAGTGAGCGGCTGGTCGCCGAAGGCTGGGCGGAGATAGGCGCCCGTCACGGCTACACCATAGATGAAGACTTTTTAAAGACGGTGCGCGGCAGATCCACCGCGGAGATAAAAGTTGCGTTTCAAGCAAAATTCGGCAATGACGTCCCCTTTGACGAGATGAATATGCAAAAGCGCACACGCACTTACGACTACATAAAGGCGCACGGCATTCCCGTAAAACCCGGCTTGAAGGAGCTGCTCGCCTACCTCTATGCTCGCAACATCCCGGCGGCTGTGGCGACTTCATCGAGCAGGGAATGGACGGAGGGCAACTTGAACAGCACCGGCATCGCCAAATACTTCAAACTGAGCGTATACGGCGAAATGGTCAGCCGCGGCAAGCCCGCCCCCGACATCTTCCTCCTCGCCGCAAAAAAACTCGGCGAATCCCCCGCGCATTGCCTCGTGCTGGAGGACAGCTTGCAGGGCAACGAGGCGGCGATAAACGGCGGCTTTGTGGGTATAATGGTCCCCGACCTCACCCCGCCCACTCCCTACTTGCAGCAAAACCTCTTCGCCGTCTGTCCATCCCTCCTCGACGTGATAACCCTATTTGAAGAGGGCAAACTAATAACGGAACAGCCCAAATAAAACCGCAAAACAACATCCGATTTAAACCGCAAAGCAGCTTATAGGCACCGTATAACAGCCACCCCTTTTAATCAAAACAAAGCACTCGGAACCAAGCGTTGAATAGCGCCTAATTATCAAGTCTGCCTGCCATCGGCAGGCATTTTTATCAATCTGCAAGTCATAACCTCGCATGCGCGCTTCATATTCTAGAATATGGTAAAGCGCAAGGTGAAAAAGGGGAGTGAAGAGCGCAAGATAAAGAGGTTCAGGGCGGTGAGCAATGTGCTCATCGTATGTATGCTCTGTGCACTTCTTGCCGTCACGATAGGCACGCAGGGCGCGCACAGCGTGTTTGCGATAAGCAAGCAGGACGTGGTGTATAGCGGAAGGACGGACACAAGCTCGGTCGCGCTCATGATAAACGTATATTGGGGCGAAGAGTACCTGCCGCAAATGCTGGATACGCTGGACGCATACGGGGCGAAAGCCACGTTTTTTATAGGCGGATGTTGGGCGGACGATCACAACGCGCTGCTCAAAGACATAGCTGAAAGGGGGCACGAAATAGGCAATCACGGCTACTTTCATAAGGACGGCGACAAGCTGGACTTTGCCGGGAATGTGAGGGAGATTCGCTCAACTAACGCACTTATAGCGGCAATAACGGGTATAACACCCTCGCTGTTTGCTCCGCCTTCCGGCGCCTACGGGCAGGACACCTTAAACGCCTGCGAGCAAGAGGGCATGCGCGTCATCATGTGGAGCAAGGATACGATAGATTGGCGGGATAAGGACGCCGACTTGGTGTATTCCCGCGCCGCAAAGGACATTGAGGCGGGGGATATGATACTCATGCACCCCACCGAACACACCGCCGCGGCGCTGGGGCGCGTGCTGGAATATTATAAGGAAAAGGGGCTCAACGCCGTTACGGTGAGCGAGCTTCTTCCTCCCGACAAAATATAATTATGTATTTTATGTGCACTTACCGCTCCTTCACCACGCTTATTTCCCGCATTGCGAGGGGATGAAGGGCGGATTTTAATATGTTTTACATCGGTTTTACCATGCCGTTTTGCTATGAGATATCCGACGTTTTCATGAATATTTGCCAAATTAGTGCAAGAAAAATACATATATTTTGCACAAAATTGTTTTATTTGCCTTAAAATTTGCCTGCATTATAAATGTTTTATAAGCGCGATACTTGACATTTTGTCGAAAATTCGCTATATTATAAGGCAGGGAAAATGATGACGATAATATCTAACTTCGGATTGATCTTCGACAATCCTTATACCGTACTTGCGTTGGCGATGTTCTGCGTGATGTTCAAAGATACGCTCGCCGATATGTTTGTCAGCGCATTTTCCTTTACAAGATCTTTTTTCAGTGTGGCATTCAAACTCGGAATTTTATTCTGCAGCGTAATGGTGTATATCTTCGCCATGGCTTTCGGTCAAACGTTTTTACACTTTACGGACAAATTGTTCTCCGTGCTCTTCATGATGCTCCTCGTCGTGCTGCTCGACACCATCGTGTCCTTCGGCAAAATGGTGATATTCATGTTGTTTGGCGGCGGAGGCGATAAAAAAGCGTCCGGAAAGGTGCGCGATTACAACGAAAGCAGGCAATTTGCGTTTATTCCCGTTACGTGCGGCAGAGTTTTCAGGCTCATCCAGTGAAAGCTTCTTATTCACCCGATCGGGAATAAAAAAGAATAAGGAGAGTAATTTTATGTTGGAAAATATAAAAAACGTACCCGCAGAGGGCGTTGATGTTGCCGCGTGCGAACAAGAGGGCGGCAAGGTTAGGGCGCTCCTCAAGCTGGAGGGCATTACAAAAGATTACGCCGTGGGAAAGAACGTGACCCACGCGTTAAAAGGTATAGATGTGGAATTCCGCCCGGGCGAATTCGTCGCCGTGCTGGGACCTTCCGGCTGCGGAAAGACCACACTGCTCAACATCATCGGCGGCTTGGATAGGTACACGGACGGCGACTTATACATCAACGGCGTTTCCACCAAGGCATACGAAGATTACGATTGGGACCGCTACCGCAACAAGACGATAGGTTTCATCTTCCAAAACTACAACCTCATTACCCATCAAACGATACTTTCCAACGTGGAACTCGCCCTCACGCTCATCGGCGTGGGCAGGGCGGAGCGCAAGCGCAGGGCGATGGAGGCGCTGGAGCGAGTGGGACTTGCCGAGCAATACTACAAAAAGCCCAATCAGCTCTCGGGCGGACAGATGCAGCGCGTGGCGATAGCGCGCGCCATCGTGAACAACCCCAAGATATTGCTTGCGGACGAACCCACGGGCGCGCTGGACAGTGAAAGCTCCCAGCAGGTCATGGACATCTTGAAGGAACTTTCAAAAGACAGGCTCGTCATCATGGTCACCCACAACGACGACCTCGCCGAGCAGTACGCAGACAGGATAGTGCGCATAAAAGACGGCGTCATCGTGAGCGACACCGCCCCCTTCGACTGCGGTATTCCGCCCGAGCCGATAAAGGAGAGGGAGAAGAATTTGATCAAGCGCATCAAAAACTTCTTTAAGCACGACAAGCAGGAAAAGCACACCTCCATGTCGTACGAAAGCGCAATCAGGCTTTCGGCAAACAACCTCTCCACCAAAAAGATGCGCACCGCGCTCACCTCGTTTGCGGGCAGTATAGGCATAATCGGCATAGCGATAGTGCTCTCGCTGTCCTCCGGTTTTTCCGCCTACATCGCCTCGATGGAAGAAGATTCGCTCTCGTCCTACCCCGTGGTGGTGGGCTCGTCCACGGGCATAAGCCTCGACCAAGCCATAGCCATGCTCAACACCACCAGCGGCAGGGAAGAATACCCGGACGCGGACGAGATGTTCACAAATAAAGTGCTCGTGCAGGCGATGATGAGTCAATTCGCCGAACAAAACCAGGTGGGCGAGAGGACGGACCTTTCCGACTTCACCGAATTTTTGTCGGAAAATTGGGACAGCGCCTGGGGCTATTACAAGTATAACTACAACTTCGATATGATGCTGTGGTCGAATAACGCCACCCCTGACGACGGCACATACACGCGTATTTATCCCTTCGAGGACTTGATCCCGGACGCCTTCGATTCGTATAAGGACATGGTCGCGGATATGGCGGTCATGGACGAATTGCCCGATGACGACACCTTGAATTCGCAATACGAGCTCATCTACGGCAAGCAAGCCACCGCCGCAGACGAAGCGGTGCTCATCGTGGACAGTAAAAACGAAGTCACCGACTTTATGATCTTCGCTCTGGGACTTATCGAAGTTTCCGGCGGCGGCATGTTCGACTATATGGCGGCGCTTAATCAAATCAAGGACAGCTATTCTTTCGACGACCTCTGCTTTACCGGCGAGGACGATACCACGGGACTCAGCTATAACATCACCGTCAATCCGGATATGTACCGCAATAACGGCAACGGCACCTTCTCGTCCATCGATCCCAAGCAGGCGGAGGGCATAGCCGCGGGCACCAACGCAACCAACAAGATCAAGATAGTGGGCGTTATAAGGGTGAAAGAAGGGGTGCAGAACCCCTGCATGGCGGGCGTTATAGGCTACACCTCCGCGCTCACCGATCAGCTGCTTGAATACATCGCTCAAAGCGAAATCGTGCAGGCGCAGATGGCTTCCCCCACGGTGAACGTGCTCACGGGTCAGCCTTTTGAGAAGGCTACGGACGAATCCGATCCCTATCAGGACGCCCTTGCGGAACTCGGCTATTCCGTGCCCGGCAAGCCCAACACCATCAGCATATACGCCTCTTCCATGGACGCAAAGCAGATCATCTTGCAGACGATAGACGGCTACAACGCCGGCGCTGCGGAGGGCGGCTATCAGGCGGTGCCTTATTCGGACGTGCTCAGCCAGATGATGGGCTTTATCAACAGCCTTTCCGATACGGTCACCTATGTGATGGTCGGCTTTTCCGGCATCTCGCTCATAGTTTCGTGCATAATGATAGGCATAATAACCTATATCTCCGTTATGGAACGCACCAAGGAGATAGGCATCCTGCGCAGTATCGGCGCCCGCAAACGCGACATTGCGCGCGTATTCAATGCCGAAACCTTTATGATAGGACTGCTCTCCGGCGTGATAGGCGTGGTGTTCACCTGCATAATCTACTTCCCGGCGAACGCCATTTTGAACGCCGTGCTGGGGCTGGGCAACCTCTTCCAGCTCGTGTGGTGGCAGCTCGTGGGACTTGTGATAATCTCCGTCGTGCTCACGCTCATCTCCGGCTTTATTCCCGCGCATATGGCGGCGAAGAAGGATCCGGTGATTGCGCTAAGAAGCGAATAAGCGAAAAAATTAAGCGGAAAATAAAAGGGATGAAGGGTAGCGCGGTTTACAACCGCCGTTACCCTTTCATTTTCCGCTTGCTGAGGGGAAACCCTTCCATTGAAAACAACTTTACATCTACGAACAACGTTATCTATACCGCGGGTGGCTCTGCCGCCCGCTAATTGTTTTCTGCGTCACGGTTTTCCCCTCTTTTTGCGGCA
>CALWKO010000054.1 GCA_944381275.1 uncultured Clostridia bacterium | reverse complement strand
TTAAACGGCATTTTGTTGCGCTTGCCGCTTTCAAGTGCTATAATATAATAAAAACGTATACAGGTATGGAAAAAATGACAAAAACCTTGCGTAATTTAAGCATAGTTTTCACTCTTGCGGCGCTCCTGTGCGCCGTGATATGCTTTGCCTTGCCGCCCATCGCGGCTGCGGAAGACGCGGTTCAAGCCGCCGAGGATCCCTTTGCCCCCACTTGGGCGGATAAGCTGAGCAACTTCGGCATAACCTACGTCCTTTTCCAGCCCTATCCGCTTTGGCTGCTGATCGTGATGTTCGCGCTCTTCGGCGCGGCGATAGTGTCGCTTTTGGCATTTTTGATAGTGCGCGCCACCCCCGCGGATAAACCGAACGAAGATTACAAGTCCGAACGATTGCAGTCTGCCGGCGAGGGCGAAGAAGGAGCTGGGCAAGGTCAGACGGAAGCCGGCCGGGTCGCCCCCGTAAGCAATGAACCGCCCGCGCAAGTGCAGCTTGCCGAGCAGCCCGCCCAAGATTTCCCCATGCAGGAGATAGAGGCGGTGGGTGACATCGCTCCCGCCGAACCGGCGGAGCCCAAGGCGCAGCAAGCCCCCGCGGAACAAGCGGCGCCGATTTACCCGCCCGTTCCCAGCAAACAAACCATGCCCGTCAATGACGCCGCGCCCGCAGAAGCGGCTCCCATAGAAGAAGCTGCGGCTATACAAGAAGTTACGCCCGTAGAAGAAGCTGCACCGGCGGAAGACGTAACGCCGATTGAGGAAGTAACTCCTGTTGAAGAAGCCGCGCCTGTTGAAGAAGTTGCACCCGTTGAAGAAGTTGCACCCGTTGAAGAAGCCGCGCCTGCTGAAGAAGTTGCGCCGGTTGAGGAAGTCGCACCTGTTGAAGAAGTTGCGCCTGCTGAGGAAGTCGCACCCGTTGAAGAAGCCGCGCCTGTTGAAGAAGTTGTACCCGTTGAAGAAGCCGCGCCTGCCGGGGAAGTCACTCCCGTCGAAGAAGTCACTCCGGTTGAAGAAGTCACTCCCGTCGAGGAAGTAACCCCCGTAGAAGAGGTTACGCCCGTCGAGGAAGTAACACCGGCAGAAGACGTTACTCCTGCGGAGCCGCAGGAAGAAGTTGCCGCAACCGTGGCGGTGCCCGCCGCCGATACGGAAGAGGAAAAGAGCGACGAATTTTACGCCGCGCTGGAAGAGAACAAGAAGTACGACAGGTCCTTCCGTGCAAAATTGATACAGTCGTCCGACGTTGTGAAGGAGCGTTACGGCGAAGTATATAACATGCTCATGGCATACAAGGGGGTAAAGAGCAGATACAGCTGGGATTGCGAAACGTTCAAGGCGGGCGGCAGAGTCGTCGCCAAGATTACGATCATCGGCAAAACCCCCGTGCTCTTTTTGGCGCTCGACCCCGCCGAGTACATCGATACCAAGTACCGCGTTGAGGACGCTTCAAAGTACTCCAAGTATGCTAAGACGCCCGCCCGTTTCAAGATAAACGGCGAGCGTAAAGCGGGCTATGCGCGCGACCTCATCGAGCGCGCCATGGCTGATTTTGAATATGTGGGAGAAGAGCAATCCTTGCCCGTCATCGAATATCAAGA
Source organism: uncultured Clostridia bacterium (assembly GCA_944381275.1). Lineage (GTDB taxonomy): Bacteria > Bacillota > Clostridia > Christensenellales > UBA3700 > Alloclostridium. The sequence continues at coordinate 9,487 of CALWKO010000054.1, read as the reverse complement.
GGACGCAAGACTGCTCGAACAGGGGCTTATAAAGAAAATTTAGTGAATGTACCTTTCCCCAACCCTGTTAGAACACTTTAAGCGGGTGTTTTCCGCTCATTTTTGCACGATATGTCGTTTGTTGTAGGAGGTACTACAACTGCGCAACATCTCGCACAAAACTGAACGAAATCCACCTCGCTAAAAGCGAGCATTTTACAAGTGATATTTAGCACGAGAAAATAACCACATATCCGCTATAATAGTTGTATATGTAAAATGTGTTCTAACAGGTTTGGGTAAAGGTACCTTTACCCACCCCAATAGAACACTTTAAGCGGATGCCTTCCATTCGCTTTTGCGAAAGCTGCCGACTCGTAGTAGCGCTGCTACAACTTCGCGACATCTCGCACAAAATCGAACGAAATCCATCTCGCTAAAAGCGAGCATTTTGCGGAGAACGGAAATTACAACCAAACAGACAATATTCCGCAAATTCGATTGTCAACGTAAAATGTGTTCTATCGGGAGTGTGCAAAGATACTAGTGCAGACCGTGACAAAGCTTATCGGTCGGCGGAAAAACTCTCGGGAGAAATTTATGAGTGCCAAAGCAAAAAAGATCACGATTATCGCGTTGATAGCGGTGGTCGCGCTCGCCGCCCTTTCCTTGGGCGCGTGGGGCGTTTCCATGTATTTCTTACCCTTCGGCGACAGCAGCGGCGGAGGTTATACAATTTCCTTTAAAAGCGATACGATTTTAATGCGTTCGGACGCGGTCACCGCGCCCGCTTCCGGCTATGTGCGCCGCAGTTTTGCCGCACGCGTGCTGGATAGTGAAGGATATGAGGTGGAGGACGCTGACATAACCTACTCCGTATCTAAGCAAGTGGAGGGCGTGGAGCTGGACGAAGACGGCATGATGAGCGTGTATTCCACCCTGCAAAAGGGAGCCACCTTCGACGTGACCGCGACCTACTCCGCGCCGAACGGAGAGGAGATAAGCGTAAGCAAGAAGACGAGCGTTAAAAAGAATTCTTCCTAGCCGACGTGCCGCGCAATCCCGTGGAAAAAGAGGGGTGGGAGCTGTATTTCGAGGACGATTTTACTTTCTTCGATTCCTCCTCTTGGTCCCCGTACTATCTGCGCAATAGGGTGGACGACGATTCGCGCACTCACTGCGATTACCGCTTCGACGTGAACGGGGAGGATACCTCTCTCGTCATTTCCGCCCCCTACGGCAGGCGCAGTTGGAGCAGTCAAAACTCGGGCGTGGTGGTGAGCGGCATCACTTCTTACGAGCACAACTATCTGCACAAATTCGGCGAGCTTGGCGAGGGCGCCGTGTTCAATAAGGACGTGGGCGTGTTCGACGGCATGGCTACAAAGTACGGTTACTTCGAACTGAGGATGCGCATGCCCGATACGCGCGACGGCTCGCACTTTGCCTGGTGGATGATAGGCGTGCAGGACGATATGAACGATTCCGCGCTCTTGGACGGGGAGAGCGTGCCCATGAGCGGGCATTACAGCAATCAAACGGGCGAGATAGACATAATCGAAAATACTCTCTCCTCGCTCGGCGGCATAAAGGCGTGGCGCCCCGTAATCCACCCCAACGGCACCACCGATTACGAATATCACTGGGTGGACGAGGCGGAGATCCCCGGCAATCCCATGCTGGAATATCACATCTACGGCTTTGAGTGGGACGAAGACGGCGTGAAATTTTATGTGGACAACAAGCTCGTATCTTCTTCCGACAGGTCGCCTTCTTACCGAATGATGACATTCCTCACCCTTTACGCCACGGGCGGTTTGGGCGAGGACAGGGGCATTTATCCCAAAGAAGCGTTCATCGATTACATCCGCGTTTACAAGCGCGAAGACACCGCAGATAAGCCCATGGACGTGCGGCTGGACATGACGACGGTGCCCGATTATGTGCTCGTGCCCGAGGAAGGCAGCACGCAAGTAAAGCTCGGCGCTTACCTTTTGGACGGCATGGACAGGCGCATGGACGGGGACGTGAAGTGGCGCCTTTCCCAGACGATAGACGGCTTTGCGCCCGCCGCTTCTCCCGCCTATGAAAAGCCGGGGGTGACGCTTTCCGACGACGGAATTTTGACCGTGACGAGCTCATCTTGGGCGGGGAACAAGGATGTATTCGTCACCGCCTACTACAGCGATAACGTAAAGCAGACTTATCACATCAAGCTCTCGCGTGACACCGTGCGCGATGACAGGCTCATGTTCGAAGGCGGCTATCGCGCGGTGTATTCCATCAGTAAGGGTGAGAGTATCACGCTTAATGCGCGTTTAGTCGACCAATACCTCAATGTGAGGGACGTGCGGCCGCAGTACTTCCTCGCCGCCGACCTCACGGGCATTGCGGGCGAATATGACGGGGTGAGCATAGAGGGCGGCACGGTGAGTGTCGCGCAAAATTCCTCCCTCAAAGCGGGCGACGTGATAGTCGTCGTTGCAAAGGCGGGCAGCAAACAGGCGGCGGCATTTATAAAAGTGGAGTAAACCATTGCAAAATGCGGCAAGGTGTGCTATTATATAGGCGTATTGGAAGACTAGGTTGACGCGCGTTAAGTACCGTCGGACGGAGGAGTGCCGGCGGGCGAAAAGCAACAGCTTGCGGTGCGTCCTCCGCTCCCGCTTTGAATATACCGATAAGTTTATTTCGGCGAGCTTCCAAAACAAGCTCGCCTTTTTTGCGGGCAAATAAACAAAGGAGGCTCGCTTTTATGGCTTGGTCCTATTCCCGCGCCGTGGAGTACGCGGAGGGAAAGGCGGTTTCACAGCCGGGCACGCAGCGTATAAACGCGCTTATGCACGCCCTCGGCGATCCGCAGAACAGATATTTCAGGGTGCACGTTGCGGGCACGAACGGCAAGGGCTCGGTTTCGGCGTATATCGCCGCCATCCTCACCGCCGCAGGGTACAAGACGGGCAGATTTTCCTCCCCCGCCGTCATCGACAGGCGCGAGTGCATCGCCGTGGACGGGGAGTGCATCTCCCCCTTGGAGTACGCCTATTGCATGGAGCGCGTCGCTTCGGCGGCGGGCGAGGACAGACCCACTTCCTTCGAAGCGGAAACGGCGGCGGCACTGCTCTATTTCGCCTTCAAGGGGTGCAGAGCGGTCGTGCTCGAAGCGGGTATGGGCGGAAAGGACGACGCCACCAACGTGAGCGGCGCAAAAGCCGCCGCGGCGATAACTTCGATCTCCCTCGACCATACGGAATTTTTGGGCGGCACTTTGGAAAAAATAGCTTTGGCTAAGGTCGGCATAGCCGAGGGCGGAGCCAAGTGCTATTCCTGCATTCAGGAAAGTGAGTGCGAGCGCGTAATAAAGGACTATTGCTCCGCGCGCGGCATAGAGTGCGCCTTCATCCCTCCGCTTCCGTCCTTGGGATATTCGGGAGGGCGGCAGCTTGCCGCTTGGCAGGGCAAAACGCTCTCTCTCATGCCCGGGGTGAGTCAGCCCGCCAACGCCGCCCTTGCGCTCGCCGTGTGCAAGGGGCTGGAAGAAGACGGGTTTTTCATCCCGGAAGGAGCTGCGGCGGCGGGAGTAAAATCAGTCACTCTGCCGGGCAGGCAGGAACTCATCGGCGGAGAACTGCTCCTCGACGGGGCGCACAATCCCGCCGCGGCGCGCGAACTCGCCTCAAGTTTGGAGCAAAACTTCCCCGGTGTGAGAAAGGTCGCACTTGTGGGCATATTTGCCGACAAGGACTACCGCGGAGTGTTGCAAGCCACCCTAGGAGCGATGAGCGAGGTATTCACCTTTGATTGGGAGAATAAGCGCGCCCTGGGCGGAGCTAAGCTTGCGGAGTGCGCGTCAATGTTTTGCAAGGCGCAATACATCCCGAATATAAAGGATGCGCTCGCCGCCGCACTAAAAGCCGCGCACGTCGGAATGGTGGCGGCGTACGGGTCGTTTTCCCACCTTAAATTGATAAAAGAAGCGTACTTGAATTTACGCAAAGGAGCATATGATGGACGGTAAGAAGATAGAAGAAGGGGTAAAGCTGCTGCTTGAGGGCATGGGCGAGGATATAAACCGCGAGGGGTTGAAAGATACCCCCGCCCGCGTGGCGCGCGCTTTTCAAGAGGTGTTCGCAGGCTACGGCGACGACGCGAAAAAGCACCTCTTTGTCACCTTTGAAAGTAAAGGAGAGGGCGTGATCTTGGAAAAGGACATCCCCGTTTATTCCGTGTGCGAACATCATCTGCTCCCGTTTTTCGGCAAGGCGCATGTGGCGTATCTCCCCAGCGGAAGGGTGACGGGGCTGAGCAAGATAGCGCGCACGGTGGAGGTCTACGCCCGCCGCCTTCAGCTGCAAGAGCGGCTCACCGAGCAGATAGCAAGGGCGATAGAGGAAAACCTCTCCGCGCGCGGCGTGATGGTGATGATAGAGGCGGAACACACCTGCATGACCATGCGCGGCATAAAAAAGACGGGCAGCAGGACGGTCACCTGCACATGCCTGGGCGAGTTCGAAAATAACGAGGAGTTGCGCGCACGGGTGACGGAGATGATAAAATGGTGACCCTGCTCCCCTCCGAAAGGATAGAAAAATTGCGCAAAAACGAGCGGTATCTCGCCCTCTTGACCCGCTTGGAAGATGAGGAGAAGGACAGGAAATTTTGCCGCCACAACCTCGCCCACTTTTTGGACGTGGCGCGCATAATGAGCATCTTGAACGTGGAGTTTCATGCGAACTGCGCCGCGGACGAGATATACGCCGCCGCGCTCCTGCACGACATAGGCAGGGCGCAGGGCGGGGGCAATCACGCCCTTGTGAGCGCGCACATAGCAAGGGAAATCTTGCCGCAATGCGGCTTTGACGAAGGGGAGACAAGGCGGATATGCGCCGCAATCCTCTCCCACTCTTCAAAGGGCAGAACGGCGCAAATAAGCTCGCTCACCGGCATATCGGAGGAGGAAATAGAAAGGGAGTTGGCGGCGGAAAATCCGCTCGGCGTGCTCTTGGCGCGCGCGGATAAACTTTCGCGCAATTGCTTTTCCTGCCCAGCTCGCGGGGAGTGCTATTGGGAGAAGAAGACGGAGCGCATATGGATATAACAAAGTTCGACTTAAAAAATAAGACGTATATCATGGGCATTTTGAACGTCACGCCCGATTCGTTCTCCGACGGGGGCAGGTGGAACGGCGTGCAAGCCGCACTCGACCGCGCGCGCAAAATGGCAGCCGAGGGCGCGGATATAATAGACGTCGGCGGAGAATCCACCCGTCCCGGCTACACCCCAGTGAGCGAGGAAGAGGAGATTGGGCGCGTCCTTCCCGTGATAGAGAGGATAAAAGGGGAGCTCGAGATCCCCGTTTCCGTGGATACCTGCAAGGCGGGCGTGGCTTACGCCGCGTTGAAGGCGGGCGCGGACATGGTGAACGACATTTGGGGATTCAAAGGGGACAAGGACATGGCGCGCGTTGCCGCCGAGTTCGGCGCTGCGTGCTGCCTTATGCACAACCGCGAGCGCGCGGAATACTCTTCCTTTATAAGCGAGGTGAAGGATGATTTGCAAGAGAGCGTAAATATCGCTCTTAGGGCGGGTGTGAAGCGGGAGAACATCATCTTGGACCCCGGTATAGGCTTTGCAAAATCGCCCGAACAAAATTTGATGGTGTTAAACAGGCTGGAAGATCTTTACATAGGTTATCCCATGCTCGTGGGCGCTTCCAGGAAGTCGCTCATCGGCTATGCGCTTAATGTCCCCGTCGAGGACAGGGAGGAAGCCTCTGTGGCGTGCGCCGTCATCGCGGCATATAAGGGCGCGGCATTCGTGCGCGTGCACAGCGTCGCGGCGCACCGCCGCGCCGTAGACATGGCTCGCGCCGTGGCAAATTTAGGAAAATAACATTATTAGGGCGGGTAGAAAATGAAAGGCAGGATAAATTTAACGGGTATAAAGGTGATGGCTTCCCACGGAGTATTCTCCGAAGAAAAGGCTTCTTTGCACCCCTTTATAGCGGACGCGGAGCTATATATCGACGAGCTTGAGCGCGGCGACGACCTCGCCGGTACCTGCGATTACGGCACGGCGGCGGAGATAATCGTGCGCGAACTCTCCGCCCCTTCGGTCGATCTGATAGAAACGCTCGCTTCCCGTGCGGCAAGGGGGATCGCCGTAACTTTCGGCTGCGATTGCTCCGTCACCGTGCACAAGCCGGAAGCGCCGCTTTCCGTGCAATTTTCCGATGTATCCGTGACCGCCCGCGCCCGCTTCACCCGCGTATGCTTGGGGCTGGGTTCAAACATGGGGGACAGGAAGAAGTATTTGGACGAAGCGGTGGAGTGCATTCGCGCCGACGAAGAGAATAAGGACGTGCGCGTATCTTCCTATATGCCCAGCGCGCCTTACGGCGGCGTGGCGGACGGCGAGTTTTTGAACGCTTGCCTCATCATGCGCACCTTAAAAAGTCCCCATGAATTGCTCGATATGTGCGCAAATTTGGAAGGCGCCGCCGGCAGGGTGAGGAAGGAGCATTGGGGGAACAGAACGCTTGACGTAGACATCCTCTTTTACGGCGACGAGATAATCGGTGAAGAAAAGCTCACCGTGCCGCACATCGATATGTGCAACCGCGAATTCGTGCTGGCTCCGCTGTGTGAAATCGCGCCAGGATACGTACATCCCGTCTATAAAAAGACGGTGAAGGATCTGCTGGCAGAACTTAAAAGGAGAGGGCGATGAACAGGGCAATATGTATGTCGCCGCGCCGCGGCACTTGCGAATATTTGACCGAGAGGGAAAAAGAGGCGGGCTTTGCGCCCGTGTATCTGCGCGAGCTCGCGTTTGCGCCCTGCGACGGGTGTGAGGCGTGCTCTTCATCGGGAGTGTGCCGCCATAAGGACTGCGCTTCCGTTCTTTTAAGTCAAATCCGTGAAGGCGGTAAAACGCTCTTTATCACCCCACTGTATTTTTGCAATTTTCCCGCCTTTGCCAAGGCGTTTTTGGACAGGGCTCAAGCCTTTTGGGCAAAAAAGGAGAAGTGCGGCGCGCGCTTTTATCTGCTCGCCGTGGGAGGGCAGGGGGAGGAGAACAACTTTTCTTCCGCCTATCTCACCTTCCGAGCCTTCTGCATAGCCATGGGCGCGGAGTGCGCCGGCGCGCTGTATTTGGGTCGCAAGGAGAGCGCAGAGGATATAACGGAAGTGGACGTTCGCGCGCTTGTCGACATGATCAAATAAAATTCGGTCTTGAATTTTGCGGTGAAATAATTTATAATGTAATTGCGGAGGATTCCGCACGATAAGGAGAACGTTATGAAAGATTTCACTTTTTTTGCACCCACTCGCATACTGTTCGGCAAGGGGAAAATAGCCGAACTGCCCGAGCAGATCAAAAAAGTTACCGATAAAGTGTTGCTCGTTTACGGCGGCGGCTCGGTTAAGGTGACGGGCATTTACGATACGCTCACAAGTCTGTTAAAAAGCGCCGGCATAGCATGGGAAGAGCTAAGCGGCGTGGAACCCAATCCCAAAATTCAATCGGTGGAAAAGGGCGTGGAGCTGTGCAAAAAGCATAAGCTCAAGGCGGTGGTGGCGCTGGGCGGAGGCTCCGTCATCGACTGTTCCAAAGCCATCGCGGCAGGCTTTTATCACAAGGGCGACCTTTGGGATATGGTGGATAAAAACGCCATCTCTCGTGCCTTGCCTGTGTTCACCGTGCTCACCATGGCGGCAACGGGCAGCGAGATGAACGGCAACGCCGTCATCTCGAATATGGAGATAAACGAGAAAAAGGCGATAAAGAGCGAACACCTCAAACCCGTGGCTTCCGTGCTCGACCCCACCTACACCTTCACCGTGCCGCGCTTTCAAACTGCGGCGGGCGTGGCGGACATCATGAGCCACATCATCGAATGTTATTTTTCCACCGTGCACTGCGCCGCCGTGCAGGACGGCATTTCCGAAGCGCTCTTAAAAGTGTGTATAGAATACGGCAAAGCCGCCGTAGTCACCCCCACCGATTACACCGCCAGAGCCAATTTGATGTGGGCTTCGTCGCTCGCCATAAACGGACTTACAAGCTGCGGCACGGGCAACGCCTGGAGCTGCCATGCGATAGAACATCAATTGAGCGCCTACTACGACATAACTCACGGCGCGGGACTTGCCGTGGTCACCCCCGCCTGGTTTGAACATATCCTCAGCGAAAAAACCGTGGACAAATTCGTCACCTATGGCAAGAGGGTATGGGGCATAAGCGGAGAACATCCCTTTGCTATCGCCAAGGAAGCCATCGCCAAAACGCGCGAATTTTTCTCCTCGCTCGGCCTTCCGGAAACGCTGCGCGGGCTGGGCATAAACAGCAGCGGCCTCTTCCGTCAAATGGCGGAAAAAGCGGTAAAAGAAGACCTGGCAAACGCCTACGTGCCGCTGAATGAGGAGGATGTGGTGGCGATTTATTCGGCGTGCCTTTAAGCGGAAGAGAAAAAGGATAAAGGCGGGTACCGTTTACAACGGTATCTGCCTTTTTCTCTTCCGCTTGTCAAGGGGAAACCCCGCCATTCGCAAGCAATATTACTCAATGAAGCAGCTTAATCACGTTGCGGAGCCACTCCGTTGCTCCGCAAGATTGCTTGCTTGAGCCGCGGTTTCCCCTCTTTTTGCGGGAGAGTAAGCAGGATAGCGCACTTGACGTTACCCGCAAAAATTCACCCTTTCTGTGCTCCGCACGGCTCCGCGAGAGGCAGTCGCCTCTCTCAAGGTAACGCTTGCCAAAAGCGCGGTTTTGGCGCGCTTTATCTATACTTCTTTATATCTTCGCAAGGGCTTTAATTACAAAAGCGTAAGATGTTTCTTCGCAATCTTACGGGGTAGAAAGAATACTTTCGCAATAAGACCAAACAAGTGTAAATGCGCTTGCGGTGCCGCCGCCCATGGAGAGCGTTTGCCGCTTGCGGCGAACTGTATCTCCTTGGATACTTGCGCTCCCTGGCTTTATAGGGTATCGCTATTTTTTATAAGGAAGGCTAATTACTTGGTCGGGTATCTTGGCATATCTCTACGCCGCGCAAAGAGATTTGCGGGGCAAATCTCCGCCCGCTTTCTCGTCCGCCGCGGAGCGGTGGGTTTGAGGGCGGCTTTTTGTGCTGCGTGGCTTTTCAGGTATCGCTAGTTTTTTATGCGGATATTAGATAGGTTGCGGGTATCGCTGCTTGGCTCGGTGCCGCACAAAGAAATTTGACGGGCAAATTTCCGCCCACTCGCAGAGTGGATTTCGCCTTTTTGGGGAAAGAATAGTATTGATTATGAATATAGCCCTCAAAAGATTTTTGCGCTCCCTGACTTTATAGGGTATCGCTATTTTTTATAAGGAAGGCTGATTGCTTGGTCAGGTATCGATACATATCTCTACGCCGCGCAAAGAAATTTGCTTATCGCACTTTGTTTTAATGTCATAGTTGTCAAAAGCAAATTTCCGCGATTTTTGAGGGACGCATAAGTATGCTTATTGTTAATTGCGT
>CALWKO010000053.1 GCA_944381275.1 uncultured Clostridia bacterium | reverse complement strand
GCAGCGAGCCGCTGCACCCTTAACCGCCTTGATGAAAGGTATAAGTGAGAATACAGTTTTTCTTCGCAAGAGCCATACGGGGATGCAACGTCCCACGTTTCCGCGCCATCTCGCACAAAATCGAACGAAATTATCCTCGCCAAAATCGCTCCGCCGTGCGCGTGTGCGGGTGTAGTTTACTTTTCGTTGTGTTATGTAAAGCGGAATCCTTCCGTCCGCTTTTGCATAAACTGCTTGCTCGTATCGGCATTGCCGCTTTGTGTGTGGTAAAGAAAGGTATTTTTAATGTATATTTTATATATAAGCCTTGTAAAAAAAGTTTGACATTATCCGCACTTTACCTATATAATTAAATATATCACGGGGAGTAACTCGCGGAGCCATCCGTATCGTGTTCGTCATCACGGCTTTGCCCGGGCGCGATTGAAAGAAGTAAGACCGTTCCATAGGGCAGCCTATGCCTTTGGAGCGGATTTTTTATGATAATAACTTGCGGAGGATAACGCATGGAAGTTCTTATAGAAGGAATTGCCGCCATAGAATGGCAGCATGTGGTCATGTGGGCGATAGGAGCGCTGATGATCTTCCTCGCCATCAAGTTCAAGATGGAACCCACACTGCTGCTGCCCATGGGCTTTGGCGCAATCTTGGTAAACATTCCATTTTCGGGAGCATTGAACACCGTGGAAGGGGACGTGGTCACGTCCTTCGGTATTTTGGACGTATTAAAAAGCGCGGGCTTGGATACCGGCGAGATTTTCCCGCTCATACTCTTTATCGGTATAGGCGCGATGATGGACTTCGGTCCGCTGCTCTCCAACCCCAAGCTCTTCTTCTTCGGCGCGGCGGGTCAGATAGGTATCTTCTTCACCATAGTTCTGGCGGCGCTGTGCGGATTCGGCTTGAACGAAGCCATCACGATAGGCGTTATAGGTACGGCGGACGGTCCCACGTCCATCACCGTGGCAAACTCCCTGCTTTCGGGGACGGACAGCGCCTACCTCATCTCCGCAATAACCGTGTGCGCATACTCGTATATGGCGCTGGTGCCCGTCATTCAGCCGGCGGTCATCAAGCTCACCACCACCAAAAAAGAGCGCATGATCCGCATGGAATACAATCCCAAGAGCGTTTCCAAGGGCACGAGGATAGTGTTCCCCATAGTGGTTACTCTCATCTCCGGTCTTATAGCTCCCGCTTCCGTGGCGCTGGTGGGCTGCCTTATGTTCGGCAACCTGCTGCGTGAATGCGGAGTGCTGGGCAGCCTTGCGGATACGGCGAGCAACGTGCTTGCAAACTTGGTGACCATCTTCCTTGGTATCACCGTGGCGGCGGGCATGATAGGCGCACAGTTCTTAAGGCTGGAAACGTTGGTAGTGCTTGCGCTCGGACTTTTCGCCTTCGTGTTCGACACGTTCGGCGGCATCGCCCTTGCCAAGTTCATCAACCTCTTCACCAAAAAGAAGATCAACCCCATGGTGGGCGCGGCGGGCATTTCCGCATTCCCCATGGCGTCGCGCATCGTGCAAAAGCTGGGCTTGAAGGAAGATCCTTCCAACCACCTGCTCATGCATGCGGCGGGCGCAAACGTGGCAGGCCAGATTTCCTCCGTTATCGCGGGCGGAATTTTGATGGCTTTTGCAGGAATTTAAGGAGGGCAGGAATATGATGTCTTTAATGGCAGAAGTAACAGAAGAAGTAACCGAAGCTACCGGCGGACTCAGCCAGCTCGGGCATATGGATAAAGAGGTTGTGCTGACCTCGCTCGACTACCTGTGGCAGGGCTTGCTTTCGGTATTCATAGTCATCTTTGTGGTGTTCTTGGTGGTGGTCATCCTCAACCTCATCTCCGCGCAGAGCGCGAAATATAAGCAGGCGCACGCGGGCGAACCCACCTATGCGGAGAAGTTGAAGGAGAAAATGGCAAACCGCGCTTCCGCACGCGAGGACAAAAAGGCGCAGCGCCTTTTGGAAAAGGAAGCCAAAAGGATAAAAAAGGAAAGGCAAGAGCAGGAAAAGCAAGAAAAGCAGGAAAAACAGGAAAATTCGCAGGACGGCGAAAACAGTAAAGATTGACGATATGCCCCGAAGAGAGATCTTCGGGGCATTTTTGAAAGACGAACATACTCGAATGTCCCGTTTTATCCATATTATCCGCGCAATAATGCATTGACTTACGCGCGCATATATTATATCCTTATAATAAGAAAACTCGTTTTGGGGAAAGCTATGAAAAAGAAGGCAGTTATAATTTTGGCGGCGGTATTGCTGCTCGTGTGCGTTTTGGGCGCGCTTGCCGCCTGCAAGGCGTATTATCCGCCCTCGGGCGCGCAGTTCACCTCCACCGCAAAATCTTCCTATACCACCAACTTCAGTCAGCTAAATGAAGACAGGCAGAACAGCAAATTCTCCTGGCGCGACGGCATGGTGAGCGGCAACGGCGTGCAGGGCGTTATCACTTCGGGCGCGCCTTATTCCGATTCGCTCATATATCAAAATATCCACTTTATCATGTCCAGCGCCAATCCGCGCGTAACGCCGGATACGGCCGATGAGCTGGAGAGCGTGCGCCAAGCGATAATAAACAAGGGCTCTTATACCGATTCCCAGCCTTATTTGGACGTGTACGCCTACCACCCGGGCGCGGCGCTGCGCATAAATCAGGAGGAAAAGGAGTACTCCTCGTTTATGCGGTACACCAATTACGAAACGGCGGAAGTGGGCGTGAGATACACCGACGACAAGGGTCAGTGGGACAGGCGCACCTTCACCTCCTCCGCAGACGGGGTGACGATAACGCAGATAACTTCTTCTAGCAAGGAAAAGCCGATAACGGCGGAATTTTCCTTTGACGACGTCTCCACCTTCGCCAAGTTCGGCGAATCGAGCGAGGAGGGCTTGAAATATAAAAGATACGCCGGCGAGGACGGCTTTATGACCTTCGTGGCGCACTATCCCTCATTTGACGGCAGCGAATTGAAGGACGGCGGCTATGCCACCGTGTGCTACGTCATCTCCGAGGGCGCCGACGTAAAGACGTTCGAAAAGGATATGCCGGAAGAAGAGCAGTATGTCGGCTCTTCCAACCTCGGCTTGAAGGTAAAGAAGGCGGACACCGTCTACGTGATCGCCGTATCCGGCAGGACGGACGAGATGGGCGCATACGCCGACTTCGACGGGCAGGAGAGCTTTGCCCTCGTCGACGAGCTCAAGGCGCAGGTAAAGGCGGTTGCGGATAAGTACACGAACGAAGAGGGGTACTTCAACTACGACGACGCCCTAAAAGCGCATACGGACATATTCACCCCTCAATTCAACGCGGTGGAATTTTCCTTGGGCGCGGACGTTACCATTCCCAACGAAGATTTGATAGATAAATATCTGCCCTGGCAGGACCTTTCGCAAACGGAGATAGACAGCACCTTGGCAGAGCGCGCCTACTATGCGGGCAGGTATGCCGCCCTGTGCTGTTCGGGCACTTCCACCTCCCGCCTGGGCGGCATGTGGACGGGCGAATTCAACCCCGATTGGGGCAGCAAGTTCACCATGGACGCCAATGTGAATTTGCAGACTTCCGCCATGAACACGGGCAACATCTCCTCCTCTCCCGCGGGGTATGTGTACTTCATCCTGCGCCAAGTCCCCGATTGGGAGGACAACGCGCTCCTCACCCACGGCTACACCAAGGCGCTTCAAGCGCCCGTGCACACGGACGGCGACAACGCGAGCATAGTGGAGAGCTGCTACGAATATCCCTTCCGCTATTGGAACGCGGGCACGTCGTGGATGCTCTATCCCATGTATGAAACGCTCATGTGTTACGGCGATATGCGCATACCGCTCAGCGACGAGTTCGACTTGAACGAGCTCAAGAGCGTGCTTTCCCCTAACGAAGCGCCCCTCACCGACGCGGACATAAACGCAATAAAGGCTAGGGGATACCTCGATTTACGCACGGAGATACTTTATCCTCTCCTCGTCAACGCCGCCAACTATTGGGAGCAGCTCCTCACGCCCGAATATTACACGAGGGCGGACGGCAGCATAGCTTACACCGCGGGCAAGACGGAGCTGGAAGAAGGGGAGAGCTACTGCATAATCCCCTCCTATTCGCCGGAGAACACCCCCGCCAATTACAATTCCCCCTCGGCGGCGAATTGCGCGATAGACATCTCCGCCTGCCTCAGCAATATGTATATGGCGATAGACATCGCAAAATCGATAGATCCCAACGCCGATACTTCCGTTTGGGAGGGGATAATCGCCGACCTGCCGCCCTATCTCTTCGACGGAACGGGCGCGGAAACGGGCGCGCTGAAGGAGTGGGCGACCACGAGCTTTGAAGAGCAGAACTCCCACCGCCATTTGAGCCACCTCTACCTAGCTTGGCCCATGTTCGAAACTCAGCACAATGAGCAGCTCAAACAGGCGGCGATTCAAGCGGTGGAGAACAGGGCGAGCGAGAACGAAGCCAGCCATGCGCTCGTGCACCGCAGTCTTATAGCCGCCCGCCTCAACGACCGCGAGGCGCTTACGGAAGCTCTGAAGGGTTTGATGAACAGCCAGATTTATTACGACAGCCTGCTCACCAACCACCACACCAACGCCGAGAGCGGCTACTGCACGGACTACGCCATAGGTTACACGGGCATCGTCAACGAAGCGCTCGTCTATTCCTACACGGGCGAAGTGGGCTTGCTCCCCGCGCTGCCCACGTCCGGCTTTGACAGCGGCAGTATAAAGGGCTTGCGCCTGCGCACCCGCGCAACTCTCACATCCATGACGTGGACGGACAGCGGCGTGCAAGCGGTCATCACTTCCGACATAGCTCAAACGATAACCGTATCCTGCGGCATGGGCGGTGAGGCTCAGCAGCTCACCTTTGCGGCGGGAGAGAGCAAGACGGTGTCGTTTAGTTATTAAACAACCTTCTCCGGCTTAGTTAAAATGCTGTGAAGACCGGGCGGCGGCGCAAGCCGCCGCCCTATCTTTTTATAGTTGCCGCCGTAAATTTCCCCTGCGGCAAAAGGGACAATATTTACACAAACTTTACAGATAAAACGCCTTTAAAAATATACGCTTTTTTCATGGTTGTAATATAATACCGTGTGAGGGAAAGTTGTGAAATAAATAACAAAAGTTATTGTATATGACCAAGGACCTTACCGCAGGCAAACCCTTAAAATCTATCATATTGTTCATGCTGCCTATCATGGTGGGCAACATCTTTCAGCAATTATACAGCATGGTGGACACGATCATCGTGGGGCAGACCATCTCCAACCAGGCGCTTGCCGGCGTGGGGGTCACCAATTCCATGTCCTTGCTCATAATAGGATTCGTGCAGGGGCTTACTTCCGGTTTTTCCGTAAAGACGAGTCAATGCTTTGGCGCAAAGGATGAAGAGGGAGTGAAAAAATCGCTCGCCGCTTCCCTGGCGCTTTCCGTTGCCATAAGCATAATTCTCACCTTTGTGGCGGTTTACACCACCATGCCGCTTCTGCGCCTCATGTCCACGCCGGAGGACGTAATCGGCTATGCCTACGACTATATCGTGGCAGTGTATTGGGGACTTGCCGCCACGGTGTTTTACAACCTCGGTTCGGCAATGCTGCGCGCGGTGGGTGACAGCAGAACGCCGCTCATCTTCCTCATCTTCGCGGCAGTTTTGAACGTGGGGCTCGACTTTTTGTTCATCTTGGAATTCGACATGGGCGTTGCCGGCGCGGGCTGGGCTACCGTGCTTTCGCAGGCGATCTCCGCAATCGGCTGTTTTGCGGTCATGTTCGCCAAGTTCCCCGTCTACCGCATAAAGCTCAGGCACTTCATCTCCAGCGTAAAGTTCTATTGGCAGCATGTGGCGCTCGGCTTGCCCATGGCGCTTCAATTCTCCATCATAGCCATCGGCATAATGGTTCAGCAATCCGCCCTCAATCAGCTGGGCAGCGTGGCGGTCACGGCTTATACCGCCGCCAATAAGATAGACAGCATCGTTAATCAGTCCCTCGCCGCTCTCGGCAGCGCCGTCGCCACCTTCTGCGGTCAAAATTACGGCGCCATGCGGTACGACAGGATAAGGCAGGGCGTAAAGCTTTCCATGCTGGTGGGCGTGGTGTGCTCGCTCGTCGGTTTTGCGTTCGTGGCGCTGCTCGCCAAGCCGCTCACCCGCCTGTTCAGCAGTGAGATCACTCAGGAGATCCTCGACCTTTCACAGCAATATCTGCTGTGGCAGGGCGGAATGTATATCTTCCTTACGGCGATTTACGTCTACCGCAACGCTCTGCAGGGCATAGGCAAGAGCACGTTCGCCATGCTCGGCGGCGCCATAGAAGTGGCTATGCGCGTTATGGCGTCCCTCCTCCTCACCAAGGCGCTGGGCTATACGGGTATATGCGTATCCAACCCGGCGGCGTGGATAGGCGCGGACATCTTCTTTGTCATCTCGTATATGGTGGTCATTCGCAACTTGCGCAAGAAAAAGGGCATGCTAGGGGTGAAAGAAGAGCCCGTGGACGGCGATCACATCGAAGTGGAAGGAAAGAAAATACTCAACGCAGAGAACATAAAGACTTCCGCATAAATTCGTTTAATCAAACAGCATATTAAGGGCGTCCGCGCCCGCTTTGTTGAAGTTGACAAGCGCGGCGGATATTCCGCAGTCGTTTGCAAATGTGAATACGGATACGTCCGCATTGCAGTCGATTGCCGCCGCCACGGGGAATTCGCTGTTCAGTTCGGCTATCTCCGCCGCCTGCTTATAGTCCATCTCGCTTGAGGTGAGCAAGAGTTTTTCTATCAAATTTCCGCCCAAGTTTCCGTCGCGGAATATCTTCGACATCAATTTATCCAGCTTTTCACTGCGCTCCATGCCGTCAAGGCGCATGGCTACGCTCAATTTACCGCCCGAACAGCTCTTCCATATCGCCGCAAATTCGCTCAGCATGTAAAGGGACGTGCCGTCGGCAGGAGTATCGGAAAAATCCAGATGCAGCCCCTGCAAGCCGTATTTGCGCACGGCGGCGTTCAAATTGTTCGCCGCAGCCGACTTGTGCATGCGCAGGGTGGTATAGCGCAGGTGCGCGCTCTCCGCCACGGGATCCACGCCGTCCGTGTACATCACGTCCGCCTGCATATATATACGCGCGGAAGTGAGCGCTTTCAACGCGTTCACGCTCGCGGCAAAATATTCCTCTCCGCCCGTGCCGTTCACGTCGGCAAAGTGCACGGCGCCCGCGGTGTCGTAAAACGCGTTTGCGCGCAAGATCACCAAATCCGCGCCGTCAAAGTCCTCCGCCGTGAATGCTCCGCTCAAAAGGTCGCCCGCGTTCACGCTCACTACCTGTCCGCTTTTCGCCGCGGGCGCGTTGTAAACGCCCAGGCTCTCCGCCGACCACTTTCCTTCGCATGTCACGTCTATTTTAAGTTCGCTCGCCGTAACTGAGGGGAAGGCGACATATCCGTCCTTGCCCGTGTAGAGCGTCTTTCCGTTTGCGCTTATCTCCATCTCCGCTTCGCCGCTTAGGGCGATAAAGGCGCGGTTGAACGTCCTTTCTTCATCAAAAAGCAGGGTGAAGGAGCCGTTTCCCTCCCCCTTGCAGGAGGAGAGTTTTTCACTCACCGTATCGCCGTTTTCGTATGTCGCGTGCGCGGTGAGATTAGTCAATTTCCCGTCCAGCACGCTTATGGGCGAGGGCGAGCACGCCTGCAGGGCGCACACCGCGGCAATCAGCACAACGCATATTAAAATTAAAGTCAACTTCTTCTTCACAACTCACATTATATACGTTTGCGTGCGCGTTGTCAATCTTGCATTAAATAAGATTTGACACGGCGGGAAATAATCGATAGAATAGTGATATGACTACCTCGTTATTCGCCCGGGATAAAAAGAGCGCTCTTTTCCCTGCGGCAGACAGGATTTTGCACTCTCCCTTGTTCATACTGTTTTTGGTATGCGCCTGTGCGGTGCCGTATGCATTTTCCGCCTATGCGGCGGGGTTTTGGCTGTGCTGCGCCGCCCTCAGCCTTGCGCTCGTGCTCACGCGCAGCATACTCCCTTCGTTTGCCGCATTCCTATTTTGCACCGTGTCGGTGATAGAGCAATACAAGATAACTTACGAGGAGATCTTTGGCTATGCCGGCGTGCTCGCGCTCGTCATACCCGCCCTTGTCTTTCACATATTTTACTATGCCAAGGGGCGCAGGGGATATACTTTAACAAGGATGTTCTTTCCCCAGCTCGCCGTGTCCGTCGCGCTGCTGCTCGGCGGAGCGGGCACGATCACGGCGGCGGAGTATTTTTCTCTGCCTTCGATATATTACATGCTCTTTTTGGGCATAGTGCTCTTGGCTATCATGGTCTTTTGCGATTGCGACATGCCCTTCAACTTTGATTTCGTGGGCAGATATTTGGCGCGCACACTCATGGGCATAGCCCTTTTATTCTGCATAATGTGGATAATAGCCTTCGTGCACGACGGCACGGGGCAATTTCCCTATCGTCAATGGAAGAACAACGCCGGCAACTTCATGCTCATCGCCATGCCGCTCACCGTTTGGCGCGGCTCCAAATCGCGCTTCGGCGTGCCGTATGTGCTGTTCGCGCTTGTGCAGGTTTCAACGGTGATCCTCTCCGGTTCGCGCGGAGCCACGCTCGCCATAGCGGTAACGCTCATCTTGTCCGCCGCCGTCTACGTTTACGGCATAAAGGATAAAAAGGCGCGACTTGCCGCGGAAGGGGCGCTTGCGCTCGCCCTGTTGATAACGCTGGCGGCGATATTTTTATCGGACGGAGCAAGCCGGCTTATCTCTCTTTTCGAGAGCATGGATATCTTCGACGGCAACGGCAGGGAGGAGCTGTATTTCCTCGGCGTGCAAAACGCGCTCGATTACCCGCTCTTCGGCGTGGGGATAGGCTACATAAACGAAGAAGCATGGCAGCTCAACGACATGGCGATCTTCTGGTATCACAGCACGCCCGTTCAAGTGGCGGCTTCCATGGGCGCGGCGGGCGGCGCTGCATACCTTTACCAATTTATCGCGCGCATAAGGCTGGGATTTAGGCGCAACACCTACTGCCTGAGCGTGCTCATTTCATTCTTGGGCTTTGCGGCGTATTCGTGCATAAATACGGGCGATTTCACGCCGCTCCCGTTCGGGGTGCTCATGGTCGTGCTGTTCTTGTCGTTGGAGCGCAATCTCGATCTGCCTGCGAGGAAGTTGTTTAGCGGCAGAAGAATGGATTTTGTGCGCGGCAAATAAATTGCAATTTCCCCCGTTTGTGGTATAATGAATATATGGCAAAAGTCGTTGTGGGATTGAGCGGCGGCGTAGACAGCGCCGTTGCAGCATATCTTTTAAAAGAGCGGGGCTACGATGTAGTCGGTCTTTTCATGCGCAATTGGGTGGAAGAGGGCGACGACGGCGCTTGCACCGCCGACGAAGATTTTTACGACGTGCGCCGCGTGTGCAGCGTGCTGGACATCCCCTATTACGGGGTGGACTTTTCCCGCGAATATTACGACAGAGTGTTCAAGCACTTTTTGCAAGAGTACGAAAAGGGCAGGACCCCCAATCCCGACGTGCTTTGCAACCGTGAAATCAAGTTCGCCTCCTTCGCCGAGCACGCCCGCAAGCTGGGCGCCGATTACATCGCCACCGGTCATTACTGCCGCGCGGAAGAGCGCGAGGACGGCAACTACCTTCTGCGCGCCGCGGACGAGAACAAGGACCAAACATACTTTTTAAATCAAGTCACGAGCGAGCAGCTCCAAAACGTCATCTTCCCCCTGGGCGACCTCATCAAGGGCGAGGTGAGGGAGATAGCCGAGCGCGCCGGCATCCCCGTTGCCAAAAAGAAGGACAGCACCGGCATCTGCTTTATCGGCGAGCGCAACTTCCGCAAATTTCTTTCGCAATACCTGCCCATGAAGGAGGGCGAGATCCGCACGGAAAGCGGCGCCGTAGTGGGCACTCACCGCGGAGTGTTCTATTACACCCTGGGTCAGCGCAAAGGCTTGGGCTTGGGCGGCATCAAGGGCGGCAGGGAAGGCGCGTGGTTCGTCATCGGCAAGGACGTAAAGAACAACATCCTCTATGTGTCCCAGGGCGACGAAAGCAGACTTTATTCCGACATTATCGAATGCGAATCCTTCAACTTCATCCCCCATCCGCCCAAAGAAGAGCAGTTTGATTGCATGGTGCGCATCCGCCACCGCCAGCCCCTGCAGCAGGCAACCGCCGCAATCCTACCCGGAGGCGGTGTGAGAATAAAGACAAAAACCCCTCAGCGCGCGGTGTGCGCAGGGCAGTATGCGGTGCTGTATCAAAACCAAATATGCCTAGGGGGAGGAGAGATAAAATAAGCGGAAGAGAAAAAGGATAAAGGTTCGAAAGTTTACAACTTTTCGGACCTTTTCCTCTTCCGCTTGTCAAGGGGACACCCCGCCATTCGCAAGCAACATTACTCTATGAAGTAACTTAGTCACGTTGCGGAGCCGCTCCGTTGCTCCGCAAGATTGCTTGCTTGAGCCGCGGTTTCCCCTCTTTTTGCGGCACACTTGGGCAGGGTAGCGCGCATTACTTAGCCGCAAAAATTCACCCTTTCCGATTTGAGAGGCAGTCGCCTCTCTCAAGGTAACGCTTGGCAAAAGTGCGATTTTGCCGCGCTTTATTGCACTACTTTATCGCTTCGCAAAGGCTTTTAACGTTAAAGCGCAAGATGTTTCTTCGCAATCTTATGGGGCAGAAAGAATACTTTCGATAAAAGACCAAGCAAGTGTAAATGCGCCTGCGGCACCTTCGCCCATGGAGAGCGTTTGCCGCTCGCGGCGAACTGTATCTCCATGGATTTCGCCCGCCCTCTCGTCGCCTTGGCGGTTTGAGGGCGGATTTCGCCTTGCGGCGAACAGTAGTATTTCGTAGAATTAAAGCTTATCCGCCGCAAGATTTCGCCTTTTACCCTCAAGAATAGTGCGAAAACATATAAATCTTTATGAGGGTAAAAGATTTCGCGATTTTTTCAAGTCGCTAACGCTTCGCAAACAGTTACTTTGCGACTTGAAAAAATCATATTTTTCTTGCGAAGAAACCCGCATTGAAATTCCTCATCGGTCACTTCAAGGCGGTTAAGGGTGCGGTGTCACTCTGCCTGCGAAAAATTCAAATTTTCTATTTTTTTTGTGTAAAAACCGTTGACACGCGTTTATTCTTGTGATACTATAATAAGGCTGTTATCAAGACGGCGCTGAACATTGACAACTGAACAGGAAGGAAAGGAAGCGTAATTCTTCAAAAGCAAAAAAACTTTGAAGGAACGACGCTTAAACGAACGGATTTTCGGAAAGTAAA
>CALWKO010000052.1 GCA_944381275.1 uncultured Clostridia bacterium | reverse complement strand
TGCCGCAAAAAGAGGGGAAAACCGTGACGCAGAAAACAATTAGCGGGCGGCAGAGCCACCCGCGGTATAGATAACGTATTTCGTAGATATTACGTTGTTTTCAATGGAAGGGTTTCCCCTCAGCAAGCGGAAGAGGAAAAGGTACCTAACGCAGTTAGCGTAGATACCTTTATCCTTTTTCTCTTCCGCTTATCAAATAGAGCGCGGCAAAATCGCACTTTTGCCAAGCGTTACCTTGAGCGGCGCGACTGCGCCGCGCGGAGCCGTGCGGAGCACAGAAGGGGTGAATTTTTGCGGGCAACGGAAAGTGCGCTACCTTGCTTTCTCTCCCGCAAAAAGAGGGGAAACCGCGGCTCAAGCAAGCAATGCCGCGGCACGGCGGAGCCGCGCCGTCGGAGCGTTATTGCTGTTCATGGGGAAATCTTGCTTGCGAATGGCGGGGTTGCCCCTCAGCAAGCGGAAGGAAGAAGGGCAACTGCGGTTATAAACCGCGCGCCCTTCATCCCTTCTTTCTTCCGCTTAAATAGCTCCCCGCACGTTGTGCGCCGTATATTTCTCGTCGATATACTTCACGTCTTCTTCCGAAAGGCGGACGTTGAAGGCGCCTGCGGCGTCGTCGAGGTACTTGGTCTTGGTGGCGCCGATGATGGGGGCGGCTATGCCCTTGGCGAAGTGCCATGCCAGCGTTATCTGCGTCATGGTGGTGGAGTGTTTTTCGGCGAGCTCGTGAATGCGCTGAGCTATCACTTGGTCGGTGCTCTCCGTGGAGTCGTACTTGCTGTGGGCGACTTTATCCGTCTTGGAGCGCAGGGTGTCCGCGTCCCAGCCGGGGCGGGCGCATCTGCCGGCGGCAAGAGGGCTGTAAGGCGTGAGCGCCACGTTCATCTGCTTGCAGATGGGGATGAGCTCGCGCTCGTCCTCGCGGTAGAGGGGGTTATAGTGGTTTTGCATGGAAACGAACTGGGTCCAGCCGTTGTCGCGCGCCGCCAGCTGCATGTTATAGAACTGATAGCCGTACATCGCGGAAGCGCCAAGCGCGCGCACCTTGCCCTCGACTACCAGCTTGTTGAGCGCCTCCATAGTCTCTTCTATGGGGGTGTTGTAATCGAAGCGGTGGATGATGTAGAGGTCGAGGTAATCCGTGCCCAGGCGCTTTAATGTGCCCTCTATTTCGCGGGCGATCGCCTTGGCGGAAAGTCCGCCCTCGTTGAAGTAGACCTTAGAAGCGATCACCACCTTGTCGCGGGCGATGTTGCGTTTTAAGGCTCTGCCCAGATATTCCTCGCTCGTGCCGGCGGAGTAGGTGTTCGCCGTGTCGAAAAAGTTTATGCCCAAATCGAGCGCGTGTTTTATTATGGCTTCGCTTTGATCGGGGTCAAGCGTCCAGGCATGCATCTTGCTAGCGGGGTCGCCGAAGCTCATGCATCCCAGGCAAAGGCGGGGTATGGTTATGCCGCTGCTGCCGAGTTTCGTATATTCCATAGTCGTCCTCCGTTATAGATTATCGTATTGTTCGTCCGTTACTTCTTCCAGCCACTCGTTGGAGGTGTTCTCGCCGGGGACTTCCACCGCGATGTGCGAAAACCACGAGTTTTTCGCCGCGCCGTGCCAATGCTTGACCTCGGGCGGAATGACCACCACGTCGCCCGGTTTGAGCGCTCGCGCGGGCTTGCCCCATTCCTGATACCATCCTTCGCCGGCAACGCAGAGCAATATCTGTCCGCCGCCCTTGTCCGCGTGGTGGATATGCCAATTATTGCGGCAAGCGGGCTCAAAGGTCACGTTCGCCATAAAAACGCCGTCCGCGGGTGAAGTGAGCGCGTTCAAGTAGGAAGTGCCGATAAAGTACTTTGCATAGGCGGAATTTTCCCGCCCCAAACCGAATATGTTTTGCTTTTCGAAATCCATGGGCGTCATCTCCTTTTTCTACATTATAGCACATCGATTAAGGCATTACAAATACCGATATCAAATAACGAGGTATGCTTGAAACGTATATATATCGAACAATGTAAAAAATTGCAAAACGGTATTGTTAAAAAACGCATATGGTGGTAAAATTTAATCGGAGGTGAGTTATGGGCAAAAAGTACAACGCATACGATAACTTTCTCACCGTGCTCGATAAGGCCGCCAAAGCCGTGGGTATGCCGGAGGAAGACTATCTTGTCATCAAGTATCCCGAACGAGAATTGAAAGTCGCCGTACCCGTGAGGATGGACGACGGCAGCGTGCGCGTTTTCGAAGGCTATCGCGTGCAGCACAGCACTTCGCGCGGACCGTGCAAGGGCGGCATACGCTACCACGAGGACGTGAACATCGACGAGGTCAAGGCGCTTGCGGCGTGGATGAGCTTCAAGTGCGCCGTGGTGGGCATACCGTACGGCGGCGCCAAGGGCGGCATAAAGGTGGATCCTTCCACCCTGTCTAAGGGCGAGCTGGAGCGGCTCACGCGCAGATATACCGCCATGATCCTGCCGATAATCGGACCGGAAAAGGACGTCCCCGCGCCCGACGTGGGCACAAACGCGCAGGTCATGGATTGGATAATGGACACCTATTCCATGATGAACGGTTACACCATTCACGGCGTGGTCACGGGCAAGGATCTGGAAGTGGGCGGCTCGCTGGGCAGACCGGAGGCCACCGGCAGGGGCGTGATGATCATTACCATGGAGGTGCTGGATAAGTTCAAGCTCGCGCCCAAGGACGTCTCAATCGCCGTGCAGGGGTTTGGCAACGTGGGCAGCGTGGCGGCGAAGCTGCTATACGAAAAGGGCTGCCGCGTGGTGGCGGTATCTGACGTTTCGGGCGGAATAAGGAAGGAAGAGGGCTTGAACATCCCCGCCGTTTTGGCGCACGCAAAGGCGGGTAAATTGCTCAAAGATTACGATGAAGAAGGAGTTGAGCATATAAGCAATTATCAGCTGCTCACCGCAAAGTGCGACATTCTTATTCCCGCGGCGCTGGAAAATCAGATAACAGAGGAAGTCGCGGAGAACTTGAATTGCCGCCTGGTGATAGAAGCGGCGAACGGCCCCACCACCGCCGAAGCGGACGCGGTGCTGGAAAGGCGCGGCATATACCTGCTGCCCGATATTTTGACCAACGCGGGCGGCGTGGTGGTATCCTATTGCGAATGGGTGCAAAATCTGCAATCGCTCACTTGGGACGAAAACGAGGTGAACGCATTGCTCTTTAAGGTGATGACCCGCGCGCTCGAGGACGTATATCACAAGGCGCGCGACTATAAGATCTCTTACCGCCTGGCGGCATACGCCGTAGCCGTGGAGCGCATCTGCAAGGCAAAGGCAAAGCGCGGAATATTCCCGTGATAACGTTAATTTATGGGCAAAAAAAGGCGGCTAAATAAGCCGCCTTTTTATTGCCTTGCGAAGAGGTCATTTTTCCGGGGTTTGAGCGGAATTATCCTCGGCTTGAGCCTTGCGTTTTTCGCCCGCAAGCTTTATCAGCATCACAAAAAGCAGGACGAGTCCCACAGCCGTGATCACATGCGCAACGCCGGAAATGCCCGATATGGCCGCGTCCGCACCGCTTGTAAGCGCCGTGCCGCTCACCTGCGTTATGCCGCGCGCCAGCATCATCACGCTTGCCGCGGGCACGCCGATGTTGTATATTACAAGAAAGGGCATGTAGAGATTGCTTTTCTTGAGGTCGAGCTGTTTATCGAAAAGAGCCGCGAGCAAGAATACGACCATGCCCAGCATGAACAAGTGCGTGTGCACCTTGCCCAAAGACGTGACTCCGCCAAAGCCGAGAGCCTTGGTGTATTCGCGGTAAAAAACGCCGCACGCCATTGCGGCTATCGCATAGCCGAATGCAATTGAGATGTGTTTTTTCATTTGTGCCACATCCGCTCATATTGTACCTTATACGAGCGGCGCTGTCAACGGGCGCAATATCGTGCAGCTTCGGTAAAAATTTTGCCGTAAAATGACAAATTTGTCACATTTATCTGCTATAATATAGGCATGAATTGCAGAGATAAAAAAGGAAAAATGCTCATCGAGGTGCCCGACGATTACACTGTGGTGGATATAGAAACCACCGGTCTTTCGCCCGAAGGGAGCGAGATAATAGAAATTTCCGCGATAAAATACCGTGCTAGGGCGGCTGTCAACCAATTTTCCACGCTGGTAAAGCCCAAGGGGCGCATATCGTGGTTTATAACAAACCTCACAGGCATAACGCAGGAGATGGCGTCAATGGGCATGGAGATAACGCAGGCGCTGAGCGCATTTAAAGGCTTTTTGGGCGACGACATCATCGTGGGCTATAATGTGAATTTCGACATCAATTTCCTCTACGACAATTTGATGGCGCACTTCGGCGTGCCGCTGAGCAACGACTATGTAGACGTGCTGCGCTTTGCGCGCAAATATCTGCCCGAGCTGCCCAATCACAGGCAGGTCACCGTGGCGGAATACTTCGGCTTGTCCATAGAGGGCGCTCACCGCGCCGCAAAGGACTGCCTCATCTGCAACGGCTGCCTTGAGGGCATCAGGAACAGCTGCGGGCTGTGATCATTGCTGCTTGTTGTCGCAGATGTTGTCCACCGCTATCAATAGAGCCGTTAAAAACGGGATGTCCTCCGGCTTGGCTTCCAGCTGAAAACTGTCGCGCAGGATGTTGAAGTCGCGGTGAATGAATGCGATTATCTCCCCGTTGCGCGTTATGCGCGAATCCAAGGAGGCAAACCTGCCGTCTATCTTGTAGTTATCCTGCGTGCCCAGGATGAAATATTCCTTGTGGATATTGAAAAAGCGGTCCTTCACCGTGCACAGCTTTTCGCCGTTCGCGTCGAATACATAGGCGTGATGCACAAAGAAGTTGAAGAACCTGTTCTGCACGCGGTAGAGCAAGTTCCCGTCCATGTCGTAGATGAATTTTTTCCTGCGGAAACTGAACACCTTGCCCTTGACTTTAAAGATCTGTCTGCCGGCGTCGTCCGTGACGTAGGACGAACCGCCGAACGTAAAGTACTTGTTCTTGATGAAAACTTTCATACTCCCTCCCTCATAATATAAAGTATTGCGTTAAAGCTCCTTTTCCAATTGAATATTTACGCGGCCGTATTGCATATCGGTTGTCGGCACTTGCTTAAAGCCGAATTTTTTATATAGGTGCATGGCGCTGCTTAGTATAGTGTTTGACAGGATTACGAGCTTTTTCGCGCTTTTTTCTTTTGCGTAATCGATGGCTCTTTGCAGTACGGCGGAGTCTATCCCCATGCCTTGAAAGCGCTCTTCCGTTGCAACTTGCATATCTCCCGGCTGCCGTTTTTGTACGGCATGATCAGGCAGGTGCTGACTGCCGTTTCTCCTCGCAGCGCGAAGAACGCCATGCCGCCGCTCTTTATTATCTCGTCTATACCGTATAGCATGGCTATGTCCCCTTCCTCCGGGGTGAAGTACTTTTTCAGCCACGCCATATTGAAGTCTATAAAAGTCTGCTTATACTTTTTATCATAGCCCACTATATCCATATGTCCATAGTAAGGTAAATTTATAAGTTTGTCAAGAGGCAATGTTGCGGCGAATTATGTATTTTATATGCACTTTAGCATATATCACGATAAAATCATTATATAATGCGGCGTTAGGGGTTGAAATTTTTTTGAAAACCAATATGTATCTTTTATGCACTTATATCCATATTCTTAAAATGAAAGCGAAACACAGCGGCAATTTTTATCAATTTGAACGGAACATACCTTAAAAAAGCGGTAAAAACGCATAAAAAGAGCTCAGCTAAGGCGATTATCGCTCTGCGAACAACAAGTAAATGTATTTTTTATGCACTTGCGCACATCCGCAGCTATTTTTCTTGCAATATTTCCCTAGCTTGTCTACAATATATGTTGCAAAAAACGATAAAAGAGGGCGTTATGAATTTTGACGTTATAAACAACTATCTCATCTCATGCGGGTACGGTGATAGAGTGATGCAATTCGACGTATCCAGCGCAACCGTGGAGCTTGCCGCAAAAGCGGTGGGATGCGAGCCCGCGCGCATAGCCAAGACCATCTCCTTTATAACCAAGGAAGGAGCGGTGCTCATCGTCGCGGCGGGGGATGTGAAGGTGGATAACGGCAAGTTCAAGGCGCAATTTGCCCAAAAGGCGAGGATGATCCCCTATGAGCAGGTGGAAGAGCTCACGGGGTTCAAGCCGGGCGGAGTTTGCCCCTTCTGCGCAAAGGACGGCGTTCGGGTATATCTCGACCAATCGTTAAAGAGGTTCGACGTTGTCTTTCCCGCCGCGGGGAGCAGTAACAGCGCGGTAAAGCTGAGCATAGATGAGCTCCTTGCCCTTTCCAAGGCGCTCGGCTGGGTGGACGTCACCAAATCGGCGATATAAAACGAGTAATTATCATTTGCGCGGCACTTGCATATCCAATCAATTCGCAAAGCTATCCGCTTTGTGCAAAAAATATATTTGTGCATCATAAAAACGCGCATACAAGCGGCTTTTTTATGCCGATAGCGATTTTTTAAAACGAAAATATCCCGAAATGGAATATTTAATAATCACAGGTGATACGCACGCCCGGTGATTTTTTGCGTTGCGTGCTATATTTATTGCCGAGTTCAAACCCTTTAGCCGAACAAACTTACTTATAACATAGGTATAAAATAATAGGGCGGCAATTGTCTGCCGCCCTAACAATGCTATTTTAATTGATCAGAATTTTCCTTCCAGTTTTGTCACCCACTTGGCAACGGCGAGTTCGTCGTATTTTTCCGGTATCTTGCGCGCTATCTTTGCCGCGCTCTGCGCCCGAAGCATGATCATCGCCATGGGCAGCAGGGAGAACACGCGTATTCCCGCCGCGCCCGCCATCCTCACCAGATCTTTGAACTTGGGGCGGAGCAGTCTGCCCTTGGCAAGGTCGCATATCTGCTCGTTGGTGAGCACCTTTGAAGTGAGTATGAGCGAGAGCGTCTTATTGCTCAATCCCAGCACGCCGCGCTTCATCACGTCCACGCCGCAGTGGTCGGCGTATGCGCGGAAGAAGGCGACTTCGTAATTCCACAAATTCTCTATCGAAGAGGCGTGCTTATCGTCGGCACCCGCCCTAATAGCGCTTAAAATGCAATCGGCGAGCATACCTGCCGCCCGCAGGGAAGAAGCTATGCCGCTCCCCAGCATGGGTATGGTCATATATGCGCTGTCACCTATCAGGGCGTATCCGTTTGCCGCCATGCGCGGAGCGGGGTAGCGCACGGGGATGACGTATCTTCCGCCGCCCGTGACGATCTCGCTGCCTATGGTGGGGTTTTCCTCCTTCATGTGCTTTAACGCGTTTGCAAAGGTGTTATCGCTCATCTTGCCCACTCGCCCGATGAGCACGTCCACTTCCTCGCCGTCCTGTATCGCCCAGGAAATGCCGCCTTCGCCCAGGTGTTTCATATATACCTTATTGGTGTACTCCGCCTGCGGCGCGTCGGGATTTTTCTTATAAAAAGCGCGATATACGTCGAAAACTTCATCATCATTGTGACGCGATATGAGTATGCTTTCAGGAAGATTCGCCTTTATCGGGGAGTTCACCCCCAGGCTGTCGATAACGACGTCCGCGTCCATCTCTCTGCCGCCGGCGATCACGCCCGTCACGCGCCCGTCCTTTGTCATGGCGCAGGATACGTGCGTGCCAAAGAGCAGTTTTGCGCCCGCTTCTTCCGCTTTGTCCGCCATCATCTTGTTAAGGGCGTTACGCATCACCGACATATCCGGATGCGCTTCGTGCATGCCGCGCGCCTTACCGTCGGGCACGATAAACGTCCAATCTTTTTTGGGGAAGCTGCCTTCCGGCAGGGTAAGTCCGCATTCTTCAAAAACTTCGGGGCAAACGTCGTCGTGCCAATTATAGCGCATGCTCTCCGCATCGGCGGCTTTTTCCACCACCGTTACGTCAACGCCGCCCTGCGCCAGCAGCCGTGCCGCTTGCAGACCGCCTACGCCCGCTCCCGCAACTATTACCTTCATATTGCACCCCCTGAATTTATAGGTTAATTATATTTTACCATCGTTTGAAAAAGTTTTCAATATGCCCGAGCATATTTTTTCTTCTTGGGTGTTTGATCCGTCATTATTATATCGATATTAGGCGGGAGTACAGTTCGCCCGCGTTATCTGCCGTATATTCCGCGCCCGAGGAGATGAGTTCGTCCTTGCCGCGGAAGCCCCACGTTACGCCCACGGCGTGCGCGCCCGCAGCTTTACCCGTTAAAATGTCGTTGGCGGAATCGCCTATCATCGCGCACTCGTGCGGATCTGCGCCAAGTTCTTTGCATATGAGTATAAGCCCCTGCGGGTCCGGCTTTAAGGGGACGCCCGCTCTTCCCCCGTGCACCGCGGCAAACAGGGCGGGGAAGAAGGTGTTTGCCAGCATAACGGCGGCTTGCTCGTGCTTGTTGGTGAGTACGGCGCATTTTATGCCGCGCCCGTTCAGCTTTTTAAGCAGATCCTCTATGCCGTCGTAGGGGCGGGTATGTACGCATATGTGGCTTTCGTAATACTGTTTGAATATTGCTAGGGCGGGCGCGGATAAATCTTGGCTGTCCTTAGGCAGGGCGCGGCTTATCAGCTTTGCCACACCGTCGCCTATCATCTTGCGCACTTCTTCCAAGGTGTGCTCCGGCTTGTTAAAAGAGCGCATGGCGTAATTCACCGCGGCGTGAAGGTCGCCCAAGGTGTTCAAAATGGTGCCGTCCAAGTCGAATATGGCGCATTTAATCATTTAATATCACCAAAACTATTCCCTCGTGTATGGTCACGCGGGCGCATTTTTCCCAAATCACGTTGCTCACTCCCAGCCCGGGGTTGTCCTCCGGCATGAGGTGTTTTTTAAGCGGATATTGCACGCCGCTTACGCTCACCGTCACCCGCTCGCGCATGGGTATTATCGAAAGCGTCTTGCCCTTGCCGTAAAATTCGCGCTCGCCCTCCGCCATGGCGTATATCGTGCAGTCGGGGCAGACCATGCTCGCTTTAACTCCGCGGTCGGCAATCATCACCAAATATTGCAAGTTGGCAAGGTAATGATCCACTCTGCCTCCGCTCGTGCCGAACATGACAATCTCCGTCGCGCCGTGCTGCAGGGCGTGGTCGACCGCCTCGCCCGTGTCCGTGTAGTCCTTCACCACGGGCAGGGTCACCGCTTTGATGTTCGAGGGGAAGGAGTGCAATGAATCCCAGTCGCCTATGGCAAGGTCCGCCCGCTCTCCCACGTATTTCACGCCCGCGTCGGCTGCTATGACCACGGCGTCGTCTTCCGGATGAAATTTTTCCCGCGCAAATTCGCTTGCGCCCACAATGTAATATTTCATAAGAATATAATACATCAAATGCGACATATAGGGCAAACGATTGGCGGCAATTTACCTTCCGAGCGGAGGCAAAACCTCTGCTGAACGTAAAGGTTAAGGCAGTAATAAAATGCGTAAAATTTTTTACTATTTCTTGACCTGTTGCTTAAAGGGTAGTATAATACTATTAAGCACATATGAGGTGAGTATCAAGGTGTGCAAATCTTTATAAGGGGGTATAATGCCATGACGTGGTTTAATAGGCAAAGCCGCTTGGTTCAGGTGATCCTGCTGCTTATCCCGGTAGTAAACTGGATTACGGAAATTGTCGTAAGGTGGTCCACTTTCTTTAAAAAAGGGGGCGCGCTCAGGCTGATAATAAGCTTGGTCGTTACTATCCTCGGCGTATTCGTAGGCTGGATCGACGTTATTTGGGTATTGATCACCAAGCATCTGTTTTTACAATAAGCAAAAGCAAAGCAAGACAAAAAGCAGGTCCCGCCCAAGGGGTCTGTTTTTTTCACCCGTCCCCGCGCTCCCCTCGCTGAAAGCGAGCATTTTACAGGTAACTAGTAATACCGACAAAAAACATATATCAAATAAAATCAATTATATTTGTAAAATGTGTTCGGGTGAGGTTGGGTAAAGATACGTTTCCATTTTACATAACATGACGAAAAGCAAACTACGCCCGCACACGCGCACGGCGGAGAGGTTTTAGCGAGGATAATTTCGTTTGATTTCGGGTGAGATGTCGCGAAATTGTAGCAGCGCTACTATGAGTCGGCAGCTCACCCGAAAGCGGGCGGAAGGATTCCGCTAAAATCGCTCCCGCCGTGTGCGGGGGCGGGCGAAAGGAAAAATTCCCCCTTGAAAAACGTGAGGTTATGTGATAAAATATGCTCGGGTACTTATTTTATCCCGCCGCGTAAAAGCGTCTTGCGGGGGAGTGCCTCGGAGGGAAGATTATGAAAATGGTTTGGGCGATTTTGAGAAAAGAAGATGAAGAAACGACCACTCACGCACTCAACGACAGCGGCTATGTGGTAACAAAACTTGCCACTACGGGCGCGTTTTTAAGGAAGAAGAACGTCACCTTGCTCATAGGCACGGAAGATGAGAAGGTGGAAAAGGTGATCGACATCCTGCGCTCGCACGCGGGCAAGAGGAACAAGGTCATCTACGCCCCTCCCGCCGCCGTGCCCGGGCTCGCCTATACGGGCGGCATGGCTCCCGTCAACGAAGAGATAGGCGGCGCCACCGTATTTGTAATGGATGTGGACAGATATTGCAAAATTTGAAAGAGGATTTTAATAAGCTGATGCTGCAAAGGCTGGGCGGAGCGGACGAAGCGCCGCGCCTTTTGTTGCACAGCTGCTGCGCGCCCTGTTCGTCGCACTGCCTGAGCGTGCTCGTGCCGCTCGCCAAGGTGACCGTCTTTTATTTTAACCCCAATATTTACCCTTACGAGGAGTACTTGAAGAGGAAGAGCGAGCAGATCCGCCTGTTAAAGCAAGCGTATCCGCAGGCGGAGTTCCTCGACTGCGATTACGATCATAACCTGTTCCTTCGCGCCGCCAAGGGATTGGAAGAGGAGAAGGAGGGCGGAGCGAGGTGCTCTAAATGCTTTGAACTGCGCCTCACCGCCGCCGCGCGCGCGGCAAAGGCGGGCGGCTTTGATATGTTCGCCACCACCCTGACCGTAAGCCCTCATAAAAACGCGCCCCTCATCAACGCCGTCGGCCGCGCCGTCGGCGAAAGGGAGGGCGTTGAATTTTTGCCCTCCGACTTTAAAAAGCAGGACGGATACCTCCACTCCATCCGCCTAAGTCAAGAGTTCTCACTTTATCGTCAAAATTACTGCGGTTGTGAGTTTGCACATTAAAGCGTTTTGAACGCTTTAATGTGCAGCGCACAGTCATTTCCCAATTTCCTATATCCAACTTTTCATTTATATCTTAAACCTTTTGTACCCGCACCCAACCTCAGTAGAACACTTTAAGCGGGCGGCAACGTGACGTTGCATCCCTTTTTGCCTTGAAGTGATAGTGCGTTAAG